>JANOAH010000034.1:0-4328 GCA_031411075.1 Erythrobacteraceae bacterium
TGCGCGCGGTCTCGCGCCGCGTCGTCGCCGGGCTCGGCTTCACCGTCAGCGAAGCGGAAAACGGCGAGGAAGCGCTGGCTCGCTGCGCCGCGGGCGGGATGCCCGATCTGATCCTGCTCGACTGGAACATGCCGGTGATGAGCGGGATCGACTTCGTCACCGCGCTGCGCACACAGGATGGCGGCGCCGCGCCCAAGGTGGTGTTCTGCACCACGGAGAACGAACCGGCCGTGGTCGGCCGCGGGATCGCCGCGGGCGCCGACGGCTTCGTCACCAAACCTTACGACGATCAGACGCTGCTAGCCAAACTGCAGCGCATCGGCGCGGCCTGACACGCTGGCGGCCGCCGTTGCCGGCGGCCGCTGCGGATAGACCGGGCAAGCTCAGAGCGCGGCGAGCGTCGCCAGCGGCGCACCCTTGCGGGCAAGCTCGGTGGTGGCGGCCTCGATCGCGGCGTCCCGGCACGCCTGCCAATCGGCCAGCACCTTGAGGTCGCGGCTTTCCGGCCGGCCGCAGACCGTGTCGGCGCTCGACTTGACCCGTTCGGCGAGCACGGCGGCACCGGCCGGCGTGGTAACGTCGAGATCGGCGTAACTGACGGTCACCGTCTCGGCGGCGGCGGGCGCGACGGCAAGCAACGACAGCGATGCGGCGGCGAGGGTTTTGAGCAGGTTGATCATGGAAAGCGGTCCTTTGCTTGGGGGCGCCGGGTGGCGTGCCGTCCAGTTAGGCCCGCTTCGTCGCACCGCTGTGCCGCGCGATCCGCAAATTGTCGGAGTTTGTCACGGCGCCGCCCCCTGACGGTACCCGGGCCGGTGATCCGATACCGATCGCGACCGATCTGAACCGCGGTTAAGCCAGCATGCGCTTGAGCCCGCGTCCGAGATCGGCCGCCGCCTGCGCCGCAAGCGCGGTGTCGGGCACCATCTCGAAGGCGTGGATCGCGCCGGGATAGACGTGGAGTTCGGTCGATACCCCGGCGTCGATCAGGCGGCGGGCGTAGGCGAGGTCCTCGTCGAGAAACAGGTCGAGCGCGCCGGTGACGATGTAGGCCGGCGGCAAGCCGACAAGATCGTCGGCCAGCGCGGGCGAAAACCAGCCGCGGCGCGCGTCGTCCGCGGCGTAATCGCCTTTAAGCGCCTGCCAGCCATAACGGTTCTTGTCGCGCGTCCACACCCATTCGCCGGTGTGGCGGTTGTTGTGCTGGCACTCGGTGCCGCCGGTGCGCCAGTCGAGCATCGGGTAGATCAGCACTTGCCCGGCGAGCTTGGGCCCGCCGCGATCGCGCGCCATCAACGCGAGGGCAGCGGCGAGGCCGCCGCCGGCGCTTTCGCCCATCACCACGATCCGCGCCGGATCGACGCCGAGTTCCTCGGCATGGTCGACCAGCCACAGCAGCGCGGCGTAGTCGTCCTCCTGCGGCGCAGGAAACGGGTGTTCCGGGGCCAGCCGGTAATCGACCGAAACCACCACGCAATTGTGCGCCAGCGCCAGCTGCGGCTTGTCGGCCACCGCGCGGTCGGCCGTGCCCACCACCATGCCGCCGCCATGGATATGCAGGATGGCGCCGCGCCCGGTTTGCTCGCTCGGCGGGTTCATTACCACCAGCCGCACGTCAGGCGCGCCCTCGACCGGCGCGAACGCCTCGCTCACCGCGAACGGCGGTGGCGGCACCAGTTCACCGGTGAACAGCGGGTTAGCGCGCACTTCGGCGAGCGTAGCGTCGGTCAGGTCGAGGCTCGGCATGTCGAGCATGGCGGCGATCTCGCGGTCGACCAGGTGGCGGGTGCTCATCGAGGTTCTCCCAGTTTGGGCGAGGGTTTGGCCGGCGCCAGTTCGGCGTCGGAGAAGCGCAGCGGGCTGGCGATGCCGCGCAGGCCCTCGCCCAGGTCAAGCACCATGCCGCGCGCCGCGATCTGCGGGTCGGCCAGCGCCTGCGCGACGGTGTTGATCGGGCCGGCGGGAATGCCCTGCGCTTCAAGCGCGGCGAGCAGGGCGCCGCGAGGCCATTGGCCGGTACGCTCGGCAATGGCGGCGGACAGCGCCACTCTGTCGGCGACGCGGCCGGCGTTGGTGCGCCAGCCCTTCTCCGCCGCCAGCGCGATCACCCGCGCGAACCGTTCGAACTGCGCATCGTTGCCGACCGCGACGATCACCCAGCCGTCGGCCACAGGAAAGGCCTCGTAGGGCGCGATGTTGGGGTGGGCGTTGCCGAGCCGCGTCGGGCTCTCGCCCGAAACCAGGTAATTCATCGCCTGGTTGGCGAGCGTGCCGGTCATCACGTCGAACAGCGCCAGGTCGATATGCTGGCCACGCCCGGTCACCTCGCGCTGGCGCAGCGCGACCTGGATGGCGATCACCGCGTAGAGCCCGGTGAGGATGTCGGCGTAAGCGACGCCGATCTTCTGCGGCGGTCCGGCGGGATCGCCGGTCAGGTCCATGATCCCGCTCATCCCCTGGACGATGAAGTCATACCCGGCGCGGGCGGCGTATGGCCCGGTGTGGCCAAAGCCGGTGATCGAACAATAGACCAGCCGCGGGTTGAGGGCCCTGAGGCTGGCGTAGTCGAGCCCGTACTTGGCGAGGCCGCCGAGCTTGAAATTCTCGATCAGCACATCGGCGTCGCGCACCAGCTCGAGTACCGCCGCCCGGCCCTCCTCGGTTCCGAAGTCCGCCACCACCGACCGCTTGCCGCGGTTGGCGGCGTGGAAATAGGCCGCGTCTTCGCCGACGAACGGCGGGCCCCAGCGCCGCGTATCGTCGCCGTCCGGACTTTCGACCTTGATCACCTCGGCGCCGAGATCGGCCAGCACCTGCCCGGCCCAGGGGCCGGCGAGGATGCGGGCGAGCTCGACGACCTTGAGGTCCTGGAGCGGCGCGGTCATGCGCCGCTCCAGGGTTTAACCAAGGTCAGTCGCGCAAGTCGGCCGGCACGCGGCCGCCGTTGGCGGCGAGGTTGGTCATGACCTGACGGTGCAGCCAGATGTTGTCCTCGGCCGAGCCTTCGTAGTCGCTGCGGCCCAGTTCCTGCGCCAGTTCCTTGCGCTCGTCGTAGCTGGCGTCGAGGCCGAGCAGCTTCATCAGGTCGACGATCGAACTGCGCCAGTTGAGCTTGTCGGCGCCATCCCGCGCATCGAGCTGCGCTTCGACATCGACTTCGCTGACCGGCTGCGGGGCCGGCGCCGCGGTCGTCGCCGCCCCGCCGGTGGGTTGCCCCGGGGCATGCCAAGTCGGCTCCGCCGCGCGCGCCTTGCCGAAGATGGCGTCCTTGATCTTGCCGAAAATGCTCATCGCTTGCGATCCTTGTCCCGCGGCTCGGGCCGGGTTGGCCGAACCTGTATGCAGGACCGGATAACGGATGGACGGGCGTCATGTTTCCGCGATCACGCCGCAGCGATGTGAAAAATCCGCTCGGCGTTGCCGTGGCATAGCGCGTGGCGTTCGGCCTCGGTGCAGTCGAACGCCTCGATGAAGCGCACCGCCGGCTCGCTCGGCTGATAGGGATAGTCGATCGCCCACATCACCTTGTCGACGCCCAGCTTGTCGATCGCATAGCGCAGCGCCAGCGGGTCTTCGACGCCGCTGGTGGTGATGACGAAGTTGTCGGCGAAGTATTCGGCCATGCTGCGCTGGGTCTTCGGCGAGCGCCCGACCGTCTGCGCGCGGCTGTTCATGAAATCGATCCGCCAGATCCAGAACGGCACCGCTTCGCCCATGTGGCCGATGCAGATCTTGAGCTTGGGGAAGCGGTCGAACACCCCGCCGGCCATCATCCGCACCGCATGGGTGCCGACTTCGACGCCGTAGCCCCACATCGCCGAGTCCATACCATAGTCCTGCAGCGGACCCTTCAAGGTATCGCTGGCGGCGCGCGGGTGGATGTAGATGCAGCGGTCGAGTGCCTCGGCAGCTTCGAGGATCGGCCAGAACTTGGGATCGTCGAGGTATTCGCCGTGGGTGTGGCTGTTGATCATGAAGCCGTTGAGCTTCAGCTCGTTGACCGCGCGTTCCATCTCTTTCGCCGCGCGCTTGGGGCTGTGCGGGGCGAAGCTGGCGAGGCCGGCGAAGCGGGTCGGATACTTCGCGCACAGCGCGCCGAGCCGGTCATTCGCCAGCACGGCGAGTTCGTGCGCGGTATCGGCATCGAACATCTGCACCCCCGGCGCGGTCAGCGCGAGCAGGTGCATGTCGACCCCGAGGCCATCCATTTCCTTCAGCCGCCGGTCCTCGGCATCGAGCAGGCCGGAGAGGAAATCGAGCTTGGAGTAGCCCGAGGTATCGCGCTGCGGATCGTCGTAGATGCCCTTGACCAAGAGCTTGTCGAGGCT
>JANOAH010000035.1:0-4245 GCA_031411075.1 Erythrobacteraceae bacterium
CCGGCATCCTCGAACCGGCGGGCGAGGTCGACCACGGGGACGTCCGAGACCTCGGCCCAGCCTTCGGTCGCGACCATCCCGTCCCTCGCGTCGACCGCCACCACGATGCCGCCTTGGTACTCGCGCGCCATGTCCTTGACGAATTCGGGGTCCTTGAGCGCCGCCGAGCCCATCACCACCCGCGCCACGCCGAGTTCGAACCAGCCTTCGACCGCCTCGCGCGTACGGATACCGCCGCCAAGCTGGGTGTAGCCGGGGAACGCGGCGACGATCGCCTCCACTGCCGCGCGATTCTCGGCCCGGCCGGCGAAGCTGCCGTCGAGATCGACCACGTGCAGGTGTCCGGCCCCGGCCTCGGCGAACAGCAGCGCCTGCGCCGCCGGGTCTTCGCCATAGACGGTCGCCCGCGCCATATCGCCTTCGGCCAGTCGTACGACCTGGCCGGCCTTCAAGTCGATGGCGGGAAAAACGATCATCGCCGGCGCGCTAGAACGCGGCGCGGAACGCCGCAAGCCGCTCGATCGCGGCATCGAGCGTGGCCTCCTCCTTGGCGAAACACAGCCGCAGATAGCCGCGTTCGGGCGCCGGGCCGCAGAACGCGCTGAGCGGGATCGCGGCGACGCCGGCCTCGCGGATCATCCGTTCCGCCACCGCGACGTCGTCTGCCGGCAGCCCGCTCGCCGCAAGATCGATGGTGACGAACCAGGTTGCGGCCGAAGGCAGCACCGCAAAGCCCGCGCCCTCCAGCCCGCGCACCAGCCGTTCGCGCCCGGCGGCATAGCGGGCGCGGTGCGCAGTGTGCCATTCCGGCGGCAGGGCGAGGCCCTCGGCCACCGCCCATTGCAGCGGGGTGGCGGTAGTGAAAGTCAGGAACTGGTGCTGGCGGGCGATCGCTTCGGCCAGGCGCGGCGCGGCCACCGCCCAGCCGATCTTCCACCCGGTAAGCGAGAAGATCTTGCCGGCTGAACCGATTTTGATCGCCCGCTCGCGCAAGGCCGGGAGGGCCAGCGGCGAGACATGTTCGCCCGCAAACACCATGCCTTCCCACACTTCGTCGCACAGCAGCACCACGTCGTGCCGCGCGCACAGCGCCCCGATCGCCTCGAGTGTGGCGCGGTCGACCAGCGTGCCGGTGGGGTTGTTGGGGGTGTTGATGATGAGGAGCCGCGTTTTCGGCCCGATCCCCGCCTCGAGCGCATCGAGCGGCACGGTCCAGCCGGGCGGGGTCAGCGGCACGATCTTTGCAGTGCCGCCGGCCCGTTCGACCAGCGGCAGGTATGCATCGTAGAACGGCTGCAACAGCACCGCCTCGTCGCCCGGGCCCACGCAGGCAAAGATCGCCGCCGCCAGCGCCTCGGTCGCGCCCGAGGTGACGATCACCTCGTTTTCGGCCACCGTCAGGCCCTGTTCCTGCGCGTAATAGGCGGCTACCGCGCGGCGAAGCTCGGCGATCCCGCGCATCGGCGGGTACTGGTTCGGATGCGCGGTCAGCGCCCGCTGCGCCGCTTGCAGCAGTTCGGCCGGCTCCGGCAAGTCCGGGAACCCCTGGCCGAGGTTGATCGCGCCGAGCTCGCGCGCCAGAGCGCTGGTCCTCTCGAAGATCGTCGTCCCGGCCGTCACGCTGCGAGCCTAGAGCAAGAAAAAACGCTTTCCTACAGCCCGTCGATCGTGCGAGCGAAGGCGAATCGCCGGGTTCGGCGCTCGGCCGGCCTCCGATCGGCCGGCGGCGCTGCGATGGTGTATCTTTTGCGTAACCTTTCGCTTGCCGCTGGCCGCGCGCGCCCTCACATTCGCCGCGATGCTGCGCCAGTACGAACTTGTCGAACGGGTCAAGGCCTACGATCCCGACGCCGACGAGGCGCTGCTCAACCGTGCCTATGTCTACACCGTGCAGAAGCACGGCACCCAGAAGCGGGCCAGCGGCGACCCCTACTTCAGCCACCCGGTCGAAGTAGCCGGTCTGATGACCGATTTGAAGCTCGACCAGGAAACGATCATCACCGCGCTGCTCCACGACACCGTCGAGGACACGTTGGCGACGATCGAGGATGTCGAGAAGAACTTCGGCCCCGAGATCGCCCGGCTGGTCGATGGCGTCACCAAGCTCAGCAAGATCGAGCAGCTGACCGACGACGAGCGGGTGGCCGAGAACCTGCGCAAGTTCCTCCTCGCGATGAGCGAGGACATCCGCGTGCTCCTGGTCAAGCTCGGCGATCGGCTCCACAACATGCGCACGCTGCATTTCATCCGCAGCCCCGACAAGCGCAAGCGCATCGCCCGCGAGACGATGGATATCTACGCCCCGCTGGCCGAGCGGGTCGGCATGTACGAATACATGCGCGAGATGCAGCTCCTGGCGTTCGAGCAACTCGAGCCCGAAGCCTATGCTACGATCGCCGGGCGGCTCGAGCAGATCAGGAGCTCCGAAGGCGGGCAGGTCGACGCCATCGCGCTCGCCATCAAGCAGGCGCTCGCCGAAGCCGGGCTCAAGGTCGAGGTGTGGGGCCGCGAAAAGCACCCGTTCTCGATCTGGCGCAAGATGGCCGAACGCCACGTCAGCTTCGAACAGATCACCGACATCATGGCGTTCCGCGTGCTCACCGACAGCGTCGAGGATTGCTACCGCGCGATCGGCGCGCTGCACCAGGCATGGCCGTTCGTGCCCGGCCGGTTCAAGGACTATATCTCGACCCCCAAGACCAACGGCTATCGCAGCTTGCACACCGCGCTGATCTTCGAGAATTCGATGCGCGTCGAAGTGCAGCTGCGCACCCGCGCGATGCATCGGCTCAACGAGTTCGGCCTCGCCGCGCACTGGGCCTACAAGCAGGGCGAACGGCCCGACGGCCAGGTCGGCTGGCTGCGCGACCTGATCGAAATCGTCGACGCCAGCCACGATGCCGAAGAGCTGCTCGAACACACCCGGCTGCAGATCTACCAGGACCGCATCTTCGCCTTCACGCCGAAGGGCGCATTGTTCCAGCTGCCCAAGGGCGCAACCCCGGTCGATTTCGCCTTTGCCGTCCACACCGATCTCGGCGCGCGCACCGTCGGGGCCAAGATCAACGGCCGCCACATGCCGCTGAGGACCGTGCTCGAGAACGGCGACGTGGTCGAAATCATCAAGGGCAAGGAGGCCGAACCGCAGCTGTCGTGGCTCGGCTTCGTGGTCACCGGCAAGGCCCGCGCCTCGATCCGCCGCGCGGTGCGGGCCAAGGAATTCGACGAGATCGCCCAGATCGGCCGCGCGCTGTTCGACCAGATCGCCGAGCGGCTACCGGCCAAGATCGGCAAGAAGGCGATCACGGCGGCGGTCGAGCGTCTCGAGCTCGAGGACGAGGACGCGCTGATGCACGCGATCGGCTCGGCCAAGCTGGCCGACCGCGCGGTGATGGAAGCGCTGGTCCCCGGCAGCACCGCCGACCTGCCCGATGAGGAGCTGGGGCAGACCCCGGCGATCTCGATCAAAGGGCTGACCCCGGGGATGGGCTTTACCCTCGCCGAATGCTGCCACCCGGTGCCGGGCGATCGCATCGTCGGCTTGCGGCGCCGGGGCGATGCAGTGGAGGTCCACGCGATCGACTGCCTCGAACTCGCCAGCGGGATCGATGCCGACTGGGTCGATTTGAGCTGGGGCGAACGCTCGCAGGGCGCGGTCGGCCGGCTGCGCGTGGTGCTTTTCCACCGCCTCGGCACACTCGCCGAAATGGCCGGCATCTTCGCCAAGGGCCACGCCAATGTGGTGACGCTCAAGCAGACCCAGCTCGACGACCCGTTCCATACCTACGAGGTGGAATTGGAGGTCAAGGACCTCGCCCACCTGACCCGCATCGTCAGTGCGCTCAGGGCCAGCGACGCGATCGCCGAGGCGGAGCGGATCTAGCCGGGGCTCGGCCCTCTAAGTTCGTCATTCCCGCGAAAGCGGGAACCCAGCGCACAAACAATCGCGCGAAGCGCTCACTCACCGGCCCAAGAGCCGACTGGGTCCCCGCGTTCGCGGGGATGACGAGGGGTCAGAGTAGTTCCAACTTCACTTCGACCACATCGTCCTCCTCCAGCCCTTCCGCCACCCGCACCGGCTTCTTGATCGGCAGGAACCAGGTCCCGTCCTTGTTCGGAAACAGCGAGGTTTCCCAGCGGCTCTCGCCCAGCGTCACCGCGACCTTGACCGAGCCGAACCCGCGCCGCTTGCCCATCTCCAGCCGCCGTTCGAGCGCATGGCCCGCCACGGCCTCGGCCGCGTCG
>JANOAH010000036.1:0-22794 GCA_031411075.1 Erythrobacteraceae bacterium
CCGGGTGCCCCCCACCTGTCCTTGCGGCCGGGGTTGGGGCCATTTGGGCGGGGCGGGGGCTTTTGGACCCCATCTGGCGGTCGTTCGGTTGAAAATCACCCCAGCGACCCCGCGCCCCGCCGAAAATCGCTCCGCGGCCAGCAGCGGCTCGCCGCCCGACAGGTCGAAGGTCTCGGCCCCCAACTTGCGCGCCATCGCCAGCCGATCGGGCGAGAAATCGAGCCCGAGGACTTTACAGCCGTTCGCCACCAGCAGTTGCACCGCCGCCAACCCAATCAGGCCGAGGCCGCTCACCACCACGCATTCGCCGATGGTCGGATTGGCGAGGCGAATGCCCTGCAACGCGATCGCGGCGATCACGGTGGCGGTCGCTGCGTCGTCGCTCACCTCGTCGGGGATGGCCGCCGCCAGGTTGGCGGGGACCGCGGCCACGCCGGCATGCTTGGCGTTCGACACGACCCGCTGGCCGATCGCGAAGCCGTGCACGCCGGGCCCGGTCGCCATCACCGTGCCGACATTGCAGTAGCCCAGCGGCAGCGGTTGATCGAGCTTGCTGCGCACCGCGCTGACCGTCGCGGCCACGCCGTCGGTGCGCGCCTTGCGAATGACATCGCGGACCTTGTCGGGCTGCTGCCGGGCCTTGCCGATCCAGCCGCTCTTGCCGAACTTGAGCAGCATCCGCTCGGTCCCGGCCGACACCATGGTGCGCGTGGTCGCGACGAGGATCTCGTTCGGCCCGGCCACGGGATTGGGCACGTCGGCCACTTCGATGGCGCCCGTCTTGAGCGACTGGAGGATTTGTTTCATCGGCTTTCGGTCAGGCAGCGTGGGTCAGGGGGTGAAACAGTTCGCATTGGCGCGCCGGCGGCTGGTCGACGAAGTGACGGCACCACTGTTCGATACAGGCAAGCGCGAAGATCGGATAGGCCGCGTCGATCTGCCCGGCCGCGTCCTGCCGGCGCAGCGCGGTGACCGCGGCGGGATCGAACACCCCGCGCCGGCGGACGGCGTCTTCGCTCAGCAAATCGTCGATCGTCGGCTTGAGCTCGTGCCGCAGCCAGCGCCGTAGCGGTGCGCCGAAGCCGGACTTGGGCCGATCGATCACCGCATCGGGCACGCGGCCGCGCTGCGACAGCTTGAATACGTGCTTGGGATCGGTCCCGCGTACTTTCCACGCCGCCGGGATGGTCGCGCCAAACGCGATCAGATCGCGGTCGATCAGCGGCACGCGCACCTCAATGCCGGCGGCCATCGCCATCTTGTCGGTGTAGATCAGGTTGTGATCGGCGAGGAAGAAGCGCTTCTCGAGCTCAAGGCATTGCTCAAGTTCGGGCAGATCTGCGCTCGCGGCCAGCACCGCGCGTAGCGGCGCTTCTTCCTCGCGCTCGGCCAACGTGGCGCGCAATTCGGGGAGAAGCAGCGCGCGCAATCGGTCGGCCTCGATCCAGCGGAACGATTCGACCAGCCGATCGCCTGCCGGCTGGCCGAGCAGGTGCAGCAGCTTGGCGCCGCGCCGCAGCGTGCCGGAGCGCGCGAACGGCGTCAGCGCGCCGGAGGCGGCGCGAAACGGCCAGCGCGGCAGCAACCGGGTCCGGTCGGCCCAGGCCAGCGCGGCATGGCGGCGATAGCCCGAAAACACGTCGTCCCCGCCGGTGCCCGAAAGCATCACCTTGATCCCATCGGCGCGCGCGGCCCGCGCGATGTAGAGCACGTTGAGGCAGGCGGGATCGGCCAGCGGTTCGTCGAGCAGGCCGACCATCAGCGCCAGGTCATCGGCCATCGCGCCGGCGTCGACCTCGACTTCGCGCAGCGGCACGCCGAGCGCCGCGGCGGCTTGGCGGGCATAGGGCAGGTCGTCGGTCGTCCCGACTTCCACCCCGCCGACGGTACGAATTGTGTAACAGGGGATGCCCGGATCGATCCGCCGCGCCGAGGCTACCACGGCGGTGGAATCGAGCCCGCCCGACAGGAAGGCGCCGACCGGCGCATCGGCGACCATCTGCGCTTCGACCACGGCATCGACTTGCCCTGCCAGCTCTGCGGCGCAGGCTTCGAGGCTGGCAAAACCGCCCGGCGCGTAGCGCGGCAGGTCCCAAAAGCGCCATTCGCGCTGGATACTTCCGTCCCGCAGCACCATCGCCGAACCCGGCTGTAGCTTGCGCACACCTGCAAACGGGGTGCGTTCGCCCGGGCACCACAGGAACGAGACGTAGCGCGCCAGCGCCAGCGGATCGATTCCGCCGAGATCAGGCTCGAGCTGGGTCAGCGCCTTGAGCTCGCTGGCGAATGACACCGCGCCCTCGCGCTCGGCCAGATAGACCGGTTTGACGCCCAGGTGATCGCGCACGAGCAGCGTCTCGCCGCGCCGCGCATCATGCAGCGCGAAAGCGAAAATGCCCGACAGCCGCGGCAGCATCGCTTCGCCCCAGGCGCGATAGGCATGGAGGAGAACCTCGGTATCGGTCTGGGTGACGAATTCAGCACCAGCCGCGATCAATTCATCACGCAACTCGCGAAAGTTGTAGAATTCGCCGTTGTAAGTGATCGACAGTCCCGCGCTCGGCAGGTGCAGCGGTTGGCGGCCCGCATCGCTGAGGTCGATGATCGACAGCCGGGTATGGCCAAGCCCGGTGCGCCCATCGTCGCTCAGCCACAGGCCCGAGGCGTCCGGTCCGCGATGGCGCAGGCACGCCACCGCGCGTTCGAGCGCGCTGCGGTCGCCCGGCCGGGCGCTGCTGAAACCGGCAATTCCACACATGGCTAGGTCGCTGACACCCGATCGATGAAATCCGGCGCGCTGCCGCCGTCGAGCGCGAAGCGATAGGCAGCCAGCATCTTCTCGGCAAGCGATTGCCAGCCCAGATGACGTTCCACCCAGTCTCGCCCGCGAGCACCGCGCGCGGCGAGGTCGGCAGGGGCGAGCGCCAGCGCCGCATCGAGGCATTCGACCAGCGGGCGCACCCCGACGTCGATCCACCACCCTGCCCGCTCAACCTCAAGCGTGCGCCAGGGCGTCGCCCGTGTGGTGATGACCGGCGTGCCGCAAGACAGCGCCTCGGCCACGGTCAGCCCGAAGTTCTCCGAAAAGCTCGGCAGGACGTAGAGTTCGGCCCCGGCATAGGCCGCCGTCTTGGCATCGCCATAGAGCGGGCCGAGCACGTCGACGCGCTTGAGGCCGCGCTGGGCGATCTCGGCGGCCAGACTGAACCCCGCGCCGCCTTCTTCGGGACCGGCGATGGCCAGGCGCCAGTCGCGATGGCGCGGTTCGAGTTCGACCCAGGCGTCGAGCAGGTTGCCGAGACCTTTGACCGGGTGAATCCGCGCCAGGAACAGCAGCGAGCGCGGGTTACCGGTCGCGTTGCCGGGCAAGGCGGCAAGATCGGGCAGATCGACACCGTTGGGGATCAGCGCCACCGGCTGGCGCAGGCCATGGCGGCGAATATCGTCGAGCTCGTGTTCGGCGGTGGCGTGCAGCAGGTCGCTCTGCGCCAGGACGGCGTGTTGAAACAGCGGCCAGAACAGTCGTTTGCGCCAGCGGTGGTGGTTCATCGCCCACTGGGACAGCGATCCCCGCGGGCTGGTCACCAGCAGCCGCGCGCGCCGCTCGGCCCGCGCTCGCCGGGCGTAGATGCCCTGCGCCATCCACATCGCATGATTGTGCACCACATCGACCGACAGTGTGCGCACGGCGGCCGCCATGGCTTGCGAATGGAGCAGTCTCTTCCCCCAGCCCGTGGTCGGGAACGTTCGATGGGCGAAGCCGGGCGACGCGGGAAGAGGCTGACCGAGCTGGGAAAACAGCAAGGCCTCGGCCCCGGCCGCGCCCTGCGCCCGGGCCAGTTCGAGGACCGACTGGGTGGGACCGCTGGCTTCGTCGATCGCTGAGCCCAGGCAGTGGAGAATCCTCACGGCGCAACCGCGCCGGCGAAGTGCGCGTGGACGACTTTGGCCCACGGCAGCAGGCCGCGCTCGCGCCCGGTATCGCCCAGCCACTGCCTGACCGGAATCGCGAACCCCGTCTTGGTCCGCTGGGCGATCGAAGCCGGCAACGGCCGCGCCAGCGAAGCGATCATTGCATCCTTGCCGAAATCATGGCCGCCATAGCGCAGCGCCAGCACCTCGCGCCAGAACGGCAGGTCGACCAACGGGACGCGAATCTCGAGCGAATGCGCCATCCCGGCCCAATCGCTGTCGCGCAGCAGCTGGTTGCGCATGTACCAGTTTGCGTTGAGCAGGCTGAGCTTCGACTTGTCGTCGCCGATGCCGGCGGTGGTTTCCGCCAGACGGTCCTCGGTCTCGAGTTCGGCCAGCCCGGCGCACAATGTGTCAGGGTCGAGAATGGTGGCAATTGCGTCCGGGTCGATCAACGATCGGCTGAGCAGATAGAGCCGCTCGAGCGAGCCGGCATGGCCGAGCAGTGCCGCCGCCTTGGGCCGCGCCCGAGCTATTCCGAGAAGCCGCGCTACCGAGCGCCATGCCGCATCGGCGCCCGGCACCGCGGCGAGATGGCGCAAGCGGCGATGGATCGCCGGCAGCCGCTCGAAATCGGAATATCCGCCGAACAGCTCGTCACCGCCCAGCCCGCTCAGCATGACCTTCATGCCTTGGCGATGCGCGGCGCGTGACACGAAGTAGGTATTGACCCCGTCGATCGTCGGCTGGTCCATCGCGGCGAGCAGCGCCTCGCGCGCGGCGACGAAATCCTCCCGGGACAGGCGCTCGACGTGGTGGCGGGCACCGAAATGCTGCGCTGTCTCGCGCGCCGGCGCGGCCTCGTCATGGGCGGTCCCGGTAAACTCGTCATAGGCCAGCGTCACCGCGGTCACGCCGGTATGCCCGGCCTCGGCGGCAAGCCCCAGCATCATCGCCGAATCGAGCCCGCCGGACAGGAACACCCCGACCGGAACGTCGGACACGAAATGGGCGGCCATCGTCGAATGCAGCGCCGCCCGCAGCCGGTCGCGCGCTTCGGCCGCTGCGATTGGAACGGCAGCAGTCTGCGCAGCCAGGACTTCTTCGCGCAACGAATGGTAGCGGCCTTCGCGCAAGGTGCCGTGGCTGGTCCATTCGGCCCAGCCTCCCGCGGGCAACGCGCGAATTGCGCGATACAGCGTGAACGGTTCGGGCACGCTGCCCCAGCGGAAAAATCCGGTGTGACCCGCCGGATCGGGATCGGTGGCGACGAGCCCGCTGGCGAGGATCGCTTTGACTTGCGAGGCGAACACCAGCCGTTCGGCCGTGGCGGCGATGTACAGCGGCTTGATGCCGAAGGGGTCACGCGCGAGAAACAGCGACTGATCGCGCGGGCTCCAAATCGCGAACGCGAACATGCCCCGCAGCAGCCCCAGCATTTCCCGTCCGCGAGTGCGGTAAAGCGCCAGCAGCACTTCGGTATCGCTACCGCTGGTGAAGCGTTCACCTTCGCTTTCAAGCTGCGACTTGAGTTCGGCGTAATTGTAGATTTCGCCGTTGAAGACGATCACCGACCCGGTCGCCGGATCGACCATCGGCTGGGTACCGCCGTCGCTGAGATCGATGATCGACAGGCGGCGATGGACGAACGCATTGCTGGCGCCGTCCTGCCAGTAGCCCTCACCGTCGGGGCCGCGTGCCGCCATTGCGTCGCTGATCCGGCGCAGCGCCAATCGATCGCTCGGCCGGCCGCCGAATTCGACGATTCCGCCGATCCCGCACATCAGGCCGGCTCCTGAGCCGGCGCCGGATCGGCAGCCCACGGCGGCAGCACCGACCCGCCTTCCACACAGGCATAAAAGTAAGCCGCGGCTGCACGCGGCGACAGCGCTCGCTCGGCATAGGAGCGGACAGCCTGGCGGCGAGCGTCCGTGACCGGCTGATCGAGCTGGTGGTGCAAGGCCGACGCCAGGTTCGCCACTTCGCCGCAAGCGAACCGCTCGCCCAAGCCCGGCTCGGTCAAAACGCAGTGGGCGCCGGCGCCGTCGCTGACGATCACCGGGGAGCCAACCCCGAGCGCTTCGTTGACCACAGCGCCCCACCCGTCATAGCGGCTTGGTATCACCACCAATTGAGACGCGTTGAGCAGCGCCGGAACGTCTTCATAAGACCGCCAGCCAAGCCAATCGATCCGGTCGTCGATCGCTCGAGCAGCGGCCAGCTGGGCCAAAGCCGTTCGCTCCGGCCCGTCGCCGATGATCTGCAGCCGCCACGGCCGATCCGCGCAAGTCGCCAAGGCTTCGATCAGGACATCGATGCCCTTGTGCGGCGACAGGGCCGCTGCGACCGCAATGACCGGAGCCTCGCCAGCCGATGTCACCAGTGGCAAATCGCCACGCAAGGCCGGGAAGTACCCAAACGGATGAACCTGCCGACTTCGAAATCCAGCCTCGCGAAAGTGGTCGAGGGCAGTCTCGCCGATAGCAAACAGGCCGATAATGCGCCCCCGCCAAACGCGCGCCATGGCCCGCTCGCGAGCGGCCAGTGCGAACCGAGCGATCCGTCCCTTGGCTGGCCAGGGGATCTCGCTGAGCAGCGCAATCTTCGCTGGGCTCAACGCCACAGCGGCCTGAATTCGCCACAGCCAGGGCTGCCATTTGGTCCCGGGAAGAACATGCAGATCTTCGGCGGTCAGCCAGCCGCGCAGACACTCGCGTCTCTCGGCCAAGGTCGGCGCGTACCCTTGCTCGACGCCTTCGCCGGCGACGTCTTGCCAGCCGATCGCCGACCGGGTCTTGTCCAACGGGCCCAGCGTAATCAGGCGGACTCGGTCGAAATGACGCAACAGCGCCTGCGCCAGCGGCAGAATATGCGGCGTTGTCATTTCCTGCCAAATGGTCAGGCGACGACCCGTCATCGGCCAACGGACTGCCGGTCGCCCGCAGCGAACACGACGATCATCCATACGAACAATCCCATGCCGCCGAACGACATCAAGGTCGCTTCGCCGTTATTGGTCATCAAGGCCGCGATCAGCAGTGCGAACGCGGTCGCGGGTCGATAGGACAGGCTACCTCTGACCAGCGGCAAGAGCAGAACGATAAACAGCAGCACACCAATGACGCCGGTTTCTTCCAGCAGCGCTACCCACATCACGCCCTTCTCGACGCTCGCCGAAATCGGCAAACCGAGCACGGGATCGCGGATGACGTTCATCGTGGTGGGGTCCGACGCAATGCCAAACCCCTGGCCGATTAATGGATTATCGAGGAAGCCTTCAAAACTTCGCTGGACCAGCAGGCCGCGCGATCGATTGAACGAATCCGCGACATCGACCGGAGCCCCTTGCGATTGTTTGACAATCAGCCCGCCGATAAAATTTTGCGTGGTCGGCAGCGCCAGCAGCAGCAAGCCACTCGTTGCGCCAAAGAGGGCGGCGGCGGTCCACCGCCGTGGTTCGCGGATAAAGCTGACAATCACGCCCGCTGCCGCCGCTATCACTACCGTCAGAACCGCGTTGCGCGATAACGTCGCGAACAGTTCGATCGTGCCCATTAGCCCGAGCGCCAGGTTGAGCCTTGGCCACAGCCGATCGAACAGGCTCAAACCAAAGAAGAAGATCACCGCCGGGGCCAGGAACACGCCAGCGGCCTGCGGTTGGTTCAGCCAACCCTGAAATCCGGTGCCGTTGATGGTGTAACCCAGCGGCAGCACCAGCAGGGGAAACGATCCGACCACGATCGCCGCCAGCCAAGCCCAGATCCATTTGAACAGATCGTCGCGGCGATCCTGCGCCGCGAATGGAACTGCCAGCATTACCGCAAGGATACCGATCGCGAACATCGCGATCTTGAACAGCGACACGTCGACCAAGGGCGAGGAAAGCATTGCCAACACGGCCACCACCAGCGCGTAGGCAAGACTGCGCAGCACCGCTGTGTCGGGCGGGTGGTCGACCCTGACCAGCCGTTCATAAATCGCACGGGCGGCGACGATCAGAATAACGATGATGCGCAAGGCCGTGACCGTCGACTTGACAGACACGGGGGCACCGAAAACCGGCGTAACGCCATTGTTGAAGGTGGTGGCCACCAGGGCCACCGAAAGTGCCTGAATGCCATGATACGGCGAGCGCAGCGCCCAGCCCGCGCAGAGTACCAGAAGTAGCGTCTGCATGCGTCCGTAGTCGACAGAAAGCAGGATCAGCACGACAAGCCAGAATGCGCCGTACAGGCCGATCTGCCGGAAGGGTGAGGCCGTCACGCCGATTGACCCTCTTCATCCGTCGAAGGGAGAGCCACGATCGGTCTGGCCGGAACCCCGGCCACGGTGGCCCCGGCAGCGACGTCATGGCGCACTGATGACCCCGCACCGACGATCGCGCGTTCCCCCACGGTGACTCCGCCCAGGATCACCGCGCTGGCCCCGTTCCACGCCCCATCGCAAATCGTGATCGGGCGCGACCGTCCGGCCCCGGCTGCGCGGGTGCCAATGCCCCGGTCGTGCTTTCCGGTGACCAACATGACCCGCGGAGCCATATCGACCTGGCTGCCGATCGTTACCGCCGCATCCCCGCCCGCGATCAACACTTGGTGACCGATCCAGGTATCGGCGCCGATGGTCAACGGACCTGCCAGACTGACCCGGGCGCTCGAACACACGCCGACGCCGGGCCCCACGCGGGCGCCGGCCAGCTGCAGCAAGGCTCGCTTCAAGCCCATCGCCCGGGTCGGAGGAAGCACGGGCATCAGCAAGCCGGCCAGATACGACAGCGCCCCATTCATACGCGCGGCTTCCTGAGAGCGGCCACATAGCCGATCACGCCCGCCACAAAGGCCGCGCCATATCCCGCCCAGTAGGCAGCAGCCGGCAGCCAGATCGCCGAGACCGGGCGCACCAGCAGGATGGATAGCACAACGGCCGCCTGCAGCGTGGTTACGGCCAGCCAGATCGCGGGGCGATCGGCCGCGACAATCCGGTTGCCAAGCACTTGTACCGTGATGGCCACGACGCCGACCGAGACTAGGGCAACGATCGCATCGACGTGCGCGGCGATATCGGCGCCGTACCAGCCGAGCAGCCAGGGTGCGACGGCGACCAAGCCGAAGACGCACAGCGCGGCGCTGCCCGCTGCCAGCGCCATCGCACGTAAGTCCGACCGGACGATCTGCATCGCGCCGGCTCCGGCAGCATTTGTTTCGACCTGATCGATGAAGAACAGCTGGGCCATCCGGCTGGGAATGGTGAGGATCATCCCGAACAACGTCATCGAAGCGCCGAATGTCGCGACGGCCAGCGTGTCCGTTCCGGCCTGCTGCTGCAGATTTGCGGTCAACCATGGCAGCGACGAAGCGAGAGCCGACGTCGGCGCCAGAAAGCCCATCAAGCCGAGAACCTTGCCAATGTGCGGCAAGTTCGGCCGCAGCCACGCGTTGAGCGAAATCGGCAGTTCCCGCCACATGACCACCGCCTGCACCGCGCATTGCAGCGCATAGCCAAGCGGAAGCGCCCAGATCAGCGTCGTCAGATCGCGCTGCCATACCGCCACCGCCGTTCCAACAACGACAATCAGAGCGAACACCAGGTTGGCAATAAACACCTGGCGCAGTTCACGCAGAGCCACGAGCACGCTGGCAAAGCTCGATTGCAGACAGGCCACCAGTCCGGCCAGGCCCAGCGCTGCGATTTGCCACGCCGGCCATGTCCCGGCCCGCGTGGTCAGCAACATCACCACGAACACGCCGCCAGCCAAGACCAGCGAAACCTGCTGCGACGCGGCCAGCAACGCCAACCCCTCTTCGCGCCGCCCTTCGGTGCGGCTGACCACGCTGTATTTCATCACGGCGATCGATCCGCCGAGATCGGCGAAGGCGGCCAGCAGGTTGAGCGAGACGATGAACATGGTGAAATCGGCAAAAGCCTGGACACCGATGCGCCGCGACACTTCCATGCCCGCCACCAGCATGACCAGCCGGCTGACCGCATGCGCGGCCAAGCTCCAAGACAAGGCCTTAGCGAATCTGGACTTTCCCGGAGTCAGCCAAGCGCGAACGACGGGCGCCGGGCTCGTCGCAACTTCCGAAGGTGACAGGCCGCCCTTCATGCCATGCCCCTGCGCCGAGTGGCTCTCAGGATGCCCGATGCGGACTTTCCGAGCTTTCGGCATCGTTGTCAGCATGACCGTATCCGTAGCCATAGCCGTAGCCGTAGCCATATCCGTACGCGGCATCGGTCCGCTCGAGCTTGGTCAGGATCGCGCCGATCACGTTCGCGCTGGCCGCGTGCAGGCGGGTCAGCGCATGCCTGGCACCGCGCACCGGCACACCGCGGGCCTCGACGACGAAGATGCACCCCTCGACCTGGCGCGACAGCAACGGCGCGTCAGCCAGGCCGAGGATCGGCGGGCCGTCGATAACGATGTGCTGGAACTGCCGCGACAGCACCTCGATCAGCTTGGCGAACCGGTCCCCACTCAGCAATTCGGCCGCGCTGGGCGGCTTGGGACCGGCCGACAACAGCGTCAGGCCCTTGACCCGGCTGGGCTGCAGCAAGTGGCCGAGATCGTCGTCACCGGCGAGATAATTCGACAGGCCGGCGGTGTTCGCCAGGCCCAGGAATTCGTGCAGCGACGCCTTGCGCATGTCGGAATCGATCAACAGCACGGTGCGGTCCGATCGTCCGATCATCGTCGCCAGTGCCAGCGAGCTGGTCGATTTGCCCTCGGCGGCACGCGTGCTGGTGAGCATCAGCGATTTGGGCAAACCATGATTGGTCGAGAACGACAGGCTCGAAAGGATCGAGAGATAGGCTTCCGAAAGCTCGGATTTGACGTCCTCGATCTCGCCCAGCAGGTTCTCGCTGTCCTGATCGGGGACGCTGCCAAGCAGCGGCACGCCCAGCTTCGCGGTGAGTTCGCCCGGCGTGCGCACACCCTCGTCGATCTGGTTCAGCGCCAGCGTCGTGGCGCCGGCCACGATTGTGCCGGCCAGCAGAGCCAGCGCGAGGTTGTAAATCAGGTTGGGTTGCGACGGCCCGCCCGGCACTTCGGCCTCATCGACCACGGCGATGTTGTTGGCCTCGACCCCGGCGACGCCGATTTCCTTGTAGCGCTGGAGAAGCGAGTTGTAGAGTTCGCGGTTGGTATCGACTTCGCGCTGGATGATATTGTTCTCGATCCCGGCGCGTTGCTGGGTGTTGAACTGGGCACGTAGCTGCCCGACCCGCGCGGCGAGCTGCTGTTCACGCGCCAGCGCCGCGCGATACTGGGCCTGCACGGCCGAGGACTGCCCCGAACGGACGCCGGATTCCTCAGTGGCGATTGAACGATCAAGCGCTTCAATCTGCTCTTTCAGCGCGCGCGCGGGCGGGTAATTCGGTTCGAACTGCACCATCATGCGTTCGTACTGCGCGGCGAGTTCGGCGCGTCGCTGCCGCAGCGGCGCGGTGACACTGGCGAGCAGCGCTTGCGTGTCGTCGGAGCTCGACGCGGAGACCCGCGCTTGCGCGCTGATCCGCTCGGCGGTGGCGCGCGCCAGCTCGCTGTTGAGCGCTTCGAGATCGGCCGAAGCGAGCGTGCGGCGATTGGTGGTCTCGCCATCGACTTCGGTGGTGTCGATCGTGACGATGCCGGACTGTTCGGCATACGTGATCAAGGCCCGCTCGGAATCTTCCAGCCGCGTCCGCAGATCACCCAGGCGCGTTTCGAGGAACTGCCGCGCATCGGCCGTCGCTTCGAAGCGCCGAGCAATGCTGGCCTCGACAAACTGATCGACCCAGGCGTTGGCAATTTTGGCCGAAACCACTGGATCGGCGCTGGTATACCGGACATCGACCAGGCTCGAACCTTGGACCGGATTGATTTCGATGTTGCGCAGCAAGGCGCCGATCACACCGGAATCTCTGTTGCTCGCCAGCAGGCCTTCGCTCGGTTCGACCGACAGGCCGACAGCGGCACGGAACTGCTCGTCGCGCGACAGACGCAATTCGCGCGCCACCCTCTCGGCCAGCGAGCGTGCGCGCAACAGGTTGTACTGGGTTTGATAGAATTCGGGACTGAGCCTGAATTCGTTGCGTTCAAGCCCTTCGAGCGAGGTGACGTTCTGTTCCGCCCGCCCGATTTCGAGCCGGGCCGAAGCCGTGTACAGCGGCGTCATCAGCATCGTCAGCACGGCGCCGATGACCAGGGCGGTGACAATGATCCCGGCAATCACCCAGCGCCAGCGCCGGACGACGTACCAATATTCGAGCAGCACCGGCAGGCGGGTGTCAGCCGTCGGGCCGGGCGCTCCGTCGGTCGACAGGCCTTGCGTCGGTCCGGCTGCGGCGGGTTCGCCCATCAAGGCATCCTTGGAAGTGTACATGGCGGGCTCAGGCGGCTCCGAGTTCAAATCAGTTCTGCAGGGCGACGATCAGCGGCGTGCTGAGAATCGGGAAAAGCGTCTTCAGGTTCTCGAACAACCGCTGGGTCTTGTCGTCAGACACGGTGATCACGTCATTCGAATAGATTGCCGGATCGGGATAATTGCCGCGCTCGATCGCCCGCAAGTCATACAAGGCGGCCAGCCGGCGTCCGCCCACGGTGCGGAACACGACGACCTCCTGGCTATCGGCGAACGGGGCCAGGCCACGCGCCGAAGCGATGGCCCGCATCAGCGACATTTCGCCAAGCACCGGATACATGCCCGGTTGAACGACCTGGCCGGATACGGCGAACAGCTGGCTCTCGATCGACGCCACCGTCACCGCCACTTGCGGATCGCGCACGCCTGCCCCCCGCAAGCGCTGAGTCAGAAGATCGGCGACTTCCAGAGTGGTCAGGCCGGCGGCCTTGAAGCTCCCGGCCAGGGGATAGGCGGCGTTACCGGCGGCATCGATCCGTACCGAGCGCCGCTCCAGTTCGTCCACGCCGAATACTTCGATATCGATCACGTCGCGCGGACCGAGCGCACCCTGGCGCAAAGCGGCGACGCCATCACCAACCGACGGCGCCGGCAAGACATCGCCCGACAATAGCGTGACCGCGCCGGTAGAACCGACCGGCGGCCCATTGCTGCATCCCGCCATCGCCAGCGAAATGCTGAGCAAAGCGGCCGAGGCTGCTACCCGAAGAAGGTGGTGTATGATCATTCTCCCAACTCGGTCGCCGCGCTATCGACCCGCCGAGGCGCTGGCAAGCGGTGTCCGAACAGGGCGTGAACCGCTTAAAAGCCAAACAGATGCAATGACAAACATGACCCCCAGCGCTGGCGTTCGCAACGGATAGTCGACCAAGCTGGCGAGAAGCAATACCGATAGTACCACAAAGCCGAGCCGCCCCTCGATCCGCGGCACCGAGCGATCGCCGCGTGTCGACCACAACCGCGGCAGTGACATGCCCATCACCGCCAGCACTACGATCAGCAGCACCGCGCCGGGCAATCCGTATACCATCAGCACTTCGAGCACATCGTTATGTGCATGGTTGGCATAGGTTTCGCCGAGCGACCCGACCGGCTCGCCGATGTCGTATATGTCGGGAAAGCTCCCCGCGCCCGAGCCGATCGGAAAGTGCTCCAACGCCAGCCGCCAGGTGGTGCGCCACATGTCGGGCCGGCCCTCGCTGTCATCGGCAAATCGATTGAGCGTCTCGCCAGAAACGCCCATGGCGAGCATCGCCGCGATGGCCAGCACGGCCAGTAGCAGGCGCCAGTTGCGCAGCCAGTCGATCCAGCGGCCAGTTGGCCGGGCGCCGCCACCCGATCGCACAATATCGGTGACGCGCCGTCCGAGGACGAACGGAATCGCCAGCGAGGCAATAACCGCCAGCAACAGCCCGCCGCGCGATCCGCTGAAGAGCACGAACAGCAAGGCCATCGTCCCGCCAAGAAAGGCCAGCGACTGCCGGAAGGGCCGCCAGTCGCGCTGGCCGCGGCGCGGCGTGGCACCGGTCACTCCCCACACCGCCAGGACCGGCAACAGCGCCGCCAGGAACGCAGCGTTATGGTTGCGGTTGGCGAATAGCCCGACCGGCGATTCCGCGTTCGTGATGCGGAAGAAATAGAACGGCCCCTGGTCAGGTCCGAGCATTTGCAGGAGGCACAGCAGGATCGACACCGCACCGATCAGGATGAGCGTTTGCAAGACCCGCTCGAAACTGCCCTTGCGTTGCACACTGAGAAGCCCGAGCGCGGCCAGCGGCACGCCCAGTGCGAACAGCGCGTTCCAGGCTTCGGAACGGATCGGCGCGATCGACCGCCAGATCGGCCCCAGCCCGGCGGTCCGATCGACCTCGGCCAGCACCGCGCGGCCAGGCAGAGCGGTCCACAGCGCCGGCGGCAATGGTATCAGATGAACCACGGACACCGCGACCATCGCCGCCGCCATCAGCCAATGACCGCGCCAGCGCGCCACGTCATCGCCGGTCATGGCAATGAAGGCGTAGCCGAGCAGCAGGAAGGCCAGCGGCCGCAGCACCTGCAACGAGGCGATGTCCGCCCGAGAGCCGCCGCCAAGCAGGAAAGCGAAGGCGATCAGCGCCACCAGTGCCCATTCGCGCGCTGCGCCCGTAAAGAAGCGGTCACGCCACGGCCGTGAAAGATGCCGAGCAGCGTTCATCGGCCGGTCGCTTTCTCGAACCGCAGCCGCGCGAACGACGCGGTCGCATCGCCCGCGTCTTTGGCGCCGATCAGCTCGATCGCGAAGGTCTGGGCCGGACAATCCCGACCGATGCTGAAGGCCCGGTTGGTGATGACCGGCTGCGCTTCGTCAGCCCCGGCCCGTGCGCTCCACACCACCATCGGCGGCGCCCCGCCGGGACAATCGAAGGTGATCTCGATCCGCGCGCCCGGTGGCAGCATCGGGCTATCCAGGCTGGCATTCCAGCGATAGCTCCCGGGCTGCTCGAAACGGACCTGGCGGGCCACCGCGCCCCGATTGCCGGCTTCGACAAGCACATCGAGCTTCCGGCTCGAACGTCCGGTTCCGCGCCACTCCGAAGCCGCTTCGGCCGACCCGAACAACGTCCAGGGCAGCGCGGTGGCGCTTTCACCCGCATAGCTCTGGGTCGGCGCGGACAACAGACCGCTGCGCCGCGCCTGGTTAAACAGCGTGTTGGCGCGCCTCGCCTGGCCATCGAGCATCAATTGCAACACCGTTTCGGCGGCAATATCGCTGCCGTAGTACAGCCGCGTCGGGCGGCGGATGGCGCCCGTCGCTTCGGCCAGCGTGCCGAGCCCAGCGTTGCGATCGAGAAGGAAACGCAAGTAAGAGCCGACCCAGGCCGCGCCCATATCGGATCGCCGCGCCAGAGCCGTACCAAGGCCCGGCACCTCACCCGCCTGCAACAAGATCGGCCAGATCAGATCATAGGCCTCGGGCGAGGTGCGGAACACGGTATCGAGATGGCCAACCGCTCGGTCGAGGCGGTTCGCCTTGAGCGCGTCCTGCGCCAGCCACAACTGCGCCACCCGTTCGCGCCGCGACAGGCGCTGGACCAGTTCGAGATAGGGCCTCGAGGCGGGGTCGACTCTGCCTCGGTCGCGGGCAAGTCCGAGCTGGCGCAAGGCGGCCGGCAGCAGCGCCTGCTGCCGCAGCGCCCGCAGCGCCAGCGCTTCCTGCCGCGCACCGGTGCCCTCGATTTCGAGCGGCTCGCCCTTTTGTTGAGCCTCGATCAGCCGCTGCTGGTCGAGCGCAAACAGGCCGTCCGCCATGCGCACCAACAGGCGCGGCTCCGACGGGCTAAGCACCCCGATAAGCTGCGGCGAGGACACCAGAAAGGATTGGACGGAGGCGAAATAGCATGAAGCGGCTGCTGCCGCGATGCATCCCGACACCAACAGCGCCTTGGTCACCAAGCGCGTCATCAATGCCACGAAATACCTTGTGTTGAGCGTTACGAGGGCGGCGCCTGACTCGCGGTCGGCGCAGCGAAGGCGCCGCTCTAGAGGGCGTCCGCTGCGACGGCAAGGCCCGTTTTGCGGCGCTGTAACCCGCCCGCGGGCGCGCCGGCGAAGATCGGCAATTGCAATCGTCCGGTCAGGCGCTAAACGCACCATCCGCCGCTCTCACCGTGCCGGAAATCCCCAGAATTGCTTGATGATCACGATAACTCAGCGACTTGCGCCGCGCCTTTGACGGTTGCCGTGATCGGTCTCGGTTATATCGGCTTGCCCACCGCCGCGGTGGTGGCGCGCGCCGGGATCGCGGTGATCGGGGTCGATGTCAGCCCGGCGGTGGTGGCTGCGGTCAATGCCGGCGCACCGCATATCCAGGAACCGGGGCTCGACCATCTGGTCCGCGAGATGGCGGGGACGGGCCGGCTGCGCGCGACCACCGAGGCGGAGCCGGCCGACGTCTTCGTCATCGCCGTACCGACGCCGCTGCGCGACGGCACCCAGCCCGACATCGGCTATGTCCTCGATGCCGCGCGCGCCATTGCGCCGGTGCTGGCAGCGGGCAACACGGTCATTCTCGAGTCGACGTCGCCCGTGGGTACGACCGACGCGGTCCGTGACACGATCGCGACGCTCCGCCCCGATCTCGGCCTGCCCTATGCGGGCAGTGACGCGCACGACGTCCACTTCGCCTACTGTCCGGAACGCGTGCTGCCAGGGCGGACGCTGATCGAACTGATCAGCAACGACCGCGCGATCGGCGGCATCACCCCGGCATGCGCGGCGGCGGCACGGGCCTTCTATGCCTGCTTCGTCGAAGGCGAATGCACCGAGACTTCCGCCCGCGTCGCGGAAATGGTCAAGCTGTCCGAAAACAGCTTTCGCGACGTCAATATTGCGTTCGCAAACGAACTGTCGCTCCTGGCCGACAGTTTCGGGGTCGACGTGTGGGAAGTGATCCGCCTCGCCAACCGCCATCCGCGGGTCAACATCCTTCAGCCCGGCCCCGGAGTTGGCGGCCACTGCATCGCGGTCGACCCGTGGTTCCTGGTCGCCGGCGATCCGGAACGGGCGCGGCTGATCCGCGCCGCGCGCGAGGTCAACGACGGCAAGACCACCTACGTGGTCGAGCGCGCCCGCGAACTGGCGGCGCGGCATCCGGGCGCGCGGCTGGCGTGCTTTGGCCTGGCTTTCAAGCCTGACATCGACGATTTTCGAGAAAGCCCTGCCCTCGCCGTCGCTGAGGCGCTGGCTGCGGAACTGGGCGAGCGGTTGCTGGTGGTCGAACCCTTTGCCGCGGCCCTGCCCGACAGCCTGGCGCGGCACGGCGCGGCGCTGGTCAACGCCGACCATGCCCTCGAAGAGAGTGCGGCGGCGGTGCTGCTGGTCGATCACGCCGCCTTCCGCGCTATCGATCCGGCGCGCCTGGCGCACCTCGACCTGTATGACACGCGCGGCATATGGTAGCATACGCTGCACGGCTTCGCATGGCGTCCTCACCTTCCCAACACTTGATGCGCCGCGGCGCCCGGACTTTGGTCCGCTTCGACCATGCCATGGCGCTGCTCGGTTGCGCGCTGCTGCCTTTCCTGATGGCCAATTTCGGCGTCAAGATCGGCAAGCTCGATCCGCAATCGGCGCATACCGCCACCGCGATCGCGATCGCCATCGTGCTCGGTGGCTGGCTGGCCGGGCGGCTGAGCGCTTTGCCCGGGATCCAGCGCAGCGCCGGCATTCTGCCCAGCTACGCCATCGCGTTCGGCGTCGTGCTGCTGGCAATCCTGGTGCTGCGTATCCCCTATACGCGCTGGATCATGCTTTATGGCTTTGGCAGCACGCTGCTGTGGTACTACCTCGTCGCGCTCTATCGCAATGAACCGCTGGTGCTCGGGCTGGTACGCGGCGGATGGGCCGATCGCTTCGCCGGGCTCGGCTCCGTCCGCACCACCGACATCGCGCTCGATCGCGAACCGGGAACGGTGCACGCGGTGGTCGTCGACATGCGGCGCGATCATTCCGACGCCTGGGAGGCGCGGATGGCCGATTTCGCGCTCGCCGGGATCCCGGTTTACAACGCCAAGGACCTCTATGAATCGCTGACCGGGCGCGCCGATCTCGAGCATTTGTCGGAAAACAACCTGGGCGGGCTCGGTCCGCTGGTGGCGTTTCAGCAGT
Source organism: Erythrobacteraceae bacterium (assembly GCA_031411075.1). GTDB lineage: Bacteria > Pseudomonadota > Alphaproteobacteria > Sphingomonadales > Sphingomonadaceae > Croceibacterium_A. The sequence goes on from JANOAH010000036.1 coordinate 17,958, forward strand.
TCAAGGCGCTGATCGACCGGCTGACGGCGCTGATCGCGCTGGTGCCGCTGCTGCCGGTGTTCGCGATCGCCGCGCTGGCCATCAAGCTCGATTCACCCGGGCCGGTGATCTTCCGGCAGACGCGCATGGGGTTCCGCGGGCGCCCGTTCCGGGTGTTCAAGTTCCGTACCATGCACGCCCAGGCCGATGCACCGCCCGACATCCGCGCGCATCTGATGACGCTTGAAGGCGATGCGCGGATCACCCGCGTCGGCCGCTTCCTGCGCCGCACCCGCATCGACGAATTGCCTCAAGTGTTCAACATTCTGCGCGGCGAAATGAGCTGGATCGGCCCGCGGCCCGAAGCGGTCGGGCTGTCGAAGTGGTACGAAAGCGAACTGCCGTTCTACCGCTATCGCCACGTCGTCTATCCGGGGATTACCGGCTGGGCTCAGGTCAACCAGGGGCACGTCACCGATCTCGACGACATCCGCACCAAGCTGCAGTACGATTTCTACTACATCCGCAATTTCTCGGTCTGGCTCGATCTGGTCATCATCGCCCGCACGGCGGTGGCGGTGCTGACTGGGTTCGGGCATCGCTAGGGGGCGATTGAGCGTGGGGGACAAGCTGACCGTCACCGTGGTCGGGCTCGGCTATGTCGGGCTGCCGCTGGCGGTGGCTTTGGCGCGGCACGTCGACGTCACGGGTTTCGATACCGATCGCGCGCGGATAGCCGAACTCGAGACCGGCCATGACCGCACGCGCGAGATCGAGCCCGAGGCGCTCCATGCCTCGAGCCTGGCGCTGACCGCCGATCCCGCCGTCTGCCCGCCGAGCGACGTCTATATCGTCACCGTGCCGACCCCGGTCGACGCGGCCAACCGCCCCGATCTTTCGATCGTCGAGGCGGCATCGCGCTCGGTCGGCGCGCTGCTACCGGCGGCGGTGGCCGCGGGGCACCGGCCGATCGTGGTCTACGAAAGCACCGTTTATCCTGGCGTGACCGAGGAGCTTTGCGGCCCGATCCTCGAGGCCACCTCGGGCCTGCGATGCGGGGTCGATTTCTTCCTTGGCTACAGCCCCGAACGGATCAATCCGGGCGATCGTGAGCACACCGTCGACAAGATCACCAAGGTCGTTGCCGGGCAGACCCCCGAAACGCTCGATCGCCTCGCCACACTCTATGGCGCGGTGACCAGTGGCGGAGTGTTCCGCGCGGCCTCGATCAAGGCGGCCGAAGCCGCCAAGGTGATCGAAAACGCCCAGCGCGACATCAACATCGCCTTCATGAACGAGATCGCGCAGATCTTCGGCGCGCTCGACATTTCGGTGTGGGACGTGCTCGCCGCGGCGCGCACCAAGTGGAACTTCCTGCCGTTTTCGCCGGGTCTGGTCGGCGGACACTGCATTGGGGTCGATCCCTATTACCTGGCGCACCGTGCAACCGAACTCGGCCACGATCCACGCGTGATCCTGGCCGGCCGTGCGATCAACGACGGCATGGCCAACTGGGTTGCCGAGCGGCTCCACGCCGCGCGCGGCGGCGCGCCCGGCAGCGCGCTGGTCATGGGGCTGACGTTCAAGGAAGATGTGCCCGATCTGCGCAATAGCAAGGTCGCCGATCTGATCAGGGCGCTGGCCGCCAAGGGTCACGTAGTGACAGTGCACGATCCGCTCGCCGATGCGGCCGAAGCGAGCCACGAATATGGCCTGACGCTCGATCCCCGGGCACTCGAACGGACGTATGACCTGGTCGTGCTGGCGGTGCCGCATCAGGACTACCTCGCCCTCGGCGCCGATCAGCTGCGCACGCTGGTCGGCGCAAACGGGACGCTGGCCGATCTCAAGGGCGCGCTGGCCGGCGCAGCGGACTGGACGCTGTAGGTGCGCAAGGTCCTCGTCACTGGAACCGCGGGGTTTATCGGCTTCCACCTCGCCCAATTGCTGCTCGACGAAGGGTTCGTAGTCGTCGGCTTCGACGGCATGACCGACTATTACGACGTGCGGATCAAAGAGCGGCGCCACCAGATGCTGCTGCAGAACCAGCACTTCACCGCGCATGTCGGCAGGCTCGAGGATTTCGAGGGTCTGCGCGCGCTGATGCTGGCCGAACAGCCCGACGTGATCGTCCACCTCGCCGCGCAGGCCGGGGTCCGTTACTCGATCGAGAACCCGCGCGCCTATATCGAGGCCAATGTGGTCGGCACCTTCAACGTGCTCGAATGCGCCCGCGAGCTCAAGGTCGAGCACCTGCTGATGGCCTCGACCAGCAGCGTCTATGGCGCCAACGAAGACATGCCGTTCGACGAACTCGAACGCGTCGAAACCCCGATGACGTTCTACGCCGCGACCAAGAAGGCCGGCGAGACGATGGCCCACAGCTATGCCCACCTGTGGGACCTGCCGACGACGATGTTCCGCTTTTTTACGGTCTACGGCCCGTGGGGGCGGCCCGACATGGCGCTGTTCAAGTTCACCAAGGGGATTCTCGAAGGCGCGCCGATCGACATCTACAACAACGGCGAGATGTACCGCGATTTTACCTACGTGGCGGACTTGGTGCGCGCCATCCGCCTCTTGATCGACGTGCCGCCGGTGCGGCCCGAAACCCGCGAGGCGATCGAGCCGGGTGACAGCCTTTCGCCGGTCGCGCCGTTTCGGGTGGTCAACATCGGCAACGGCGAGAAAGTCCGCCTGCTCGACTACATCGAGGCGATCGAGACCCAATGCGGCCGCGAGGCGGTGCGCAATTACCTGCCGATGCAAGTGGGCGACGTGCCGGCGACTTGGGCCAATGCCGACCTGCTCAAGCGGCTGACCGGCTACGCCCCGCGCACCGATTACCGCGACGGGGTCGCCCGCTTCGTCGCCTGGTACCGCGACTACTACGAAGTTTGAGCGAGCAGCTCGACGATCCGCGCGGTGGCCTGCCCGTCACCGAACGGATTGTGCGCGCGGGCCATCGCTTCGTAAGCAGCGGGATCGTCGAGCAGCCGTTCAGCCTCGGCCACGATGCGGTCGGCCGATGTACCGACCAGCCTCGCCGTGCCGGCCTCGACGCCTTCGGGCCGCTCGGTCGTCTCGCGCATGACAAGCACCGGCTTGCCTAGCGCCGGCGCTTCTTCCTGCACCCCGCCGCTGTCGGTCAGCATTAGCGTACTGATCGCGATCAGCCTGGCGAAATGAGGGTAATCGAGCGGTTCGATCAGCGCGACGTTGTCCCGCCCCGCCAGCCGCTCGTTCATCACCGCGCGCACGTTGGGGTTGAGATGCACCGGGAAGATCACCGCGACATCGCTACGCTGAGCCAGCCGGGTTACGGCGCTGGCGATCGCTTCCATCCCTTCGCCGAAATTCTCGCGCCGGTGCGTGGTCATGCCGATGATCCGCTTGCCGGCAAAACGCTGCTCCAGCTCGATCAGCCCCGCCGCCAGCGACGGTTCACGCTCGATCCGCGCGGTGACCCAGTGCAGCGCGTCGATCACCGTGTTGCCGGTGACGTGGATCGTCGCCGGGTCGACATTCTCGCGTCGCAGCGCCGCGGCCGCGGTCTCGGTCGGCGCCAGGTGCAGCCGGGCGAACGCGCCAACGATCTTGCGGTTCACTTCTTCCGGCCAGGGATGATGGATGTTGCCGCTGCGCAACCCTGCCTCGACATGCGCAACCGGGATCTTGCGGTAATAGGCGGCCAATGCCCCGGCCATCGCGGTCGCGGTGTCGCCCTGCACGACCACCCAGTCGGGCTGTTCGGCGTCGAGCACTTTGCCGATCCCGGTAAGCAGGGCGGCGGTCAGCCCATCGAGCGTCTGGTCGGGCTGCATCAGGTCGAGATCGTGATCGGGCACGACCCCGGCAATCTCGAGCACCTGGTCGAGCATGCCGCGATGCTGGCCCGACACGCACACCCGGCTGACGAACCGCGCGTCAGCGGCCAGCGCATGAACCAGCGGGAACAGCTTGATCGCTTCGGGCCGGGTGCCGAATACGGTGAGGATGGTCTTGGTCATCGGCCGCGTGCTCTATGCGCTTGGGCCCAGGCATACAACGCCGCACTGGAAAGCCCGGCCAAGCGCGCATAAGAGCCCGCAATGGACAATCCCCAGCTCAGCGAGGTCCGCGATTTCTGGCAGGAGGCTTCGTGCGGCGAGGCGCTGCTGCTGCCGTCACAAGACGCCGCCGGCTACCGCGCGCAATCGGCCGAACGCTATCGTCTCGAACCCTTTATTCCGGCCTTTGCCGGGTTCGATCGGGTGGTGGGGCAGAAGGTGCTCGAAATCGGCGTCGGCTTGGGCGCCGATCACCAGCGGTTTGCCGAAGGGGGCGCCGACCTGTCCGGCATCGACCTGACCGACCGCGCGATCGAGCACACGCGCCAGAGGCTGGCGCTGTTCGGGCTCGAATCCAATCTTCGGGTCGCCAACGCCGAGGCATTGCCGTTCCCCGACAACACCTTCGACGTGGTCTATAGCTGGGGCGTCATTCACCATTCCCCCGGCACCCCCCAGGCCGCGCGCGAAATCCTGCGCGTGCTCAAGCCCGGCGGGCGGTTCGCGGTGATGATCTACCACCGCTACTCGCTGATCGGGCTGATGTTGTGGCTGCGTTACGGGCCCAAGTCGCTCGACCGAGTCTATGCCGAGCATCTCGAAAGCCCCGGCACAAAGGCCTATTCGCTGGCCGGTGCGAAGGCGCTGTTCGCCGGAGCCTCAGCGATCGAGGCGCACACCGTGCTCACCCACGGCGACCTGCTCGAAAGCGGCGCCGGGCAGCGCCACGAGGGCCGCCTGCTCGACCTCGCCCGCAAGCTCTGGCCGCGCCGCCTGATCAGAACGCTGCTGCCCGGCGCAGGCCTGTT
>JANOAH010000037.1:0-2771 GCA_031411075.1 Erythrobacteraceae bacterium
TGCACCAACAACCAGGTGATCGGCCAGTTTCTTCCGGCCGAAATCCAGACGTTCCTCAGCGCGCGGACCGATCCCAACGCGCCATTCCAGCTGACCACGCTGCTGCCCGACGATCGCGAAACCTTTACCGACGTCATGACCTACAACATGATCGCCGGCCTCGAGGGTTCCATCCCAGGCACCGACTGGACCTGGGAAGCGTTCGTCAACCACGGCGAATCGCACACCTTCGCCCGCCAGACCGGGGTCTATTCGCTCGAACGCACGCAATCGGTGCTGTCGGCACCGGCGTTCGGCCGCGGCCTCGTCATCCAGGGCAACCAGGAATCGGGCGGGTTCGGCGCGTCGACCGGCCGTTGCACCACGGGCATCAACTTCTTCAGCCCGCCCAGCGGCGGATTCAGCAACGATTGCCTCGAGGCCATCCGCGCCGACCTGAAGAACCGCTCGAAGTTCCGCCAGACGATCGTGGAAACCAACTTGCAGGGCGGGCTGTTCGATCTGCCGGCCGGCCAGCTGCGCTTCGCGCTCGGTGCCAGCTATCGCGAGATGGACTATCAGTTCCTCAACGACACGCTGACCACGCAGGGCCGTTCGTACCTCGATCAGGCGCTGGGCATTTACCCCTCGGGCAATGCCGCCGGCTTCATCGACGTCAAGGAACTCTACGGCGAATTGCTGATCCCGGTGATCGCCGACGTGCCGTTCATCCAGGAATTCAACCTGGAAGTCGGCGGCCGCATGTCGGATTACTCGACCACTGGCGTCAGCTACACCTACAAGCTGCTCGCCGACTGGTCGGTCAACGACTGGCTGCGGTTCCGCGGCGGTTACAACCGGGCGGAACGCGCGCCGAACATCGGCGAACTGTTCCTGACCGCCCAGCAGACCTTCGGCTTCAACGGCGCGGGCGACGTTTGCTCGCTGCTCAACCCGCAGGTTTACTCGGCCAATCCGGCGCAGAATCCGACCAGTGCCCGCGCGGTGCAAGGCGTTTGCCGGGCGCTGCAACAACAGGCTGGCCCGGACGCGATCACGCAGTACTACGGGCCAGCTTCGGCTCCGCAGTCGCCTGCAGGTTCGGGCTTCGCGTTCCTGACCTCGCAGGGCAACCGCAACCTGGTGCCGGAAAAGGTCGATACCTGGACGGCGGGTGCGGTGATTCAGTCGCCAATGGCAAGTGGACCGCTGTCGCGCCTGCGGCTGTCGGTCGACTTCTACGACATCAAGATCAAGGATGTGATCGGCCTGCAAACGGCAGCGGCGGTGCAGCGGCAGTGTTTCGACCCGTTGTTCAACCCGGCCGTCACCGGGGCCGACTTCACCGGCGCCTCGAACGATGTCGGCGGGCCCAACGCTCAGGCGGTCACTGCTTCGCAGAACCCGTTCTGTCAGCTGGTTCCGCGCACGGCCGCCGGCGCGCTCGGCAACATCTTCCTGACCTACAGCAACTCGGGCCGCGTCCATCTGCGCGGTATCGACGCCCAGGTCGATTGGGGGATGGACATCGGTCCGGGCACGCTGACGTTCAATACGATCGTCAACTACCAGATGAACTTCGAAAGCTCATCGCTCTTCCCGCAGATTGCGGTGGTGGATTACGTCGGTACGCAAGGAACAGGTGAGAACGGTCTCAACACCAACGTGTTCGAGTATCGTGTGTTCACTAACCTGGGCTACAGCATGGGGCCGTTCCGGGTCGGGCTGCAGTGGCAGCATTATCCGGGCCTGCAGGACGCCGCCGAAGTCACCGTTCCGCCGAGTGCTGCCAACCCGGCTGGCGGTACGCCGAACGTGGCGCCGTTCCCGAAATACAACATCTTCCATCTCAACACGAGCTACCAGCTCACGGAAGATGTCGGCCTGCGCTTCGGCGTCGACAACTTGTTCAACAAGGCGCCGCCGCTCGGGCTGTTCAACCCGAATTACGACCTGGCAGCGGGTCAGCTGCGCGGCGGCTCTTTCCTGACCGGCGTGCACGACACCAACGGCCGCCGCTTCTATGTGGGCGCCAACGTGCGGTTCTAATCTTGGGGCGCAAGCCTGGAAGTCTCGGGGTCCTTCCTTCGGGAAGGGCCCCTTTTCTTTGCGCTGGACAAGTCTCGGCGGGCTGACACACTCGCCCGCGCAAACGAGAGGGAGCCGCATGACCAAGGCCATTCGCATCCATGCCCAGGGCGGGCCCGAGGTGCTGCAGATCGAGGACGGGACACTGCCCGAACCCGGCCTCGGCGAGGTGCGGGTCCGGATCGGCGCGGTCGGGCTCAACCGCTCCGAAGCGATGTTCCGAGCCGGGCGCTATCCGGTGCCGATCACCCTGCCGAGCGCGATGGGGTACGAAGGCGCGGGGACGATCGAGGCGCTCGGTCCGGGGGTCGAGGGCTTCGCGGTGGGCGACATGGTCAGCGTGCTGCCGATGACCACGCCGGCGCAAGGCCTGTGGGCGGAGGCGGCGATCGTCCCCGCGCGCGCGCTGCTGCCTGCCCCGCCCGGCCTGTCGATGGCCGAAGCCGCCTCGATCTGGATGCAGTACCTCACCGCCTACGCGATCATCGAAGTGGCGAATGTGGGCATCGGCGACGGGGTCATCGTGCGCGCTGCTTCCTCGAGCGTCGGCCTCGCCGCGATCCAGCTGGCCAATTGGGCCGGCGCGGTCTCGATCGCCTGCACCCGCACCGGCGACAAGGCCGAAGCCTTGCGGCAGCACGGCGCAGCGCATGTCGTCGCCACCGACGAGGAGGACCTGGTCGCCCGCGTGATGGCGATCACCG
>JANOAH010000038.1:0-6812 GCA_031411075.1 Erythrobacteraceae bacterium
GGGCAGCGGCAGATCGTGGTCGACAACCCCGCCTGGCTGGCGGTCGCGGAGATGCTGGTCCGCAAGCTGTGAAGCGCCTGCTGTCGATCGCCACGCTCTATCCCAGCGCGGCGCGGCCGCGCTTCGGCCCGTTCGTGGCGCGGCAGCTGGAAGCGCTGGCGGCGCGCGGCGATTGGGACGTCACGGTGATCAACCCGATCGGCGTGCCGCCCTTCGCCACCGGCCGTTATCGCGCGCTGGCCGACGCGGCGGTGACCGGGGTGGAGAACGGCGTCACCGTCCACCGCCCCCGGTTCACGCTGCTCCCGGGCCTGGGCGGCCCGATCAACCCGGCGATGATCGCGCGCGCGGTGATCCCCCTCGCCCGCCGGCTCCACGGGCTGGCACCGTTCGATCTGGTCGATGCGCAGTTCTTCTATCCCGACGGGCCGGCGGCGGCGAAAATCGCGCGGGCGCTCGGGCTGCCGTTTGCCGTCAAGGCGCGGGGCAGCGACATTTCGGTGTGGGGCGGCAGGGCTTATGCGCGCCGGGCGATGCTGAAGGCGGCCGAGCAGGCCGCAGGGCTGCTGGCGGTGAGCGGCGCCCTGGCGGACGAAATGGCCGCGATCGGCTTTCCGCGTGACAAGATCGCCGTGCACTACACCGGGCTCGACCGCAGCGCGTTCCACCCGCTCGACCGGGCCGAGAGCCGGGCGATGCTGGCGGCCGCCTGCGGCATCAATCTGCCGGAGGACGCGCCGCTGCTCACCACGATCGGCACGCTCAACGCGCGCAAGGGCCAGACGCTGGTGATCCGCGCGCTGGCCCGCCTGCCCGCCGCGCATCTGCTGATCGCCGGCGAGGGACCCGATCGCGCCGCGCTCGAGGCCCTGGCGCGCACGGCGGGCATGGCCGACCGGGTTCATTTCCTCGGCTCGCTCGACCATGCGCTGTTGCCGCGGGTCATGTCGGCGGCGGACGCAATGGTACTGCCGTCGATCGCGGAAGGCCTGGCTAACGTCTGGGTCGAGGCACTGGCCTGCGGCTGCCCGCTGGTGATCGCCCAGGCGGGCGGCGCGCGCGAAGTGCTGACCGGGCCGGACGCCGGGCGGATTGCCGAGCGCACGCCCCAGGCAATCGCCGCCGCGGTGAACGACCTGCTCGCCGCGCCGCTCAGCCGCGATGCGGTGGCGTCCCATGCGGCGCGCTTCAGCTGGGAAACGAATGCGGCGGCGTTGGCGGCGATTTACGAGGGAATCGGTTAGCCCTCACCCCGCGCCACCCGCGCTTGCGCATCCGCACGACTCTCGGTCGGGATGAAGCTCTGCCCGGTGACGCCGAGCCAGATCAGGATCGGCGCCGCCATGTAGATCGAGCTGTAGGTGCCGACGAAGATGCCCATGGTGATCGCCGCGGTGAAGCCGAAGATCACGTCGGGACCGAGAAACAGCAGCGCCAGCAGCGTGATCAAGAGCGAGGTCGAGGTAACCACGGTTCGCGACAGAGTCTCGTTCACCGACAGGTCGAGCAGCTCGGCCATCGGCATGCGACGGTATTTCTTCAGGTTTTCGCGGATACGGTCGTAAACGATAATCGTGTCGTTGAGCGAATAGCCGATCAGCGTCAGGATCGCGGCGACGATGTTGAGGTCGAACTCCATCCCCGTCAGCGCGAACAGGCCGAGCGTCAGCGTGACGTCGTGGGCGAGCGCGAACAGCGCGCCGACGCCGAATTGCCATTCGAAGCGGATCCAGATGTAAATTGAGATGCCGATCATCGCCAGCGCGAGCGCGATGATGCCGGTGCGGAACAATTCGTCGGAGACCTTGCCCGACACCGATTCCACCGCGCCAATCTGCGCTCCGGGATGATTGCGCTCGATGGACGAGCGGATATCGCGCGCCATACGTTCGGCGAGGCCCGTTTCGGCCTCGTTAGGCAACTTCATCCGCACCGAAATGGTGTTCGGCTCGCCGATCCGCTGGATGATCGGCTCGCCATAGCCGAGCGTTTCGATTTCCTGCCGCACTGCGGGGATCGGCGCGGTGGCTTCGGCGAAGCTGACCCGCACCGATTGCCCGCCGACGAAATCGACGCCGAGGTTCAGCCCCTTGGTGAACACCAGCGTCAGGCTCGCCGCCATCAGCAGCAGGCTGATCACGTAGAACGGCACCCGCCACCTGAGGAACTTGATGTTGGTGTTGTCGGGGACGAGCTTGAGGAGTTTCATCGGTTTCGGCCCTTACAGCACGATGTCGGACGGGCGCTTGCGGCGCAGCCAGCCGGCGACCCACATCCGGGTCAGCGTCACCGCGGTGAACACCGAGGTGACGATGCCGATCATAAGCACCGCGGCAAAGCCGCGCACCGGACCCGAGCCGAACAGGAACATCAGCACCGCGGCGATGACGTTGGTGATATTGGCGTCGAAGATCGCCCGGCTCGCTTCCTTGTAGCCGAGCTCGACCGCCTGGACCACGCGGCGGCCCTTGGCGCGCTCTTCGCGGATGCGTTCGTTGATCAGCACGTTGGCGTCGACCGCGGCGCCGACGGTGAGGACGAGGCCGGCAATGCCCGGCAACGTCAGCGCCGCCATCGGGCCGAGCAGCGCCAGCGTGCCGAGGATCATCAGCAGGTTTAGGATCAGCGCGGCGTTGGTGTAGAGCCCGAAGCGGCCGTACGTGGCGATCATGTAGAGCATCAGCAGGATCATGCCGACGCCCATGGCGAGCGCGCCCTTCTGGATCGAATCCGCGCCCAATTCTGCGCTGATCGAGCTCTCCTCGATCACCGTCAGATCGACCGGCAGCGCGCCCGAACGCAGCGCGATGGCGAGCTGGTTGGCGGTATCGGTGGTGAACCCGCCCGAAATCTGCGCGGTGCCGCCATAGATCGGCTCGTTGATGTTGGGCGCCGACAGCACTTGCCCGTCGAGGATGATGGCAAACGGCTTGTTGACGTTCTCGCTGGTCAGCCGGGCGAAGCGCGCCCCGCCTTGCGTATCGAAGGTAATGTTGACCACGGGTTCGTTGGTCTGCGAATCGTTCGAGGCCTGGGCATTGGTCAGCGAATCGCCGCGCACACCGCCCAGCCGCCGCACCGCGAGCTGCTGGCCCTCGTAATCGCTGCCCGGCGCGCCCGGCACGATCTCGCTGCCCGGCGGCACGATGCCCTGCTGGATGTCCGATTGCAGCGCGCCCTGGTCGACCAGCTTGAATTCGAGCTCGGCGGTCTGGCCGAGCAGGTCCTTGAGTGCCTGCGGATCCTTGAGGCCGGGCACGTCGACGACAATGCGCTCGTCGCCCGAACGGATAATCGTCGGTTCGCGCGTGCCGAGCGCGTCGATGCGCTTGCGCACCACTTCGGTGGCGCTTTCCATCGCGTTGTCGATCGCGAGTTCGAGCCCGGCGCTGGTCTGTTCGAGCACGAAGCGGTTGCCGTCGAGCACCTGGATGGTCCAGTCGCGCTGCCCGGTCATGCCCGCGCCGGTGGTCAGCGGCTCGACCGCGTCGCGCGCCGCGTCGACCTGTTGCGGATCGTCGACGGTGAAACCGAGCCGGCCGCCGGCGGTCGACAGGTCACCGATGCGAATGCGCGGTTCGGCGTTGCGCAGCGCGGCGCGAACCGATTCCTCCATCGTTTCGAGCCGCTGCCCGGCGACCTGGCGCTGATCGGCCTCGAGCATCAGGTGGCTGCCGCCGGCCAGATCGAGCCCAAGATTGACCATCGGCCTGGGCAACGCGGCAGGCCACCCGGCGCCGGTCAGCGAGACCAGCGAAGGCACCGCGGACAGGGCGAAGAACAGCGTGATCGCCCACAGAAAGACCCGGCGCCAGAGCGGAAAATCGAGCATCGCCGATCAGTCGTTGGCCGGCTTGCCGCCGGGCGCGATGATGTCGGTCAGGGTCGACTTGACCGCCTTGACCTTAACGCCCTGGGCCAGCTCGACATCGGCGTATGTTTCATCGACCCGCACCACCTTGCCGACGAGCCCGCCGCCGGTGATCACCTGATCGCCCTTCTTGACCGCGGTGATCTTGGCCTGGTGCGCCTTCTGGCGCTGCGTTTGCGGACGGATGATCAAGAACCAGAAGATCGCCACCATGCCGACGATCGGCACGAACTGCAGCCATCCCGGCGGCGCGGCGCCGGCACTGCCGGCGGCAAGGAAATCAAGCATCGGTTTGGCCCATCAGATGATTGGAACGGCGCGGATGTCGGGACCGGCGGGTGCCAATGCAATGGCGCCTTTCCCGAAGTGGCGGCCCCGCTAGCAGTATTGCAAAAGCGTGGCAAATCGGCCGCACCTTGCCTTGGCGCAGGGGCTTGCTATAGGCCCGCCCCTCACTGGCTCGGGACGTAGCGCAGCCTGGTAGCGCATCACACTGGGGGTGTGGGGGTCGCAGGTTCGAATCCTGTCGTCCCGACCAGTGAATGTGGCTTCGGGCGGGTCCAAGGGACCCGTCCGGTCCATTCACTCCCGAGCGCCAGCGAAGGTGTGAGTAAAAAACAACTTTCCTACACGAACCTATTTGGTTCACGGTGGAGCGACTCGCCATTCGGAGCCGCCTCATGCCCCTCGTCGAATCCATTATCGGACCGGTCGCCGCCATTCTCGACCGCGTCATCCCCAACAAGGCCGAACGCGAACGCGCCAAGATCGAGCTGATCAAGCTCGAAGGCTCGCAAGAACTCGAAGCGTTCAAGGTCCAGCTTTCGGCGATTGTGGCCGAGGCGGGTTCGCCCGACCCATGGACCAGCCGAGCCCGGCCGAGCTTTCTCTATGTGATGTACGTGCTGATCATGTTCGCCATTCCGATGGGTGTGCTGTCGGCATTCGATGCCGGCGCGGCCGAGGCGATCGGCGGCGGAGTGACGCGATACCTGCGTGGGTTGCCGGACGAGCTCTACGCGCTCTTCGGCACCGGCTACCTCGGCTACACCGCCGCGCGCCAGTGGGGAAAAATCAAGGGCGTCGAGCGGTAGGCCTTTGGGTTGCGCCGTGCCGCGGGCTAAAGCCCGATCATGTCGAACCTCGTTTATGTCCTCAATGGCCCCCAACCTCAACTTGCTCGGGTTTCGCGAGCCGACGATCTACGGCAACGACTCGCTCGACCAGATCGCCGCCATGCTCGAGAACATGGCCGGAGAGCTGGGGCTCGAACTCGACGTCCGCCAGTCGAACCACGAAGGGCACCTGATCGACTGGCTGCATGAAGCGCACTTCGCCGGGGCCAGGGCAGTGCTGCTGAACGCCGCCGGCTACAGCCACACCAGCGTCGCGATTCTCGATGCGATCAAGTCGATCAAGGTGCCTGTGATCGAGGTCCACATCTCCGATCCGACGATGCGCGAGGACTTTCGCCATCATTCGTTCGTCAGTCTGGGCGCGGCGGACAAGGTGCAGGGCATGGGCGCGCGCGGCTATCTCGTGGCGCTGGAAAAGGCCGCCGCGCTGTAGCGCTTGCCTTGCCGCGCGGGTGAACGCATAGCGGCGGGCTTCGACGCCACGGCTCAAGGGGAATGCATGGCCGATAACGGTAAACCCGGGCGCGGCCCCGCCATGAGCATCGACACCAAGCTGGTGCGCGAACTGGCCAAGCTGCTGTCCGAAACCGGCCTGACTGAAATCGAGGTCGAAGACGGCGATCGCAAGATCAAGGTCGCGCGCGGCGGCGGTGTCTCCGCTCCGGCGCCGGTCTATTACGAGCCGGCCGGATCGGCACCCGCGCCTGTCGCGGCGCCGGCCACCGAAGCGCCCGCCGCCGAGGCCGGCCACACGGTCAAATCGCCGATGGTCGGCACCGCCTATCTCGCATCCGAGACCGGCGCCGAGCCGTTCGTCAAGGTCGGTGACAAGGTCAAGGCCGGCGATACCCTGCTGATCGTCGAGGCGATGAAAGTGATGAACCCGATCGCCGCGCCCAGTGCCGGCACGGTCAAGGCGATCCTGATCGACAATGCCCAGCCGGTCGAATTCGACCAGCCGTTGGTCGTCCTCAGCTAAATGCCGATCACCCGCCTGCTGATCGCCAACCGCGGCGAAATCGCGCTGCGCATCCACCGCGCCGCGCACGAGATGGGCATCAAGACGGTGGCGGTACACTCCACTGCCGATGCCGAAGCGATGCACGTGCGGCTGGCCGATCACGCCATCTGCATCGGCCCGCCGCCGGCATCCGAAAGCTCTCTCAACACCGCGGCGATCATCTCGGCCGCCGAAATCTCGGGCGCCGACGCGATCCACCCCGGTTACGGGTTCCTGAGCGAAAACGCCCAGTTCGCCGAGATCGTCGAGGCGCACAACATCTGCTGGGTCGGCCCCAAGCCCGAGCATATCCGCACCATGGGCGACAAGGTCGAGGCCAAGCGCACAGCCGGCGCGCTCGGCCTGCCGCTGGTGCCGGGCAGCGACGGCGCGGTGAGCGATCCGGTCGAGGCGGCCGAGATTGCCGAGGCGATCGGCTATCCGGTGATCATCAAGGCCGCGAGCGGCGGCGGCGGGCGCGGGATGAAGGTGTGCACCGGGCCCGAGCAGCTCGAAACGCTGATGCGGCAGGCCGGAACGGAGGCAAAAGCGGCGTTCGGCGACGACACCGTTTACCTCGAAAAGTACCTCGGCAATCCGCGCCACATCGAATTCCAGGTGTTCGGCGACGGTAACGGCACCGCCATCCACCTCGGCGAACGCGACTGTTCGCTGCAGCGCCGCCACCAGAAAGTGCTCGAAGAAGCGCCCTCGCCGGTCATCACCCGCGAGGAACGCGACCGCATGGGTGGGATCGTCGCCAAGGCGATGGCCGACATGGGCTATCGCGGCGCCGGCACGATCG
>JANOAH010000039.1:0-13017 GCA_031411075.1 Erythrobacteraceae bacterium
ACCCCGATCGCCGACGTCGTCGCCCAGGCCGGCAAAGCCGCGGGTACCGCGATCGTGCTCAAGGACTACGTCCGCTTCCAGCTCGGCGAAGGGATCGAGAAGGAAACCAGCGACTTCGCCGCCGAAGTGGCCGCCGCCTCGGGCGTCCCGCAGCCGGCCGCCGGCTGACGCGAAAGGTTACACTAAAGATACACCATGGCAGCGGCCGCCGGACTTCGGTTCGGCGGCCGTTTTCAAGCGTACCACCGGAGGTTACGAGCAAGGCCAATTCGGCCGCGAATACAACAAGGTCAAAGAGCGGCGGCGATGCTGGCAAATCGGCGGCGTGTAGGAAAATGATTTTTTCAGGCCGGGCGAAGCTCGATCAGCCAGATCTCCGGGCGGGTGAACAGGCGCAGCGGGACCAGGCTTGTGCCCAGGCCGGCGCCGACGATCAGCGTCTTGCTGCCTTCGTCGATCCGGCCGCAGCCGAAGCGGTCGCCGTAGCGCGACAGGTGCGCCGGCGCCCCGCCCCAGGGATAAGCGATCTGGCCGCAGTGGGTGTGCCCGGCCAGCATCAGCGGCACCGATGCCGGCAGCTGCGCGAACGGGTCTGGACTGTGGCTGAGGACAAGACGCGGGCCGCGCAGGCGAGCCATCGCGGCAAGCGTGCGCGGCAGGTTGGCGCGCAGCGTGTAATCGTCGTCGAGCCCGCCGATCACCAGCGGGCCCGCCTGGATGGCCTGGTTGGCGAGCAAGGTCACGCCGCGGCGGCGCAGTTCGGCGGCGATCGCCGGCATGTCGGACCAGTGGTCGTGATTGCCCGGTACGGCGATGACGCCCAGCCGCGCGCGCAGGCCGCCGAGCGGAGCGATGGCCTGCGCGGCGGGGTAAAAGCGCGTCGCGGTGCGCTTCTCGCTGACGAAATCGCCGGCAATCAGCACAACATCGGGGCCCAGACGATTGATCTGCGCGACGATGCGGGCCACCCGGCGGGGCGGCATGTCCGGCCCGGCGACGTGAATGTCGGAAATCAGCGCCAGCCGCAGCGGCGCGCTGCCCAGCGGCAGCTGCGCCGAGCGCACCAGGGTGCGGCGCACCACGGGATCGGCCATGGTGTCATGCCAGCCCTTGAAAGCCAGGGCGACCAGCGCGATCGCGAAGACGGCGAGCGCGAGACGCCAGGCGCGCCGTGTCGGCGCCGAGCGAGCTTTGGGTGCGGCGGTCATTGCACGCCTGATCCGCCCGAACGGCGCACGTGACAAGCGCTGCGATGGAATTTGCTTCGGGCATCGCCGCGCGAAGCGTTGCGTTGGGCGGGGTTCGGCGTCACAGAGGCGCTGATCACGCCAGTTTGGAGCCCTTGCCTTGTCCGACACGTTCGCAGCCCGTCAGGCGCATGTCGTCGGCAGCGCGATCGCGCCGATGCCGGCCGAGGCGGGAATCGCGTTCGACGAGCATCGCATCGCCTACGTGGTCGAGCGAATCGCGGGCAAGGACGTGCTCGATCTCGGCTGTGTCGATCACAACGCCGACAACGCGATGAGCCGGCACTGGCTGCACAAGGCGATCAAGGCGCGCGCGGGCAGCCTGGTCGGGCTCGACTTGAGCGCCGATGGCGTGGCGCGGCTCAATTCGAGCGGTTACCAGGTCGAACACGGCGACGCGCAGAATTTCGCCCTGGGCCGGCAATTCGATGCGATCGTGGCTGGCGATCTGATCGAGCATCTGGAAGATTTTTCGGGTTTCTTCAACAGTTGCAAGGCGCACTTGCGCCCCGGTGGGAAGCTGCTGATTGCCACGCCCAATCCGTGGTACTGGCGCAATATCGTCAAGGCCGTGCTGTCGCCCGAAGTCTCCAACAATCCCGAACATACCTGCTGGTTCTGTCCGCGGACGCTGCGCCAGCTCGCCGCGCGGCACGGGTTCGTGCTGTCAGACATCGCCTTCGGCTCGCGCTATGCCCGCGACCGCCTGATGCCGCTGCCGCGCGGGATCAAGCACACCAGCTGGAACGGCACACTGACGCTTGCCTGACATCGGCGCACTTGGCACCGCCCGCCACCGCCTCTAAGGACCGCGAAACCGCCCGGAGAGTGCCTGCCGTCATGACCATGCCCGCCATCAAGCGCGTGCTGCTGAAGCTGTCGGGCGAAGTGCTGATGGGCGATTCCCCGTTCGGCATCGATCCCGCCTTCGTGGCCGAGCTGGCCCGGGAAGTGAAGGCGGCCAAGGACAGCGGCCTCGAGATCTGCCTGGTGATCGGCGGCGGCAATATCTTTCGCGGCATGGCCGGGGCGGCTGCGGGCATGGACCGGGCGCAGGCCGATTACATGGGCATGCTGGCAACGGTGATGAACGCGCTGGCGATGCAGAACGCGCTCGAACAGATCGGGGTGCAGACGCGGGTCCAGTCGGCGATCCAGATGGACGAGGTGTGCGAGCCGGTGATCCGCCGCCGCGCCGAACGGCACCTGGAGAAGGGCCGGGTGGTGATCTTCGCCGCCGGGGTCGGCAGCCCGTTCTTCACCACCGACAGCGGTGCCGCGCTGCGGGCGGCGGAAATGAACTGCGATGCGCTGCTCAAGGGCACCAGCGTCGACGGGGTCTATGACGCCGATCCGAAGAAGAAGCAGGATGCGAAGCGTTACGATACCGTAAGTTACGGCAAGGTTCTGGCAGATAATCTCAAGGTAATGGACGCCGCCGCTGTGGCGCTGTGTCGCGATAACGGCATCCCGATCGTGGTGTTCTCGATCCGTGAAAAGGGCAATCTCGCCCGGGTCCTCGCCGGCCAAGGCGTGCAGACAATCGTGCAAGAGGAAGGCTGATCATGCCCAAGTACGGAGCTATCTTATGAAGTATGATCGGGCCGACATCGAGCGGCGGATGAACGGGGCGGTCGAAAGCTTCAAAAGCGACCTTTCCGGCCTGCGCACCGGGCGCGCCAACGTGGCGCTGCTCGATCCGGTGGTGTGCGAGGTTTACGGCTCGATGATGCCGTTGAACCAGGTCGCCACCGTGTCGGCGCCCGAGGCGCGGATGCTCAGCGTGCAGGTGTGGGACCGGGCCAACCTGGTGGCGGTCGAAAAGGGCATCGCCCACGCCAACCTGGGGCTCAATCCTATCATCGACGGGCAGACGCTGCGCCTGCCGATCCCCGATCTGACTCAGGAACGGCGCAAGGAGCTGGCCAAGCTCGCCGGGCAATACGCCGAAAAGGCCAAGATCGCGATCCGCAACGTGCGGCGCGACGGCATGGAAATGCTCAAGGACGACGAGAAGAAGAAGGACATCTCCGAGGATGAGCACAAGCGGCTGGGCGACGAGGTGCAGAAGCTGACCGATCGTTTCATCGCCGATGTCGATGCCGCGGCCGAGCACAAGGAAAAGGAAATCCTCACGCAGTAAGCGGCGAGGATGCGTGGTATCGTGGCGAAATGATCAAGGGCGCGTTTTCAGCGGCAACCCGGCAAGCGCCTGACCTGGCGGACGCGGCGCGACACGGCGCGCGCCATGTCGCGATCATCATGGACGGCAACGGCCGCTGGGCCAAGCGCCACCATGTCCCCCGCGCGCTCGGCCATCAGCGCGGGGTCGAGGCGGTGCGGCGGCTGGTGCGCGGGATCGAGCCGTTGGGGCTGGAGTGCCTGACGCTCTACGCGTTCTCGTCGGAGAACTGGAAGCGGCCCGACGAGGAAGTGGCCGATCTGATGGGCCTGATGCGCAAGTTCATCAAGAGCGACCTGCCGGAGTTCGTCGCCAACGGCGTTCGTCTCAAGATCATCGGTGATTACAAGGCGATGGCGCCCGATATTGTCGCCAGCCTTGAAGATGCGCTGGACCGTACCGCGAACGGAACCCGCACCGTGGCCGTCGCGCTCAATTACGGCGCGCAACAGGAAATCGTCCGCGCCGCGCAATTGGCCGCGGCCGAAGGCACGATCGACGATGAAGCGCTTAATCGGCACCTCTACACCGTTGAGTTGCCGCCGCTGGACCTGCTGATCCGCACTTCGGGCGAAGTTCGGCTGTCGAACTTCCTGCTGTGGCAGGCAGCCTATGCCGAAATGTGGTTCACCGATGTGCTGTGGCCCGATTTCACCCCCGAGCATCTGGCCGAAGCGCTGGCCAACTTCGCCGAGCGGGAGCGACGCTATGGC
The DNA here is from genome assembly GCA_031411075.1 of Erythrobacteraceae bacterium. Classification (GTDB taxonomy): domain Bacteria; phylum Pseudomonadota; class Alphaproteobacteria; order Sphingomonadales; family Sphingomonadaceae; genus Croceibacterium_A. The sequence continues at coordinate 4,143 of JANOAH010000039.1, forward strand.
GGGCGCTGAGCCGAACGCCGTGGCGCTGCCGCTGGCGGCGCGCACCGCGGACCTGTCGCGGCGGCTGATCTCGGCCGTCATCATGCTCGCGGTGCTGGGGCTGGCGGTGGCGCTGGGCGGGCTCGCGCTCGATGCGGTGATCACGCTGGTCGCTCTGGTGGCGTTCGGCGAATTTGCCGGGCTGGTGATGCGCGCTACGCCGAGCTGGCCGGGGCGGCTGCTGGCGATGGCGGGCGGGGCGGCGTACTTCGGTGCGGCGGCGACGATCCTGATCGGGGCGGGCACCTTCCTGCTCCTGCTGGTAGTCGGGATCACCATTTTTACCGACAGCGGCGCCTATTTCGCCGGCCGGGCTATCGGCGGGCCGAAAATTGCGCCGAGGATCAGCCCGTCGAAAACCTGGGCGGGCTTGGCCGGCGGTATGGCGGCGTCGGTGGCCTGGGTGTTCGTGTGGATCGAGCTGATCGATGCGCAACTTGGCTGGCCCCGGTTCGACATCGGGCTCAATTTTTCTCCGGGCAACGTCACCGGCGCGATCGCGCTGGGCGCCGGGCTCGCCGTGGTCGCGCAAATGGGCGACTTCTTTGAATCGTGGCTCAAGCGCCGCGCCGGGGTGAAGGATTCGAGCCGGCTGATCCCCGGGCATGGCGGGGTGTTCGACCGGGTCGATGGCCTGATCCCGGTGGTGCTGGTAGCCGGCGCCATCGCGCAGGGCATGGTCGCCTGATGCGCACGATCACAATTCTTGGCGCGACCGGTTCAATCGGGGCTTCGACGCTCGACCTCCTTCGCCGTAACCGCGCCGGCTGGCGGGTGGTCGCCTTGACCGCGCGCAGCCAGGCGGCCGACCTTGCGGCCTTGGCGCGCGAGTTTTCGGCTGAGCTGGCGGTGGTGGCAGACGAGGCGGCGCTGCCGGCGCTGCGCGAGGCGCTGGCCGGGAGCGGGATTGCCGCCGAGGCTGGCCCCGCGGCGGTGGTCGAGGCGGCGGCCCGCCCGGCCGATGTCACCGTGGCGGCGATCGTCGGATGCGCCGGGCTCGCCCCGACGATGGCGGCGATCGAGCGCGGCGGCGTAGTGGCGCTGGCCAACAAGGAAGCGCTGGTCTCCGCCGGCGAGGTGATGACTGAGGCGGTCGCCCGCCACCGCGCCACGATCCTGCCCACCGACAGCGAGCACAACGCCATTTTCCAGTGCCTCGAAGGCAATCGGCCCGAGGACGTGCGCTCGATCACGCTCACCGCCAGCGGCGGCCCGTTCCGCACCTGGAGCGCCGAGCGGCTGGCCCGCGCCACCCCCGCCGAGGCGCTCAAGCATCCGAACTGGGACATGGGCGCCAAGGTCACGATCGATTCGGCGACGATGATGAACAAGGGCCTCGAATATATCGAGGCATTCCATCTGTTTCCGATCGGGCTCGACGGCCTGCGCATCCTGATCCACCCGCAAAGCGTGGTGCATTCGATGGTCGAATACCGCGATGGCTCGACGCTGGCGCAATTGGGCCCGTCCGACATGCGGGTGCCGATCGCCTCGTGCCTGGCCTGGCCGGCACGGATGGACGGGCCGTGCGCCCCGCTCGATCTCGCCGCGATCGGCGAGCTGACCTTCATGGCGCCCGACGAGGCGCGTTTTCCGGCCACCCGGCTGGCGCGCGAGGCTGCGGCGGAGGGGGGTGCGGCGCCGGCGGTGCTCAACGCGGCCAATGAAGTGGCGGTGGCGGCGTTCCTCGCCGGTCAGATCGCATTCACCGAGATCGCGGCATTGGTGGCGCGTACCTTGGACCGCGACCTGCCCCCGCCGCCTGCCAGCCTCGACGACGTGTTCGCCGTCGATGCCGAGGCGCGGGCGCGGACCGCGGCGATGCTGGAGACCGTATAGGACCGTGCTCGAATCCCCGCCTATCTGGATGTACGCGATCGGCTTCCTGCTGCTGCTGGGGCCGCTGATCACCGTGCACGAGCTCGGCCACTATCTGGTCGGGCGCTGGTTCGGGGTGAAGGCCGATGCGTTCTCGATCGGCTTCGGCAAGGAGCTGGCCGGGTTCACCGACAAGCGCGGTACCCGCTGGAAACTGTCCCTGCTGCCGCTCGGCGGCTACGTCCAGTTCGCCGGCGACATGAACCCGGCCAGCCAGCCGAGCGAGGCGTGGCTGGCGCTGCCCGAAGCCGAGCGCGCGCGGACCTTTCCAGCGCAGGCGCTGTGGAAGCGCGCGCTGATCGTAGCGGCGGGTCCGGTGACCAACTTCCTCGTCGCTATCATGATATTTGCCGCGTTCAACATGGCTTACGGCAAGGCGGTGGTCCCGCCGGTGGTCGGGCTGGTGGCCGAACGCAGCGTGGCGGCGGCGGCCGATGTGCGGCTGGGCGACCGCATCGTCAGCTTCAACGGCGCGGCGGTGACCGATTTCAAGGAAATCGCCGACCAGGTCGCGCCGCATCCGGGCCGGCGCGTGGTGCTGGGTATCGAGCGCGACGGCGCGCGGATCGATCTGCCGCTGACCATCGGCACGGTGCTCGAGAAGGATAGGTTCGGCAACGAATACCGCATCGGCCAGCTGGGTATCGGGGCAACGCGCGCCTCGATCGAGCCGGTCGGGCCGGGCGAGGCGGTGGTGCTCGCAGTCAGGCAGACGGGCGACACGATCGACCTGATGGTGACGGGCCTGGGACAGATCGTCACCGGGCGCCGGGCGCTGTCGGAGCTGGGCGGACCGGTCAAGATCGCCAAGTTTTCGGGCGAGCAATTGAGCCTCGGCTGGCCGCAGTTCATCTACTTCGCGGCGCTCATTTCAATTAACTTGGCATTCATCAACCTGTTGCCAATTCCCGCCCTCGACGGCGGGCATCTGGCTTTCTACGCGGCCGAGGCGGTCCGCCGGAAACCGCTGGGCAAGCGCAGTCAAGAATGGGCGTTCAGGACCGGCATAGCCTTCGTGCTCGCGCTGATGCTGTTCGTGACCATTAACGATGTCGCCTCGCTGGCGCTGTTCGGCGGCTAGGCGGCGCGAAATGGCGCCGTCCCACGGCGGGTGGGGCGGGGATAAGGATCGTAACGGCGGCGCATTACCCGGCTTGTTCGCTTGCTCACGCGCCCGGCATCGGGCAAGGGCGCTTTCGCGTTACGACCGGGCCGGAAAGCTTTTTTCGGCAGCGTCTCTGCGTGAATGACGGGCACCGAAGTGTCGTATGAATGGACGGTTAGATGATCGGTAAGGCCAAGACCACTTCGACACAGCGTTTCGTGGCCAGCCTTATGGGATGCACGGTGCTGGCGGGCCTGTCCGCCGCCGCTTTCGCCCAGGATGCGCCACCCGCCGCGGCCCCGGCAGCTGCGCCCGCGCCGGCGCCGGCCGAAGCGGGCCAGGTGATCCGCTCGATCGCGGTGGCCGGGGCCCAGCGGCTCGAACCGGCAACGATTGTCAGCTACATCCAGATGCGCCCCGGCCAGGTCTATACGGCCGCGGTGGCCGACGCGGCGCTGCGCGATCTCGCCGCGACCGAACTGTTCGCCGATTATTCGATCCGCAACAACGATGGCAACGTGGTCATCACCGTGGTCGAAAACCCGGTCATCAACCGTATCGTGCTCGAGGGTAACCGCCGCCTCAAGGACGAAAAGATCCTGCCCGAGATCAAGCTCGCCGCGCGGCAGATCTTCACCCGTTCGAAAGTCCGCGCCGACGTCGCCCGGATCATCGAGCTGTACAAGCGCCAGGGCCGCTTCGCCGCCACCGTCGAACCGCAGATGGTCCAGCTCGACCAGAACCGCGTCGATGTGATCTTCGTCGTCAACGAAGGGCCCAAGTCCAAGGTCCGCGCGATCAACATCATCGGCAACGAGGCGTTTTCGGACGGCCAGTTGCGCGGCGAGATGGTCACCCAGGTCGATTCGTTCCTCAAATTCTTCAGCTCGACCACCAGCTACGACCCTGACCGCCTGGCCTATGACCAGCAGCAGCTGCGGGCGTTTTATCTGAGCCAGGGCTATGCCGACTTCCGCGTCGTTTCGGCGGTGGCCGAACTGACGCCTGACCGCAAAGACTTCATCATCACCTACGTGGTCGAGGAAGGCGAGCGCTACAAGTTCGGCGACGTCGCGGTGGAAAGCCAGCTGCGCGATTTCGACAGTGCCTCGATGACCAGTGCGCTGCCGATGCACGCCGGCGACTGGTATGACGCCAAGCTGGTCGAAGACACGATCGAACAGTTGAACGAAACCGCCGGCACGTTCGGTTACGCCTTCGCCGACGTGCGCCCGCAGTTCGAACGCAACCGCGAGAACCTGACGATGAACGTCAAGTTCCTGATCGGCGAGGCGCCGCGCGTCTATGTCGAACGCGTCGACATCAACGGCAACACGCTGACCCAGGACAAGGTGATCCGCCGCGAGTTCCGCCTGGCGGAAGGCGATGCCTTCAACTCGCTGTCGGTCAGCCGCTCGACCGCGCGGATCAATTCGCTCGGCTATTTCCAGGAGAACCTGGAAATCGACCAGGTCGACGGCAGCGCGCCCGACCGGATCGTGCTCGAAGCCAACGTGCAGGAACAGGCGACCGGCGAACTGTCGCTGTCGGCCGGTTTCTCGAGCCTCGAAAGCTTCGTCTTCCAGGGCTCGATCCGGCAGAAGAACTTCCGCGGCCGCGGCCAGACGATCGGCGTGTCGGCCAACTATTCGCGTTATTCGCGCTCGGGCCAGATCAGCTTCACCGAACCGTACCTGTTCGACAAGAACATCTCGGCCGGCGTCGACGTCTACATCCGCGATTACAACAACGGCTATTACGACCGCGCCACCGCCACGTACCAGCAGCAAACCACCGGGCTGCAGGCGCGCATCGGGGTGCCGCTGACCGAATACATGTCGCTGCTGGCGCGCTATACCTTCAACTACGACGTGATCACGCTCGACGAGCAGCAGTTCTTCGCCGATTTCGATGGCAATGGCGTGCGCTCCTGCGAACCGCTGCTGGCCGGCCGGTTTCTGTGCGATGCGATCGGCAAGCGGACCAGTTCGATCCTCGGGCTGTCGCTGGTTACAGATTCGCTCAACAACCGCCAGCGGCCGACCCGCGGCACGATCGGCGTGCTGAGCGCCGATTTCGCCGGGCTGGGTGGATCGACCCGCTATGTCCGCCTCAACGGCACCATCTCGCGCTATTGGCCGGTGGGCCGCGGGTTCGTGTTCTCGCTGCGCGGCGAAGCCGGGTTCATCAAGGGCTTCAGCAGCTACAACAACGGCGACCGCGTCCAGCTGACCGACCGCTTTTTCCTGGGCGAACCCGAACTTCGCGGGTTCGACATCCGCGGCGTCGGCCCGCGGGTGGTGCGCCGGTTCTACAGCACCGATGCCAACGGTAACGCCGTGCTGCTGCCGATCACCGACAATTCGACTGCCGACGATGCGCTGGGCGGCACCGCGCTCTATCTCGGCCGGGCGGAACTCGAAATCCCGCTCAGCTCGGGCGCGCGCGAACTCGGCCTGCGCCCCTCGGTCTTCCTCGATGTCGGCTCGGTGTTCGGCATTCGCACCCCGACGCTGATCAACAGCCCTTATCCGAACGGCATTTTCCTGCCGACCCGCGATACCTCGGGCAACGCGCTGTTCACCCAGATCAACGTCGCCACTTCGGTCAACGGGATTTGCACCCCCGGCGTTGCCACGGGCGACATCGCGATCGTGACCAATCCGGTCAACCCCACCCCGCCGTCGTGCCTGACCAGCGCGAACAACACCGCGCTCGGCAGCAGCCTGCCGCCGTTCGTCGAAGAGTTCTACGGCAATTCGGCCAGGCCGCGGGTCGCCATCGGCATCGGCGTCGACTGGAATTCGCCGTTCGGCCCGTTTCGCATCAACGTCTCCTACCCGCTGCTCAAGCAGGAAGGTGACGACACCAAGCGCTTCTCATTCAACGTAGGAACCCAATTCTGATGAAGACTTCTCTTCTCGCCGGCGCCGCGATTGCGCTGTCGGCCCTCGTCGCCGTTCCGGCGGCCGCCCAGGTCAACGGCATCGGCGTATCCGATCCGGCCATCGTCGTCGCCAGCTCGGCGGCGCGGGTGGCGGCTTACACGCAGATCGCCAGCACCTTCGCCAACGAGCGCACGACGCTCGAACAGAACCAGCAGCAGCTCAATACGCTGCTGCAGCCGTTCGACACCGACCAGGACCAGCAGTTGAGCGAGACCGAGCGCGCCGCGCTCGAAGCCAACGCCGCGGCGCTGCGCCAGGTCCAGACGCTCGAACAGACGATTCAGACCACCCAGGGGCCGATCACCGCAGCGCGGGTCTTTGCGCTCGAACAGATCGCCCAGCAGCTCAGCCCGTCGGTGCAGGCAGTCGTCGCGGCCAAGAACGTGTCGCTGATCCTGCCGCCGAACTCGGTGGTGTACATGAACGACGCGGCCGACCTGACCGACGAGATCGTCGCCGAATTGAACCGCCGCCTGCCGACCGTGTCGACCGCAGTGCCGCAGGGCTGGCAGCCGCAGCGCAGCTCGGTCGATCTGTTCCAGCAGGTGCAGAACATCCTGCTCAGCGCAGCGGTGATGCAGGCGCAGCAGGAGGCGGCGGCGGGCCAGCAGCCGGCCGCAGCGCCAGTCCAGGGCCGCTAAGCCGAACCACGGGGGGCAGGGCATGAGCGACGCGCGCACGTACGATATCGCGCAGATTCTCAACGCCCTGCCGCACCGCTATCCGCTGCTGCTGGTGGACAGGGTCGTCGACCTCAAGATCGACGAAGAAATCCACGCGGTCAAAGCGGTCAGCTTCAACGAGCAGTATTTCCAGGGGCATTTCCCCGGCCGCCCGATCATGCCCGGCGTGCTGCAGATCGAAGCGATGGCGCAGGCCGCGGCGATCCTGGCGATCGAGACGCTGCAATTGGCCGGCAGCGGCAAGCTCGTTTATTTCATGGCCATCGACGAGGCTAAGTTCCGCGCGCCGGTCGAGCCGGGCTGCCTGCTCGATCTCCACGTCGGCTTTGTCCAGAAGCGCGCCCGGGTGTGCAAGTTCTGGGGCAAGGCCAGCGTTGCGGGCAAGGTCACCTGCGAGGTTCAGTTCACCGCGATGGTCGCCGATCCGCCGGCGTGATGCTTTTCGAGCGCCCATCCGTGCGCTCGTCCTCGGCGCTGTTCCTTCCGCTTCGCTGCAGGGCACCTGCGGGCGGCCGGTCGGCCTTGCGGTTCGCGGGTCGCGAACCGGAACTTACCTCGCGCTTGTAATTTCCTGGCGCCGCCAGTAAGGGCGCGCCTTTCCCGACATAGCTGGCCGGTCGGAACCGGTCTCGCGCATACGGAGCTTGAGTACGATGAAGGCCGATATCCATCCCGATTACCACATGATCAAGGTGCAGATGACCGACGGCAGCCTGTTCGAGACGCGCTCGACCTGGGGCGCGGAAGGCGACACGCTGCATCTCGACATCGATCCCAAGACGCACCCGGCGTGGACCGGCGGCACCCGCCAAGTCGACCAGGGCGGCCGCGTGGCGCAGTTCAACAAGCGTTTCGGCGGGTTGACGCTGAAGAAGGGCTGACCCTTCGACAGGCTCAGGATGAGCGGTTGATGAAATGGGCGGTCCCGCGGGGCCGCCCTTTTTCGTGAGCGGTCAGACTCCGCCGATCAGCACATCGATCGCACGGACAATCGCCAAGTATTCGGTAGCGAGAGATCCAACGACGGGACCCAGGTCACGCCTGTCGACTGAGGCTGCGGTCTGCGTGAGGAGCAGATAGCTCTCGTCATTATGCCTGAAGACCGGGGTCAGATGTCCGCTCTGAGCGGGCGCTACTGCAAGCGGGATGAGCGGGATAACAAATCGGGTAGCAATGTGATCATGAATGTCCGACTGGCAATCGACGACCAGGCCGGGGCCGTTAGCCAGGCGGTGAATGTCGAACTGCGCCACGCTAAAATTGTCGGTATTGCGCCAGAGGAAGGCCGTGTTCCTCAACCCATCGATTAAAGCTCTCCATCGCAGCGCGATTGTCTTCCTTCCACCTCCGCTCACGCTCCTTCTTGAGTGACGCAATCAAGCCGCTTTCGCAGGCCTGCGAAACGTTCACGCCGAGCACTTTGGCCTCGGCTACATGAGCCGGGTCGAGCGAGACATTGGTGGGGCGGCGACGAACCTTCTGGTGCATAGTCATGGCCAAAGCATATGCGCAAATATCATGCGCCGCAAGTCATTCCCCGTCAGGCAAAAATCGCAACACACCCGCGCGCCGGGCCACGCCGGTGTCCTTCACATGGCGCGTCCCGTCGTTGACGCCGACCTCGGGAAAATCGGCATAAGGGCAAACGCCGTCGAGCGTGGCGGCGTTGATGCCGAACTTGCTTGGGTCCGAGCGCGCCTGGTGGAACACGTGGATACCGCAGGTGGGGCAGAAGTGGTGCTTCGCCACCCCGGTGTTGAAGGTGTACGTCGCCAGCACGTCCTGCCCCTGCGTCACCGTCAGGTCCGCCAGCGGCACATAGACCATCACCACGCCCTTCATCGCGCAGATCGTGCAGTTGCAGCGCCCGCCGCGCAGCGGCTCGGGCACCTCGGCCCGGTATTGCACCGCGCCGCAATGGCAGCCGCCTTCTCTCACCATCCCCAGGGCCTTTCCCGATACCATTTGGTGATCACGTATTTGACCCCTTTGCGCACTTTCATCCCGTGGTGAAGCGTGGCGGCGTTGAGGCTGCCGTCGGGCCGGTGGTTGTTCCAGCATACCAGCTTGCCGGTTTCGGGCCGGAACAGCTTGTCGATCACCTTGAACCGCGTCGCCCCGCCGGCTTCGACCGTGTTGAGGTAGATCATGAAGGTCCAGGTGCGCTGCCCGGCGACCGAGGTGAAGCGGGTGAAATCCTGCCCGTCGGGCTCGAAGTAGTC
>JANOAH010000040.1:0-25312 GCA_031411075.1 Erythrobacteraceae bacterium
GGAGCTTGGCCAGCCCCTGCAGAGCAAGACCCCGGGCCTGGTCGGGAGTGATTGCTCCAAAGCGCCCCAGCGACATGCGCCTCGAGGTGCGACCATAGCGATATTGCAGCACGAACTGCTTGCGACCGGTCGGAAAGACCCGGATGCCCAAACCCGAGAGCTCGGTGTCCCAGACGAGGTAGTCTCGTTCGGCTGGCTCAAGCGCTTCGATTGCGCGCTTCGTTAGCTTGCCCATTCACGCCTCCTGTTACCAGCGGCGGTTTCGAGGTCCGATCCGTAAGCATATAGGAAGCAGGCGGGAGCGAAGTGTAGCGAAACCGTGCGTAGCGACACAGCGGTTATGGGCTCCGATAGTCAATCTAAGTTGCTGTAAATAAGGGGTAAATCGTATTATGGCGTAGCCCCAAGTAGATGTGACGTGGAGCCCTCATAACCTGAAGGTCGTTGGTTCAAATCCAACCCCCGCAACCACCAAATCATTGAAACACAGCGGAAAACGTTTCCATCTGCTTCCAGAAGCAATCCTGCGCGCGGCATCCGTAAGCGCACAGGAAGCACTTCGTTTGCGCTGATGCGCATTTTGCCGAAGAAATGAAAATCAGCCTGCCGCAAGACCCTGTAGCTTGCCGCGCAGCCATGTGAGTCCATCGTCGTCGCGACGAGCCGAATGAAATTGCATCATCTCGCGCATGGCCGAAACCTCGAAGGGAAGCGCTGAGATCCGCAGCCCGAGGATCGGCGCCATCATCCGGGCAAGCCTGTCGTGCATGAGCGCGATCCGCTTGGTGCCGGGAAGCATCCAGGGCGCCTGGATAAACGACGGCGCATGGACTTCGACGCGGCGCGTCAGGCCAAGGCGGTTGAGCTCATTTTCGATGTACGTATTGCGGCCATCGATCTGCACCGCGACATGACCGGCGGCGGCAAACGCCTCGTTGGTGAGAGGTTTCATCAGCAGCGGATTGTGCTGGCAAGCGACTACGACGTGGCGTTCCTCAAACAGCAGTTCCGCCGGATGCTTGGGCTCGAGGAACTCCTCGGGAGTCAGGAGCAGATCGAACTCTCCCTTCGCCAGTCGATCCGGCGTTGAATCAGTCGGCAGTGAAATCTCCAGTCTGATCGCCGCAGCCTCTTGCTCCAGCGCCTTGAGGAGCGGCGCCAAAAGTACCGTCGCGATGTAGTCCGAGGCGGCAATGCGAAACACCCGCGAGGACGCCGCGGGCTCGAAGCCGGCGATAGGCTGGATCAGCCGTCGCAATCCCGCGATCGCGGCTGAGATATCGGGAGCGAGCGCCAGCGCGTGCGGAGTGGGTACCATCGCCTTGCCATGTTGCGACAAGATGGGGTCACCGAACGCTTCTCGCAGGCGCTTGAGGGAGGCGCTCATTGCGGACTGGGTCATGTTCAGCCGCTGCGCGGCCTTGGTGACATTGCGTTCCTCCAGCAGCGTATCGAACGCGAGCAGAAGGTTCAGGTCGAAGCCGCCGAGTCTCATGCATAAATTCCGTCACTGATTTTCTACAATATCTATGAGTTGGACTGATTGTTCTAGCCGTGCAACTGCGCCTCGCGGGAGGCGCCATGCGCAATTTGGACATCCTGGTGATTGGAGGCGGGATCGGCGGACTGACGGCCGCGATCGCGCTGCTGCGCGAGGGTCACAAGGTCACCGTGATCGAACGTGATCCGGAATGGTCAGTCTATGGCGTCGGCATCATTCAGCAGGGCAACGTGCTTCGCGCGATGAAGCATCTCGGCCTGCTCGATGAATACCTGTCGGCGGCGGTCGGCTTCGACGCGGTGGCGGTGCATATCCCCGACGGCACGCTCGTCGCCAAGGTTCCGTCGCCACGGCTGATCGAGGGCTGTCCGGCGAACGTCGGTATCAGCCGTCGCGCACTCCACAAGGTGCTTGGCGATCGTGCAATCGCGGCCCGGGCCGACGTGCGCCTTGGCGTCACGGGCGAGAGCTTCACTGATCATGGCGGAGCCGTCACAGTGCGCTTTTCCGATGGCGAGACGGGCCGCTACGCGATCGTGATCGGCGCCGACGGCGTGCATTCGCAGACCCGGGCTTTGCTGTTTCCGGATGCGCCCGCCGTCGAATTCACCGGCCAGGCGGTGTGGCGCTACAACCTTCCACGCTCCGCCGATCTCGATGCGCTGCACGTCTATAACGGCCCGATCGGAGCTGGGTTGGTGCCGATGGCGACTGATACGATGTACCTCTATCTCACGACACCTGAGCCGGGAAATCCGCGCTATCCGCGCGTGGGTCTTGCCGCCGCGATGCGCGCGAAAGTGCCCGCCGCATTAGGCGAATGCGCCGCGCAGATCGTCGATGACGATGCAGTGGTCTATCGGCCTCTCGAGACTTTCCTGCTGGAGGGCGCTTGGCACAAGGGCCGCATTGCTCTGCTGGGCGATGCGGTTCACGCCAGCACCCCGCATCTCGGGCAAGGCGCCGGCATGGCGGTCGAGGACGCCATCGTCCTTGCCGAGGAACTCGCTCGCCACGACACGCCGGAACCGGCCTTCGCGGCCTACCGCGAGCGCCGCTTCGAGCGTTGCCGCTACATCGTAGAGAAATCGCTGGCGATCTGTCTTGGACAGCTCGGCAAGGGCCCGCCGGTCGATAACGCCCGCGCCACTGCCGAGATGTTCGAAGTCGTCGCCGCGCCCATTTGAGGAACCCTGAATGAGCCGCGTCACAGAAATTCGCTATGTCGGCTACGGCGTCGAGGACTTCGATGCCGAGCGCCGTTTCTACGCCGACCAGTGGGGCTTGGTCGAAGTCGCGACGGAGGATGGGTTGGCGTGGTTCAAGACCCATGGACACGACGAGCACCATGTCGTCAGGCTCCACCAATCGGCAACCAACCACCTCGAGGTGATCGCGCTCGCCGCCGATAGCCGCGCTGACATCGACGCCTTGCACACCGCAGTCACCGAGGCGGGATGCCGGATCGTGCACGAGCCGCAGCAGCTCGAGGCGCCCGGTGGCGGTTACGGATTCCGGTTCTTCTCACCCGACGGTCTGCCATTCGAGGTTTCCGCCGATGTGGAGCGGCTCGACAAGCGGGCGATGGACCGCTGGGAAGGCTTGCCCGTCAAGATCAGCCACATCGTGCTGCATTCGCCGGATCATCAAGCTGCCGTGCGGTTCTTATGCGACGTGCTCGGGTTCAAAGTCTCGGACTGGCTCGGCGACTTCATGTGCTTCCTGCGCTGCAATTCGGCGCACCACCGGCTAGCGATCTTGCCGGGGCCGCCCTGCCTGAACCACGTCGCCTACGATATGCTCGGCGTCGACGACATGATGTGCGGGGCGAGCCGGCTCAAGCAGGGCGGCACCGAGCTGAGGTGGGGGCCCGGCCGTCACAAAGCCGGCAACAACGCCTTCAGCTATTTCGTGACGCCGAACGGCTTTGCGGTCGAATACACGGCCGATCTCGAGGAAGTCGATTTCGAGGCGCACCAGCCGACGGTTCATCCGCCTGGCCCGCGCGTCATGGACCAGTGGGGCATCGGCGTCGGTGGCCCGCAAACCATGCCGCACCCCGCGCCCGACCCGTGCCTGTTTCAGCCGGCCGAGGTTTGACGCGCGATGGCGCTGTTCGAATACTTCCCGAATTATATCTGGAACCTCTCGGTCGCGATGGCGCTCGAGAGCGGCGGCAAGATCGGCGAGATCGTGGATATGTGCGCGCCGCTGCGCGAGGCGGCCGAGCGCGGCGATGCCGGCACGCCGCAGTTCATGGCGCAATGGGTCAAGGTCGCGGACAAGCTGCTCGTGCTGGCTGATGAGGACGAGGCGATGGGGCGGGGGTTCTCGGCGTCGGACAAGCTGGAGCGGGCGGCGCTTTACCTGCTGGTGGCCGAGCGGATGCAGCAGCAGGGCTCGGCGGGGCGTGAAGAAACCTACGCGCGAGCAAGGGACGCGTTCGATCGGTCGACAAGGCTGGGCGGGCTCAACCGCGAGCGTGTCGAGATACCGATCGACGGCGGCACGATGCCAGCCCTATGGAGCCGCGGGGCCGGCGATGGCCGGCGGCCCGCGGTGGTCTATTGCAATGGCCTCGATAGCTGCAAGGAGCTGCTCCACTGGTCGCGGCTGCCCGAGGCGCTCGCCCGGCGCGGCATCTCGACGCTCTCCGTCGACCAGCCCGGCACGGGAGAGGCGTTGCGGCTGCACAGCCTGCCGGTCGATCCCCATTCCGAAAGCTGGGCCTCGAAAGCGGTCGACTGGCTCGACCAACAGCCCGAGGTCGATCCCGCCCGCATCGGCATGACCGGCATCTCGCTCGGCGGGCATTTCGCGCCGCGCGCGGTTGCCTACGAGCCCCGCTTTGCCAGCGGCGCGGTCTGGGGCGCGAACCACAACTGGCGCGAGGTCCAAGACAGGCGCATCGCCCGCGAAAGCGAGAACCCCGTGCCGCACTACTGGGCGCATGTGTTCTGGACGTTCGGCGCGAGCGGGATGGAGGACTTCCTCGCCAAGTCGGCCGAGATGAATCTCAACGGCCACATGGACCGCATCCGCGTGCCGTTCCTCGTTACCCACGGGGCGAAGGACCGGCAGATCAGCGTCGATTACGCGTACCAGACTTACGATCAGCTCGCCAACAGCCCGCGGCGCGAGCTCAAGATCTTCACCGAACGCGAAGGCGGAGTTGAGCACGTCGGCGCGGACAACATGAGCTTTGCCCGCGATTACCTCGCCGACTGGTTCGCGGAAACGCTGGGAGGAAGGACGCAATGAGTGAGGTCCGCCGGATCGTTACCGGGCACGACGAGCAGGGCCGCGCCGTAATCCAGGAAGACGGCGCGCCGCCGCGTGTCGTGCGGATCGGCGGCGAGATAGGTCCGGTGTTCCACGAGGTCTGGAACACCCGCGAGACGCCGACACGGATCGACCGCGCCTCGGGCGAGCCTTTCGAGGACGGCATCAGCCTCGCGCCGCCACGCCACGGCACACGCATCCGCGTGCTCGACATCCCGCCCGAGGACAAGCGCCTCGCGGAAATGTCAGTCGAGGAAGTGAAGGCGCATTTCGCCGAGGTTGGAGCCGGAGAGGCTTCTTCCCATTCGGACGACGGCAGCTCGCGCCACCACCTGATGCACCGCACCGAGACGGTCGATTACGGCATCGTGCTCGAGGGCGAGGTGACCCTGATCCTCGATGTCGGCGAAACCGTCGTCCGCGCCGGCGATATTGTCATCCAGCGCGGTACGAACCACGGCTGGGCGAACCGCTCCGGCGGCAACTGCCGCATCGCCTTCATCCTGATCGACGGGCGCTACGAGGATGGCCTGTGAGGCTGGCGACCCGCGCCAACGGTACGCCCGACGGCGAGCTCGTGGTCGTCTCAGCGGACGGAACGCGCTGCCGGGCTGCCGGCGCCCGCTGGCCCAACCTGCTGGCGGCCTTTGAAGCGTGGGCCGACGCTGAAAAGGACCTACGGGCAGTGGACGCCGAAAGGGGCGGGCAGCTCGATCCGGCTATGCTATGCGCCCCGCTGCCACGGACTTGGCAATGGCTCGACGGCTCCGCCTTCCAGGCGCACGCTGATCTGATGCAAGTCGCGTTCGGCACCGAGAAAATAGAACATGACAAACCGCTCATGTACCAAGGCCTATCCGACCGCTTCTATGGCCCGACCGACACCGTCCCTTTTGCGGACGAGGCCCACGGCATCGATTTCGAGGGCGAGTTCGCGGTAATCGTGGATGCCGTGCCGATGGGCACAAGCGCCGCAGACGCGATGGACCACATCAAGCTGGTCGTGCAGATCAACGACTGGTCGCTGCGTGCGCTCGCCGTGCCCGAAATGAAGACCGGCTTCGGCTGGATTCAGGCCAAGCCCGCCTGCTCGATGGCGCCTCTCGCGGTAACGCCGGACTCGCTCGGGGATGCCTGGCAAGACGGACGCGTCTGTCTCGACCTCGTGGTCGAATGGAACGGCGAGCCGTTCGGGCGCGCCAACGGGGGCGAGATGGCCTATGGCTTTCACGAACTCGTCGCCCACGCCGCTGCCACGCGCGATCTCGTCGCCGGCACGGTGATTGGCTCCGGCACGGTGGCCAATGCGAGCTATGCCAAGGTTGGCTCGAGCTGCATCTCCGAAAGGCGGGCAATCGAGATGATCGCCGACGGCACACCAACGACCCAATTCATGCGGTTCGGCGATCGATGCCGGATGGAAGCGATGACTGCCGACGGGCGCACCGTCTTCGGAGCGATCGCGCAGCGGGTGGCGCAAGCAACACACCGAATATCAAGCTGACACAGAGAGTTAGAAGGAGAACGACGATGCGTAAAGCACTGATTGCAATCACGTTGGCGTCGCTGACAGCGCTTCCGGTGCTGTCCGCGCCGGCCTTCGCCCAAGCCGCACAACCCGCCCACTATTCGGTTGCCGATACGGCGGTCGCCAAGCTGATCGACGATCCGGCAGCCGCGGCGATCCTGCAGAGGCTGATACCTACCGTGTGGGCGAACGACATGTTCCAATCGGCCGGCCGCGAGCTGACATTGAAGGCCATCCAGCAATACGAGAGCGTGCTAACGGACGCGAAGTTGGCCGAAATCCAGGCCGAATTCGACAAGATCCCGGCGAAAGGCTGACGCCCGATCGCCGCGTTGCGCGACCGTCAGGCGCGCGTGGCGCTCGCTTCGCCGGTTCCCTCTCTTGCGCGCCAGGCGCGGGTGAGCGAGATCGCGGCGAGCGCCAGCGCGGCAAGGACGGCCGGGATCGCAAACAACGATATCACCGAAGTGCCCGGCACGCCGGCCGCCAGCGCCAGTCCGATCAGGATCGGCGCGATTACCGTGCCGAGGCGGCCGATGCTCTTGGCCCAGCCGATCCCGGTCGCCCGAAGCGGATCAGGATAGAAGCCCGCCAAGACCACGTTGACCCCGCCATAGGCGCCGAGGCTGAAGAATCCCGCCGCGGCAAGGAGGACCGTCAGGGTCCCTTTAGAATCGGGGGTCATGACTTTTCCGGCCGCCAGCAGCGTTACCGCCGCCGCGCCCAGGAACCCGGTCAGGACGGGCATAGCCCCGAACCGGTCGACCAGCAGGCCAACCCCGAGCGCGGCGATGGCCCCGCCGAAGCCGAAGATCGTGATCGAAAGTGCGGCGAAGGATTCATCGAACCCGGCTTCGACCAGGATGATCGGCAGCCATGAGTTGAGGCAGTAGCTGATCGTCAGCATGAGCACGAACAGCAGCCACAGCATCAGCGTGCCGAAAAGGTAGGCCGGGCGCAGGATCTGGACCACGGCGGGCCCACTCGAAAGCTGCTCGGCGGCTGGGACCCTCGGCGGCGGATCACGCAGCCACAGCCATGCACCTCCCGCTGCGACAAACGAAACCGCCCCGACCGCGACCATCGCCGCGCGCCAGCCGCCGAAATCGGCGAACCCGGCCGCCACCGCACCGGCGATGGCAGCGCCAAGTCCGTACCCGGTGAACAGGACCAGGATGGAGACGCCACGGCGTGAAGGGTGCGCCTCGCCCGCCACGATCGCCAGGCAACTCGGCAGGCATCCGCCGAGGAAAATGCCGGTAACGAGGCGGAGAGCGAACAGGCTGGAGCCGCTCTCGGCCAGCGCGCTCGCGCTTTGCCCGAGCGCGAACCCGACCACCGCGAGGGTGACCGTGAGCCGATGGCCAAAGCGGCCGGCGATCGCGGGAAAGGCCACCAGGCCGATGCACTGGCCAATCAGGTTGGACGAGAAGATCGGCCCGAGCTCGGCATTGCCGAGCGCGAGCGAGCGGGCGATGTCGGGCGCCAGCGGGCCGAGGATCGTGTGGATCAACCCGTCGAGCAGGTAGATTGCCGTGCAGATCGCGATGGTGCCCGTTGCGAGCGGGGGCCGGCCGGTCATATCCCGAACCGGGCCCGGGCTTGTTCGACGGTCGCCGGCTCGAGCCCATAGATGGCCGCGATGCCGACGGCGGCGCGAACCATCTCGGCGTTGTCGCGCGCCACCGTGCCGTCAGGCAAGTGGATGCCATCCTCGAACCCGACGCGGACGAGATCGCAGCCCATGGCGAGGCCCAGCGTGCCGATGCGAAACATGTCGTGGCCGGTGGCGGTCACCCCCCAGATTGCCCGGGGGAACATCCGCTGCCCCTCGTCGATGTTGAAGATCACGTTGCGAGCGACCGGCGGCGTCGCGCCAAAGCCGCCGCCGTGGAGCAGCCAGACATTGTCCCGGTCCTTGTCGAACAGGCCTTCGTCGGCATAGCGCATCAGCCGGTGGAGCGAGCTGGCTTCGACGATCTCGTATTCGAGCGCGGAGCCCTTGGCATAAACCGCCTCGATCGTGCGCCTGAGCAGTTGCGGCGAGTTCACGTACGGCGTTTCCTCAGGATAGCCGCCTTCCGGATTGTGGAAATCCGCCGAGCCGCCGGCGATGCCGAACAGGTCCTGCTGCGGCTCGATTTCGAGCAGCCCGAGCCGCTCGCTGTCGGTCGGCCAGATGAATTGGCCGGTCGCCGGGTCACGGCGCACGCCGATGCCGTTGGTGGTCTGGATCAGGATCGGACAGCGCGCGCGGATCTGGCGAATGATCTCGGCGTAGATCGCCGGATCGCCGCTGTTCTTGCCATCGGGACCGCGCGCATGGACGTGGACCATTGCCGCGCCTGCTTCCCAGCACCGCGCCGCGGCCTCGCCGATTTCGGCGGGCTGCTTCGGGATCACCGCGCCGTCGCGGTCCTGCTGCATGCCGCCGTTGATCGCGACCGTTATGATGACCTTGTTGCCGTCGAGCATCTTGTCTCGCCTTTCCTTCCAGCAGGCTGGCGAGGAATGCGGCCGGGGTCTGTCCTATCGCGACAGGACAAGGCACAATGGGGGGCACGCCAAGAGGGGGAAGGCATGGCCGAGATCTGGCGGATCACCGACTGGCGATTGCCGGAAACGATCGGCCCTGCCTACGAGCGGCTGGTCGCGGCTATGGGCAGCGCGGAATTTGGCGCGACGGTTCGTCACTGCGTCGAGACGCTGACCTCCGGCGCGCGTCGGTTGTATCTGTTCGAAGTCGCGGGAGGGGGCGAAGATGCCCTGCGCTATCACTACTGCGAGCAGCGCATCGCCGATCTGCTGCCGGCCTACAGCCTTACCTACAAGCACCTCGATCCGATCGGCGACCTCTATCCGGCAGCTGCGCGGCCGGGCGACATCGCGGTTCAGCGGGTGCGCCCAAGCGACATCGGTTCGGCGGAGTTTCGCCGGCGCTTCTTCGACGAACCCGGCATCCTCGAACGCATCTCGCTGATCGAGCGGTGTGCGAACGGCTGGCGCGGGCTTAACGTCGCCCGGCACCGCAGCGATGGGGCCTTTTCGGACCGCGAGCTCGACGCGCTGGCCGGCCTCGCGCGGCTGGCCTTGCCGATGCTGCCGTTTGCCCGGCCCGCCGGCGCGATCGGAATCAAGCTGACGCCGGTCCAGCTGGAAGAGCGCTTTGCCCGCCGCTGGCCGGCTCTCACCCGCCGCGAACGCCAGGTCTGCGCCCGTGCCGCAATCGGGTTGAGCGTCGAGGCGACCGCAATCGAACTCGGGATTGCCAAGACCTCGGTGGTTACCTTCCGCCAGCGGGCCTATCGCCGCCTGGGCGTGACGAGCCCGTTCGAGTTATGCGGGCTGGTCGCGCATTGAGGCCTGGCAGCCATCGGCAAGCTCCGAATGTTCCGGCGATTAGTCGCTGAAGTTCTTCATTTCGATGGTCACTTCCGGATTGACGCAAAGCCGGCAGTTCGGGCCAAGAAAGCTTCGTCCCGCGCCGGCGTCGCCGCGCAATTGCCACTCGAGCCAATCGACGACGATTCCGGCCGCCGTCCCGCCCATCGGCCGAGCGTAGGTGCCGCCATGCCCAAAGGGCAGGTTGACGAAGGCGACCGGCACATGCGCGATCCGCGCTACGTCATCGGTGCCGTTGGGAAAGGCGATGTCGGTCGGGCCGCCGAGCAGGTAGAGCACCGGCGAGTGGAAGTTCCTGAGCGCCTCCTTGGCGACGGACATGCCGCCGATGGACTGGCGCGCATCGTTGAAGATGCCGCTGTTTTGCACGACGACGGTGCTGATCCGCGGATCCGAGGCGAGGGCAATCGCCTGCAGTCCGCCGCAGCTGAAGCCGCCGACGGCCACAGCCTGCTTGTCGATCAGGTTGGCATAGCGGCTTGCCCCCCGAACGTTTTCGGCCAGCGCGAAGTCGATCCCTTCCCGGACATCGTCGGCGGTCGTGGCGGGAGGAGGCAGGCGTTCGCCGGGCGGCGCCGCGCGCGGAGCCTCGCGGGCGACCTTGGCGTTGGGGCCGCTGCGCCATTTGCCCGGCGCGATCACCAGATACCCGTAGGATGCGATCTCGGCGAGGTGCTGCCGCGAGCTGGCCCCATCGTCCGCACAGGCACCGTTACCCCACGCGAACACGCCGAGCTTTCCGCCAGCGAAGGGCGTCAAGTCAGCAGGGCGATAGATCACATGGTCGGGAAGGCCCGGGTCGAGTTCCATGACCGCGGGGTAGGGACCGTCCCCGGGCGTGTCGGGCACCAGGTTCGCTTCGGCCATGGCTCGCGCCAGGTCGCCGGGGCCTGGAGGCTGTTGCTGCGCGGTAGCGTTCCCGGCCAGCGCCGTCAGGCTCAGGGCAGCGACCGCCCAAGGCATCCTCATTTTCATAATTACCTCCCGTTGGCTCTCGGCTGGGCTAGATTGCGTCTTCGGCGACCAACCATGCAAGGATCTCTTCGCGATGCTCATCGAGGCGCGGCGGAGGCTCGGCCGTGCCCGGTGAGCCGGGCTCCATCTGGAAGCCCGCATTCGGAATCGCCAAGGTGCCGATCTGCGGAATGCCGGGGATGGCGACGTGCAGAAGTCCCGCCTCGCTGGCCAGGTCCACCGCTTCGTTGACGGTACGGATCATTCCGCACGGAATGCCGCTTGCGCTCAGGTCCGCTTCCCATTCCGCCGCGTTGCGCGTTACGAACGTCGCGGACAGTTCGGCATGCACCGCGTCGAAGTTGTTGCGGCGTGCCGCCGGCGTGGCGTAGCGGCTGTCCTCGAGCCAGTCGTCGCGCTGCACCAGCCGTGCAAACGCAGCAAACTGGTTGTCCTGCACGATGCCGAGCGAGATCTGCCTCCCATCGAGGCAGGTGAACAGCGAAGCGGTCGGCAGGCCACTGTAACCGGTGTTGCCCATGCGCTTCATGGCCTGGCCAGTAACCAGGTAGGGCGTGATCGCGGACGTCATGAAGGCGAGCGTCGCGTCGAACATCGAGACGTCGATATAGGCACCTTGGCCGCCTGCCTGGCGCTGCACGATCGCGCTGAGGATGGCCAAAGCCGCCGTCTGACCTGCAAGGGTATCGACGATAGGGAAGCCCACCCTGATCGGCGGTTCGTCCTCACCCCCGCTCAGCATCATCATGCCGGCCGTTGCCTGGACGATGTTGTCGATCGCCGGCCAATCGCGCTGAGGGCTGTCCTGTCCGTAGCCCGATACCGAACAATAGATGAGCCCAGGATTGGTCTGGCGCACGACTTCGTACGCCAGACCCAGGCGACCGATAACACCGGGACGGAAATTCTCGATCAGGATGTCGCTGCGCCGCACTATTGCACGCGCGATCGCCAGGTCCTCCGCATCCTTCAGGTCGAGGGCGATCGACTTCTTGCCAACGTTGGCGGCAATGAAGGGGGGGCTCATCCCGGCGAACCCGGCATCGGGACTGTAGTTTCGGAACTGGTCGCCGCCTTTCGGCTCGATCTTGATCACCTCGGCGCCCATCAGTCGCAGCAAGTGCGATGCGAACGGCCCGGCCATGACATGGCTGAAATCGGCCACCCGGATTCCGGTCAGCGGCTGGTTCACGTGCTTCCCCCGCAATTAATGTTCCCGCCCGCCTTCACGCTTGCGCGTGCTTTGCGAAAAGCGTCCAACCCGTCGATTCCGAACCGCTCGAGCGAGCGGGCGTTCAGCTCGGCGTCGGCGAGGTAGAGCCGGTCGAACCGCGACTGTTCGGCAGGAGATATAGCGGAGACGTGCACACTCGCCCGGGCAGCCGCCTCGCGCCCGGCGCCTTCGCCCTTTTCAATTTCCTCTCGGAGCGCCGCTTCCCAAACCCCGCGTGACCGCTCGAGCAAGTCTTGCTGGGCTGGAGTGAGCCGCCGCCAGGCTCGTTCGCCGATTGCGCGCGAAGGGTAGGCGCCCCGCGGCACCGAGAGCGTCGCGTAGTACTTTGCGACCTCTTCGAAATGGAGGGTCTGGAAGGTATCGATCGGCGCGACGACCCCATCGATCACCCCTCTTGCCATCGACGAATAGACTTCTCCCATAGGCATGTTGACCGGGTCGGCGCCCAGTTCGCGCAGCACTGCCAGCAGCTCGGTCGGGGCGCGGATGCGTAGGCCCTTCAGATCGTCCAGAGCGCGGATCGGCCGGTTGCTGGTAACCACGCCAGGCAGCAACCCGCCCTGCACTGCAAGCACGTGCACGCCCTGCAGCTCACGCGAGAGTTGCGGCACCGACGCCTCGATGCAGCGGTACAGTGCCACCTGCGACTCGATCGTGCTCACTCCGCTGTAAAAGCCGGATTGGGTGCGGATCAGGTGAGTGCCGCCACGGGTATAGATGGGCGTGACGAGGCCAATGTCGGCAACGCCGTGGCGAAGCTCCTCGAGCGACATGTCCGACGAGAGCAGCGCCCCCGACCACATCGGCACGATCTCGAGCGACCCGCCTGATTCCCGTTCGATGTGATCCATCCAGCGCTGATCGGCGCGGCTGAACGGATGGGATGGCGGGTAAGGGGTGGCGTAAGTCAGTTCGGTAACACCGGCCGGGATGGGCCGCGCACAGGCGGACAGCAGCGCGACGGCGACCAGCGCCAACAGTCGCAGGCGCTTCATGCCAGACCCCGATCGCGCAGGAACTGCGCCACCAGGCCGACCATTCGATCGTGATCCCAGATCTTGGCGTCGACCATGTCGGCATCGATTGTCAGGACCGGCACGCCCGCTTCCTCGAGCGCCAGGGCGGTCAGCTTAGTGCCCGATTGCGAAAGGCGATTGTCGGGCGGCAGCAGCATAACCGCGGCATCGATGCCGCAGCGCTCGGCCTCGCTCACCATCCAGCCGTTCATCCACGGCGGCAGGTGCAGCACCTCGTTGATCGAGCAGATGCGGCTTGCGAGGGCTTCCATCGGCCGGCCGTGCGTCTCGCGAATGTACTGCGGGCCTGCGAACGGCAGATACATCGACCACGTGAACACAGCGCCCAGCGATTCTTCGAGGGCCTGGTAGAAGCCAGGGTCGTGCCACACCCCGGCGCCGATCCACATCAGCCGCAAGCGCTCATTGCTCGCCGCGCCCAGGCCGTCGGCAATGCGTTGCCGCACCTCGTCGCGGAACTTGCGCGAATGCTTTACCGCCCAGTCGGAGCCGCGATGCCATTGGGGGATCATTGTGTTCGGCATCTGCTCGGCGATCGAGACCGGACAGGGCCGTGCCTCGCCGATGGCCTGCGCCGTGTCCCACAGCGCGCGCTCCTGCACGTCGATTTGCTGCATCAGCTCGTTGAGCTTGGCGCGTTCGAAACGCCGGTCGGTCTTGCGCTCGAGTAGCGCAATCAGGTCGCCCATCTCTTCGACCATGAGGCTGATGCGATCGGGTTGGTAGACGCTTTCCCACTCGGTCTGCGAGCGGGTGAACCACGCCGGGTCCTTGGTTTCCCAGGCGGGTGCTTCCATCGCAAAAAAGTCCGTGCCCATCGCGGCCGCCCATTGGGTGAAAACGTGCTGGATGCAGTCGCAAGTAAGCCGGGCCACGAGCACCGTCGGCGTTGGCAGCCCGCCCCAGGGCGCCGTCTGCGGATCGTTTGCCAGGGTGCACGCCAGGCCGAGCGAGCAGTACTTGCAAACATTGGCCGGGTACCCGGCTTCGGCGAGCGCGTCGAAGTACCGACCCGACAGCTGCTTGGCGGAGATATAGGCGGACCACCACTGGTTGGAGATCACGGGGATGTCCATCGCGTGGAAGATCTCGTGCGGAGTGTCGGCCTGGGCGATGACGAACGGCTCGCCTTCGTCGATGACCTTGCGCTTCAGCTCCTGCCCGAACGCTTTCTGGTAGGCGGTGGCCTGCGCCGTGCAGACGAGCGTCTTGCGACTCCGCATTCCGGTCTGCGCGCTCACTCGAACACCCCCATCGCTCGAAGTTCCTCTATCCGTTGGGGGTCGAGCCCGCAGATCGAGCCGGCAACTTCGTCGACATGTTCGCCCATGCGCGGGGCGCGATAGGGCTGCAGGGTTTCACGCGAAAAGTGGATCGGCGTCGCGATATGTCCGAAGGGGCCGAGCAGCGCATGGTCGAGCGTGATCAGTGCGTTTCGCTCCGTGAGTTGAGGGTCGCGTTCGATCATGTCCTCGCAATCCTGCACGACGCCCGCGGCCAACCCAAGCGCCTGCAGCTCGGCCACGATCGAATGATCCTCGCGCGCCGCGGTCCAGGCTCCGATGTCGCCACCCGCGAGGGCAGTGAGAGCCGCAAGCTCCGCTTCATCGGCCACGGCGATCGCCACCCAGCGGTCCTCTCCCGCCGCCGGAAAGACATCCTGGAAGAAGACCGCGCGGTCGGCATTGCCGGCGCGCTGCGGCCGCTCGCCGGCCTGGGCGGCCGTCAGAGAAGGGCGCATCTGCTGCACGCAGATCTCGTACATCGAAGCATCGATATGGCACCCTTTGCCAGTTGTGCGACGCGCCTCGAGCGCGGCCGCGGTGCACGCGGCCATCACGAACGGCACGATCACGTCGCCATAAGGCACGGCACCCGGAATGACCGGGTCTCCATCGGCGTATCCGGTCAGGTAGGTGCGGCCCGACAGCGCCCCGCCCGTGCCGTCGATACCCCATTCCTGCGCCAGCGGGCCGGTCTGCCCGTACACGCTGCCGGAAACCATGACGACGCCGGGGTTGATCGCCCGCAGATCGTCGTAGCTCAGGCCGAGCTTGGCCATCGTTCCGGGCGAGAAATTCTCGACCACGACGTCGGCCCATTCGATCAGAGGGCGCAGGACTTCGCGCGAGGCTGGTTCCTTGAGATTGAGCGTCACGCTTCGCTTCGAGGTGTTGAGATGAGCAAACCACGGCTTGTCGTCGAAATTGCCATGGGCCGATGCCGAGACCTGCACATCGAGCCGGGCCAGGTCCGGCCGGGTGCGGCTTTCGATCTTCACTACGTCGGCGCCGAGGTCGCCCAGCGTCTTGGTGGTAATCGACCCGACCAGTGCCCAGGCGAAATCGAGCACGCGCACGCCCGCCAACGGCCCGGAGCGACTGGCCTCGTGCTGCTCAGGCAGTCTGGCTGGTGGGCTCTCGCGAAAAGCCGCAAACCGCTCGGGCAGGCCGTTGGCGGTCTCGAAGAAGCCGCGCGCCGCCAGATGCGGATCGGCCAGCACGTCGGTCGGCTCGTTCGCCACGCAGGCGTTGATGCCGCGCTTCAGGCCTTCGGTGGCGATGTCGCTCTTGCTTCGGCGAGCAAAGAAGGCCGCGATCGCCGCTTCCCATACCGCGCGGGTTTCGGCCGGCAGCGTCGACCGGTTGTAGCTCAGCCAGTCCACACCTTTGAGAGGGTTGTCAGCCGGCTCCTCGTCCATCCAGTCGGAGAGCGCCTGGTTCGCCGGCGCGCCAAGCCGCCCGGTCATCAGCGAATGGAAGCACCAGCCATCCGCCAGCCGCCAGATTGCCCGGATCGTCGCCTGGCCATAGGCCAGCTTGCCGCCGGCGCGATGCAGCTTGCGCCGGTCGAACTGCCAGACCAGCACACCGTTCATGTTGCGGCTGAAGGCGACCTGCTGGATCGACACGTCGACATGCTGGCCCGCGCCGCCGCCGCCGCGCCCATAATGCGCCGCCATTGCGCCGGCGGCCGCGACCATGTCGGCGTGGAACGTGCAGGCATCGCCGGCTTCCTTGACCGGCGGTCGCCCTGGCTCGCCGGTCACGCGCAAGGCCCCACCCATCGCGGATGCGACCAGCTCGCCGCCGCGCCAATCGCCGCGCGGACCTCCGGAGCCGAAGGGCGTGACCGAAAGATGCACCGCGCTCGCCGGAATGCCGAGATGCGCGGTCGCAGCGAGGCCGAGGTCGTCGATGACGAATGAGGCGCCTTCGATCGGACCAGCGACCTCGGCGCCCAACGAGCGCAGGAATCGCGCCAGCGGCCGATCGGCCATGCCGCCCAGCGCCGCGACCCGATGTCCGTGGAGCGGCTTCAAGTCGCGATACCCTGCAGGAAGGCGATAACTTCGTCCGCCGCGCCGTCGCGCGCCAGCCAGTCGCGGCGAGTCATCACCAAGGCCCGGAGCCCCTGGCGGCTAAGGGCGGCACGTTGCGCGGGCAAGTGCCAGGCCTGCGCCTCATCCTCTTCGATCTGCCACAACACGATGGCTTGGGCGCTATGCTCGGCGAGGGCTTCGAGCAACGCGGCACCGGCATCGGCGAACGAGCGGGGTCCAGCCGGGTCGGCATGAACCTGGCGGGCGAGTGCAGCGATTGGATTTTCGCCGCCGGTCTCGACCGGCGCGCCGAGCTGGGTCCACGTTTCGACCAGCGTGGGACCGATCAAGGCAAAGCCGGCACGTTCGGCGGCTTCGTGCAGCCGTCGGTCGGGCGGCGGAGTTCCCGCCAACAGGCACAGCCGCCCTTCGTGCCCTTGCTTCGGACGCGCGCGTTCGGCGTTGCAGGCATCGATAGTGCTGACGAGCGTGTCACTGTTCACGCCCCAGCGATGCGCGAGCCTATCCAAGCTGAATTCCGTCCGGCCGACACTGCTCGCCCGAGGAACCTTGGCAATGTCGAGAATGAGCGGCTCGGGACCGCCGACCAGGCCGCGGCGCTGCAGCTCGCAGAGGTAGTAATACAGACGCTGAGCGTTGTCGTCGGCGCGGCTGAACAGCACCTGCGCCAGGTCGTCGTAGTTGCCGGCCGCCCAACCCTCGAGGATCGCCCGAGCCCACGGCGCAAATTTGCTTTCCATCCACCGGTCCGCGGTGGGTGTCGGGCGCTCCGGGTCGAATTGCAGCGGGCCCGCATGGCGGCCGGTCGCCCGCAGCAGATCCTGCGGCAGGTTGGGCCCGACGTGCGCGATCTTGTCGCTCATTGCATCACCGTCGGCAGCCACAGCGCCATGCCGGGCACGAGGATCAGCAGGAACAGGTGCACAAAGTCGCTCGCCAGGAAAGGCATCACACCCTTGAAAATGCGGCCGATCGAGACGTCCTTGGCGACGCCCTGGATGACATAAAGGTTCATGCCCAGGGGCGGGTGGACGAAGCCCATCTCCATCGCCCGGGTGATGAAGATGCCGAACCACAGCGCCGACATGCCGGTAGCCTCGACGATCGGCAGCAGGATGGGGGTGGTCAGCAGCATCAGCGCCAGCCCGTCGAGCACCGAGCCAAGCACCAACAGCAACAATGCGATGACGACGAGAGTGCCTATGGTGCCGAGGCTCAGCGAAGAGACCATCGCGCCAGCCGCTTCGGTAACGCCGGTCACGCCGATGAAGACCGCGAAGATCAGCGCGCCGATGATGATCAGGAAGATCATGCCGCTCGTCTTCAAGGTCGCTTCGCACGCGGAGAACAGCATGGCCCGTGTCAGGCCCTTGCGCAGTGCGGCGATCACCAGCGATCCGGCGGCGCCGATCGCCGCCGCTTCCGAGGGGCTTACCCACCCTGCAACGATCCCGCCGATAACCAGCACGACGAGCGCGATCATGTCCCAGATACGGCGGAGCGCGCGCCAGCGCTCGCTCCAGCCGGCGCGCTCGGAAGCGGGTGCGAGATCGGGCCGCCAGCGCACGACCAGCCAGACGACAACGAGGTAGAACAGCGCCTGCGAGAGCCCCGGGATGATCGCGGCGGTGAACAGGTCGCCGATCGAGGTCTCGGTGATGATACCGTAGACGATGAGCGCCCCCGAAGGCGGGATCATCTGGCCGAGCGTTCCGCCCGCGGCCACGGTGCCTGTCGCCAGAGCGTCGGAATAGCCGCGCCGCCGCATCTCGGGCAGCGCGACCGACCCGATCGTGGCGGCGGTCGCGAGGCTAGAGCCGTTGATCGACCCGAAGCCCGCACAGCCGGCTACCGCTGCATAGGCTAATCCGCCGCGGCGGTGCCCGATGAAGCGCGCTGCGGCGTCGAACATGTCGCGGCTGGCATCGACGGCAAAGAACACGTGCGCCATCAGCAGGAACAGCGGCAGCGTGCCGAGCTCGTACCGGGTCAGCGTGTCGAGCGTTATCACTCCCGCTTTGATTAGGGCTGCCTCCGGGCTGAGCACCAACGCCAGGCCGCCAAGGCCCACGAGTCCCAGCGCCGCCCCTATCCGAACTCCCCCGAGGATAAGCCCGAACAGAACGAGCAAGCCGATAAGGCCGGTGGCGGGCGTGGCGTAGATCATGGCTGCTTGCGCCTCACCAGCGCTGCCAGCGCGATGACAATGCACGCGCCGAGCCCGAGATTGGCGATCAGTCGCAGCACTCGCCACGAGACGCCGAGCAGCTCACTCTGCTCGTGCCCGTTCCACAGATCGCTTGCGAGCCACAGTGAACCGGCCAGCAGCGCAAGGAAGAAGAGCGCCATCGACAACGGGCCCAGGAGGGCTGCCGACGAGCGCCACCGTCCGAGGCGGTCGGTAACTATGCGCACGTGGGCGTGATCGTCGCCGGCCGTCGCAAAGATCAGCCCCATTATGCCCGACACCAGCACCGCAGCCTGGACCAGCTCGATCGAGCCGACAATCGGCAGCCCGAAGTTGCGTCCGATAACGGCCAACGTGTCGATCGCGGTCGCCGCCAGCAGAGCCGCGCCGCCGATCCAGACCGCAAGGTGCCGCAGCCACGTCATGCCGCCAGGCTCACTTGCCCGATGTCCGAGATCGAGATCGGGTCCAGCCCGGCCTTCACCGAGATTGCTTCGAGATATCGGCTCACTTCGCTCGCGCGCTCGCCGTGCGCGAGCACTGGGCGGCCGGGCGGTTCCACCCACACCGGCACGATCGAGGCGCTCAGCGACAGATCGGCGGCGATATCGATCCGTCCGAGGAAGGCTCGCTTGGCGTCAGGGTGGAATGGGGCAAGCCAGTATTCGGGATCGGGCTCGAAACCGAACAGCTGCTTGCGCCGCTCGGCCCATTCGCGCCGTGCCGGATGGTCTTGCGCCGGTGAAAGCGCGCGCGTGACCACACAGCCGTTCCCCAGGCCGTGGAAGATCGGCTTGCCGCGATGGAACTCGATCCCGCGAGCGATGTGCGCGTGATGACCGATCACGGCGTCGGCGCCCAGCTCGATCGCCGCTCGTGCCAACGGCCGCTCGTATTCTTCGAGCACGGCGGGCGTATGGACGCGCCCCTTGTGCATCGCCACCAGCACCAAGTCGGCTTCCTTGCGGACGGCCGTAATGTCCTCGGCGAGGATATCGTATGCCTCTTGCGCTATTCCGCTGATCGACGAGCGTGGAGTGACCGGTTGGCCGTCCGAGGTGACAAGCGGCAGGTAGGCGCAACCCGCCTTGTCGGGCCCGGCCCAGCCGAATTCCGGCCCCACGCAATTGTAGCTCAGTAAAGCGATGCGCCGACCCGCGGTGGCAAGAATCGCCGGCCGTCGCGCGGTCGCGATATCCGGCCCGGCCCCGGCGTGCGCGATCCCCAGCGCATCGAGGCCCGCAATCGTGTCGGCAATACCCTGCGGGCCGCAGTCGGCGATGTGGTTTCCGGCGAGGCTGATCATGCCGAAGCCTGCATCCGCCAGTGCGGCCAGGTTCTCCGGAGGCGCCCCTGGAGACGGAACATCACCGCCGATCTCTTCGGCGCAGTCGGTGTGCGGGACCTCGAGGTGCCCAATCGCCAAGTCGGCGTTTCGCAACGCCGGGGCAATTCCCGACAGCCAGCTGCCGGGATCCGGTTCGTCGAGAACAAGGTCCCCAGCCAATACCAGGGTCACGGAATCTGCCATCGGGCTACGGTGTGACGGTTTGCACCGCTCCTAGAAAGATTTCCTGACGTTAATCGCGAACAGCCGGCCGATTGGATCGGACGCAGTGGCGTCATAGCCGCCGCTGCCGTTGCCGCTAGGCGCGATGTTCACATACGGCGGGTCTTCGTCGAACAGGTTGCGGACCTCGAATGTGATCGCGACCCCCTTGTCGAAGAAATCGCGCGCAGTTTCGTCGCCCACCTTAATGGTCAGCGCGAGGTCGACCGGGTTATAGCTGCCTACTTGCTGCGGAACGGTGGGCAAGTTGTTGATGTAGCCATTGACATGCGTCCACGTCAGCCGCCCGTTGTACGGGCCGTGTTCCCAGGTGGCGCTGGCCCGGGCCTTGAACTTGAGCGGGTTGAATATGATGTTGCGGCGGTCGACCAGCGGTGCAGTCGGGGCGACCGAGATCTCGTACTTGGTGAGGTATGTTCCCGACGCATTGAGCGAGATCCTATCTTCAGGCGAGAAGTCGAACGACCAGTCTACCGCGAAGTCGACGCCGCGCGTTAACGAAGTACCGAGGTTCTGCCCGCGGCCATCAACGAACAGCGTCACCGGATTGGTTGGGTTTCCGACGAACGCGACGCCCGATCCATTGAGCGCGGCTACGCGCGCAGACGCTTCGGCGCCGCGCAGGATAATTCCGGTTCCCGAGTAGAAAGCTTCACTGCCAAGAATCGCCAAGTTTGAAAGATTTGCAATCACCTGATTCTCGTAATCGACACTCCAATAAGTGAGGCTGAACCTGAGCCGATCGATCGGCTCAACATCCGCGCCGACTGACCAGGTGGTCGCCGTCTCTGGCTTGAGGGCAAGATTCTGCCCCGACAACGCCACGCCCTGGAGCTGGCCGCCGGCAGGATTGGCATAGTTTTGCACGAACAGGTTATTCGAATTGCCGTAGATCTCCGGAATCGTGGGGGCCCGGAACGAAGTGCCATAGCTGCCGCGCACGGTAACGGCGTGGATGGGCGACCAATTGATGCCGAACTTGGGGTTCGTGGTCGAACCGACATCGCTGTAGCTGTCGTGCCGCACGGCGGCATTGAGTTCGAGCCGCTGGAAGCCTGGAACCGCATTACCTGGCCCGAAGATCGGCACGTAAAGCTCGCCGTAATATGAATCCACCGTGCGGCCGAAGTTGCGGTAGGTGAGCGGCGTGGTCGGTCCGCCGCGCGCTGATCCCAGGGCGACATCGAAGTCCTGCCTCTCGAAGCCCGCTGCCAACTTTACCTCGCCGCCCGCGAGGTCGACCAAAGTCCCCGACAGCCGAGCCGTATAATACCACAGCTCGCCATCGGTTGGTGCGATGAAGATTTGATTGGCAAGGTTGGCGAGAATGGCGGGGTTGGTCCGGCCGAGGCCATACACATCCAGCGCGGCGTTAGGATCGCTGCTGGCGAGCGCATTGTTGATCGCCGCTGTGTTGGCCCCCGTGAACGCCTCCGACAGGTCATGCGTCTCGCCGCGACCTACCAGAGCTTCGACCTGGAAATCGTGCGGCAACTGGATGCGAACGCCGGGTGTGACCTGCCAGCTCTTGGCGTAGCCAGAGGTATCGCCGGGGGGCAGCTCGAGCGCCAGGTAATCAATGCCGTAGCTCGCGCCCGCAAACCCGGCGGGGCGCACGAAGAATGCATTCGTTTGCGGTACCGTGCTGTTGTTGAGCGAGATGTATGACCCGCGGCGGTAGAACTCGCGATCGGAGTAGAACGCGTCATAAAAGAGGGACAGCCAGTCGGTGACGTCGAACGTCCCGGTGCTGTTGACCGTGTCATACGTCTGCTCCGGGATCAGGTCTTGGCCGCGCAGCAGCTCGCATAGGTTTCTCGTCCCTGCCACCAGGTTGCTTGCGCTAGCCTGCGTGACGCCTTGAGGAGGGATGGCATAGAACGTCGAGCCGACGCGGATATTGCCCGGGCTGCAGCGCGTGGTGCGCCCATCGGGCCCGCCGAACCGAGTTTGGTTGCTGACGAAAAACGGCCGGTCGTCACCCGACAGGTTCGAGCGCTTGACGTGCTCGCCGGCGACCATGAATTGGCCGCGCGGGAACCGAAACCCGTAGGCCGCGCCGACCACAAGTTCGCGGAAATCGCTGTGATCCGCTATTCCGCTTCGGAAGAACGCCTCGCCCCCGTCTAGCGAGCGGCGAGGTATGACGTTGACAACACCGGCAACCGCGTCCGAACCGTAAATGGCCGAGGTGCCGTCGGCGACCACTTCAATTCGCTCGACGCCGAGCGAAGGCAGCGTCGAAGGGTCGATGGACCGGCTGTTGTAGGTAACCCGGTGCCCATCGACGATCACCAGGGTCGAGTATGGCCCGAGGCCGTGAATGTTGACCGAATTGCCGTATGTGATGTTGCCGCTGCCGCCCGACTGGCCGCGTGAGTTCTCCGAGACACCAAGGTCGAAGTTCTGCGGGATTTCCTTGATCATGCGGTCAACGGTGACCGCGCTCGAATTTTCGATCTGCTCGCGCCCGATGGAGATTACGGTCGAGCCGACCGGCGCGACTCCGCGCAGGCGGCTACCGGTTACGACGATTGTTCCGTCGGTTTCTCCCGCAGCGGCCGCTTCATCTGCCTCCGCGACAGCGGCAGGGTCGTCCTGCGCCGCCGCTGGCGCGGAGCAGGCCAGCACGCCGAGCGACACGCCCAACAGGAGGTGATTGGCTCGGAGCCAGCGCTTGTCGGTCGTCATTGTAAGCTCTCCTCATATCGCGCCGCCTCTGATGGGCGGCGTCATTGTCGTTCACGGTGCCAAGGGTAGATCGATGCGCGAGGCCATGCGGCCGCCCGTTCGCACGGTAATGGTCGGGGGCGGATTGAGCCGGATATCCTGCAGGTTGCGCTGGCGGGGGTCCGCGCCGGTCACCACGAAGCGCAGCCGCTCCCCGGGCGCCACGATCAGCGATACCGGCGTCAGGGCGACAGACAGCGGTATGAACTCGCCCGGCGCCGGTGCGTCGATGTCGGCCTCGAGCCCCGAATGCCAGGGAAGGCCTAGCGTTTCGTAAGGCGCCTGTGCCAGCCGATGATGCGACAGC
The DNA here is from genome assembly GCA_031411075.1 of Erythrobacteraceae bacterium. GTDB lineage: Bacteria > Pseudomonadota > Alphaproteobacteria > Sphingomonadales > Sphingomonadaceae > Croceibacterium_A. The sequence goes on from JANOAH010000040.1 coordinate 23,098, forward strand.
TTGAGACGGCCGAAGGCGATCACCTCGCTCGAACCGTCAGCCTTCAGTCGATCCAGATAGACAAATACGTCGGCCAGGGGATTATCCGCCGCGACCGTCAATTCGGCGACCGGGTAGCCGATCAGTTTCAAGGGGTCGGATAGCGCATCGCTCGTGAAGCTCGCGCCATGCTCGTTCATCGGCTGCGGCCAAAAGGCGAAATATTCGGCCGGCGGCAGGGTATAATCCACCTCGAACGCCGAACTTGCCTCGCGGCTGGAATTGACCGGACCCAGGCCTCCCGGGGCCGTTGCTTGCAAGCCGGCGGAAAAGAACCACGGGATCGCCCGCGAGCCGATCCCAGGCAGTTGCTTCGACGTCACGAAGCTGCCGATGCCGTTCAAGCCCTCGACCCAGTAGGTCGCGCGCGGCAACTGGTCGTAGTCCGGATTCTGGCCTTTTAGGTGATGGTCGAAGAAGCCGACGATCTCGCCCGCCAGGTCGAATCCAGGTGGCGGAACGCAGTGATTGCCGGGCCCCACCAATACCCGGCTGCCGAGATTGGCTGCCGACAGCAGGATTTGGCTGGTCGGTTCGTCGCGCCAGTTGCCCCAGAAGTAGGTTGCTATCCCGGCTGAGCGGACGGTGTCGAGGTAGGTGTAGGGACCCACTTCTTCCCAGAACCGGGTACCTGTGAAGCTCGACGTGCTGTCGCGGTAGGGCATGCCATACCAGAGCGGCCCCATCGGCGTGTTGGCGGCGTGTTCGGCCACCGCCGCGCGCAACATCGCGCCGTCGCGGTCCTCGTCCATCGGGATCGTGGCAAGATCGACCGCCGGCTCTTCGTCCGGGCGGGTGTTGAACTGCGCGGTGATCCCGCCGTTGCGGACGAACGTGTACTTGTCGAGATCGCTCGCGCCGATGAAGGCCGCCTTCAGCGAGGGCGGCGCGGTCGTGGCAACCTGGAATGCGGAGCCGCCCAGGTAAGAGCAGCCGACCATGCCTACCGTGCCGTCTGAGAACGGCTGGTCGGCAAGCCACTCGACGAGATCGAAGCCGTCGCGTGCTTCGGTGCGGTCCTGGAAGCCGCGCCGGTGGCCGAACGAGGCGCCTTTGCCGCGCACGTCCGCCACCGCGACCACGTAGCCTGCCCGCAGCAGCGAACGCAGGCCGAGGTTGTCGCCGAGCGCAGCTTCGACGATCCTGCCATCCTGGTCGCGATAGCGCGCGCGATAGGGCGTGAAGGCGAAGACGACCGGCATCCGTGCCGACACGGGTGCTCCATCGATAGCCGGCCGATAGATGCTGACAGCAAGACGAGTGCCGTCGCGCACTGGGACATAGCGCGATTGAGACACGACATCGGGATATGGCTGGGCGGCCAGCGGAACGCTGAAACTGATCGCAAGCGCAAAAGCGCATGCGCGCTCTATCACCATGACGCGCCTCCCAGCGCCATCAATGGCAATGACCACGCCACTGCAACGAAAATCACGATGACGAAATTATTGACAATTTCGTCGATTGTGCTGAGCCTAATGGCCGGAGGTGAGGATGGCGACTAACTTATTGGAAAGAAAAGGTCCGAGCGCGATCGAGATCGCCGATTGGATCCGCGGCCAAATTCGCCGTCGCCGCCTGGTCCCGGGCCAACGCCTGGTCGAAGTCGACATCATCCGGCAAACCGGCGGCAGCCGCTTCAAGGTCCGCGAAGCCTTGCAGCGCCTCTCGGCTGACGGGCTGGTCGATGTCGAAGAATACCGCGGCGCTTCAGTGCGCAACGCCACCATGGACGAAGTGCGGCAGCTCTATCATGCTCGCGCGGCGATGGAGGGAATCTGCGCGGCGGATTTCACCCGCCTTGCGACGCCCGGGCAAAAAGCCGAGCTCGCGCAGGTCGCCGCCGAAATGGAAACGTGCGTCGCAGGACCGTCTCCCGAGGATTTTGCCCGCCTGAACGCGCAATGGCACAACCTGCTGATGGATGGGGCCGGCGACCATGTGATCAAGAGTATCGTCCAACGGCTCAACACGCCCATCCACCACCTGGTGTTCGAGACCTTCTATCGAGGCGAACGGTTGCGCGCCGCGGTGCAGGATCATCGCGTGGTTGTGGACGCGGTGCTGGCTGGCGATGCCGATGGCGCGGAGCGGGCAATGCGCGCTCACGTCATCAACGGGCTCGAGTTCCTCTCCCAGCTCGATCGGTCGATCCATTTCGGCGAGGACTGAGGCG
>JANOAH010000041.1:0-2243 GCA_031411075.1 Erythrobacteraceae bacterium
CACGCCGCAGACGATGCCGGCCGGAGTCCGGACCGCATCGAGCGCGAAGCGCAGCAGCGGCTGGACCATGTTGTGGATCAGGTGCTGGTCGTTCGAATTTTCGCCATGCGAAAAGTAAGCATCGAGCGACCACGATCCGCCTAGATCGTACTCGAGCCCGCCGACCACTCGCCAGGTGGTGTTATTGGTTTCATTGCGCGCGTTCTGCGTGTTGTTGAGCGTGCGCCCGAACGAGGCGCCGTTCGGGATCAACGCCGCCACGCTTGCCGGCAGGAAGGCGTTGTCGGGCGCGATCTGGTACCCGAGCAGGAACGGATCGAATAACAGGAACGGGAACGGGCCGATCGCACCGGTGGCATTGGGATTGACCGCTTCGCTGCGGGCGTAAGATCCCTCCAGCGAAACCGTCAGCGCCGAGCTCACCTCGTACTAGGCACGGGCCAGCGCGCTGATCTTTTCGACGCTCGGCCGCAAGGTCGTGCCGTCGTAGTTGCCGGTGGCGTACTGATCGCCGCCTTGGCGGGGCAGGCCGAAAATCGGGAACGAGCCGTTGGAATAGCGGCCCGAATCGAACGGAATGGCGCCCGTGCCCGCCGGATTGAACTGGAAGGCCGGGCCGGTGACCGCCGGAACGTACCCGCAGAACCCGGCGCCCGGCACGAAGAACAGGCATGGCGACAGCACGCCGGTCGAGCTCGAGAAGGCAATCGTGGCGTCCGGCCCGAGCACATAGTGCGGCCGGCCGAAACCCGGCGCGCCCGGAGTGTTGTAATCGGTGTTGTTGAACAGCGAATAACTGGACGCGCACCAATCGCGCACTTCCGAGCAATTCCCGATCGCCTGACTGTTCTGGTATTCGGCGCCGACGATGAAATGCCCGCGTCCGCCGGCGAAACCGGTGCCATAGGCCGCCGCGCCGTGCCAGTCGTCGCCATCGCCGTGGGTGGTGCGGCTGAAATCGGCCTGGGCCTTGAAGCCGTCGAGCTGCTTGTCGAGGATTACGTTGACCACGCCTGCGACCGCGTCCGAGCCGTAGACCGCCGAAGCGCCGCCGGTGACCGTTTCGGTCCGCCCGACCAGCATCGAGGGGACGAGCGTGATGTCCACGCCGCCGCCCGCGGTTGTCGAGACCACGCGCCGCGTATCGATCAGGGTGAGCGTACGGGTGCCGAAGAACGGGTTGAGGCCGCGCAAGTTGACCAGTTGCGCGCCGACGTTGAAGTTGCCGAGGCCGACGTTGTTGGCGGAGAAGAAGTTCGAGTTCTGCGGCAGCTGCTTGACCACTTCGGCGACGTTGTTGAGGCCGAGGCTCTCGATGTCTTCCGAATTGAGCACGGTGACCGGATTGGGCGTCTCGAACGTGCTGCGGGTGACGCGCGAACCGGTGACGATGATCTGCGTTTCGGCCTCTTCGGCCGAAGCGTCGTCCTGCGCCGGCTCGTCTTGCGCCAGCGCGGCGGAAGTGGGAGCAGCCGCCAGGCCGATCGCCAATGCCAATGTGCTCAGATCGCGGCGCAGCCGCATCCCGCGGGAATGAACCTCACCCATCATTCTCTCCCCCTGCTAACCAGCCGTCTCGTGCGGCCGATCTTTTTTAGGCTCTGCGCCAATCTTTTAGTGCGAGTTACCTCGCCGATTGAGCGATTGGGAGAGCCGCAGGCCGATTATCGTCCAATCGGGGCTCGATTCAAGACGAATTGAATTCTCAAGCCTGAAGTAGTTTAAGTTGAAACGAGTATGCGATCGCTCACCGGGTCGTAGCGCACCGCAAAACCAAGCCGGCGAATGTCGTCGAAGCTGACGAAATCGGCGCCCTCGCCGCCGATCTTCGCGGCCAGATCCTTGCGGCCCGACGAATCGAACAGGCCGCGCAGTTCGGCCCGGGCGATGAACAGCGCCGAGGTCGGCGAAATGCGAATCGCGGTAGTGCCCAGTTCGACCCCGTCGAGCCGCACGCCCTTGCGGGCATCGAGCGTGCCAGTGCCGCTGCGTACGTCCGCCGCGCCGGCCGGATCGGCAAGGTCGAAACGGACCGGCAGCAACCCTTCGGGCGAGGGGGCCTGCACCGGCGGCGTCAAGACGCCTTGCGTAAGACTGTCCGCAGGCTCGGCGATATTCGGCCCGGCGAGGTCGACGTCGACCGCGTCGGTCAACAGCGCGATCAGGCCGGAGCCGCTGAGCGTTTCGATCGGCTTCCTCTGGCCGGCCTGCTCCCCCGGCGCGGGAAGCTCGAGGCGAATCGG
>JANOAH010000042.1:0-7862 GCA_031411075.1 Erythrobacteraceae bacterium
ACGGCGCTCATTCCACCGAATAGACCAGCAGCACGTTGCCCGGCAGCTTGCCGAGGAACGCGTAGCCCGAATTGACGATCAGCGTGCCATCGAGCGCCAGCGGCGCCGCACCCCCGCTCATCGAGCCGCCGTGGCCGGTGACGCCGTTGACCGTGGGGAAGGGCGCATTGGTGTCCTGGTCCCACAGCACCGCGCCGCTCTTCGCGTCGAAAATGCGCAAGTGCGCGTCGGCGGCACCCGCCAACACCAGTTCGGGGGTGACGCTGATCGCCGCCGAATAGCCGGGCTGGCAACTCGCCGCTCCGGCGCAGACATCGGCCGCAGCCGCCGCCCACACCGGCGACCCGGTCGCCACGTCGAGCGCGTAGATGCCGGGCTTGCCCGGTCCGGCGATGCCGCCGGGGAACGAGGCGTCGTGGATCGGCACGTAGAGCTTGCCATCGTCAGCCGCGATGCCGAAGTGGACCCCGCCGAGCTCGCCGCCGCGGCCGACCTGGGTCTGCCACAGCCGCTCCCCGCTGGCGGGATCGAGCGCATAGGCCACGCCCGATTTCTGCCCGACCAGCAGCCGCTCGCGCCCGTCGCTGCCGCGCGCCAGCACCGCCGCCGCGCCGAAATCGAAGTCCGGCCCGGCGTCCGCGGGGCAGTTGGGCGCGTCGCGGCCGGCAAAACAGGCAACGTTCCAACTATCGTTGTCGGTCACCTGGGTGGTCCAGCGAACCGCCCCGGTGGCGAGATCGAGCGCCACCACCGCGTCGCTCATCGCCGTCGTCGGCTGGGTATAGTTGTCGCCGGTGGTGACATAGAGTTGACCGCGTTCGGCATCGACCAGCGGCGTCGACCACACCGCGATGCCCGAAGGCGTGGCCGAGCGGCCATCGGCGGCGCGTTGCGGCGGATCGACCAGCCAGGTGCGCCACTTTTCCTCCCCGGTGCGCGCGTCGAGCGCCAGGACCGAGCCGCGGAAGCTGCAGCAGGCATAGCCCGGCACCGCCGCGCTGCCTTCCTCGAACGAGGAGACCGGGACGTAAAGCGTATCGCCGTGCAGCGCCGGCGCGCCGGTGAGCACCGCGTCGGGGTGGTCGTCGATCCGCTTGTGCCACACTTCTTCGCCGGTCTGCGCGTCGAGCGCATAGGCGTGGCCGAACGAATCGCCGAAATAGACCAGCGGCCGCGCGCCGCGATCGCCCGCCTGCCACGGCGAGACGATCACCCCGCTGCGGATCGACGCGCTCGCCTCGAAGCTCCAGCGCAGACAGCCGGTGGCGCGGTCGAGTGCGTAGAGCGTTCCGTTGCCGCCGCCGAGATAGATCGCGCCGCCGGCCAGCGCCGGTTGCGAGCGCATGTCGACCGCGTTCGGCACCGCGAAGGCCCACTTCAGCCGCAGCCGGCCGACATTGGCCGCGGTCAGCCCGGCCAGCGCGGTGGGAATGGCGTGGGTATTGCGCGCGTCGAGGCCCCAGCCATCGAACACCGGCGGCTGGTCGATGTCGAACTGCGCGGCTGCGCCGGTACAGCGCGGCATCGCCACCTCGGCCTGCGGCGCGCCCAGCGGGCGAGCGGCCAGCGCCTGTGCGACCGCATGCTTCTCCCCCTGGTCCAGCGCGGACCCCTGCGCCTGCATCCGCCCGCTGGTCAGCACCCGCACGATCGTTTCGGGCGAAAGCTTGCCGAGTGCCTGCCTCGACGGCGCGTGGGTCAGCGCGTTGTCATGGCACACCGCGCAGTTAGCGGCGTAAACAGCTTGGCCCGCCGTGGCGATCGCGGGGTCGAGCCGGGCGGGCGCCTGCGCGACGGCCGGACTCGCCCCCGCTACCAGCAACGCAAGCGCCAGCATGGCCCATCGAAATGTCGCCGCCATGAACCGTCCCCCAACCGCGGCTTGGGCCGCTGTGCCGGCACTATAGGGCCGCGCGGCGACCTGTCATCATGCGTTTGGTGCGAGCAGCGCCTTCAGGTCGGGCTTGGTCACCTTGCCCATCGCATTGCGCGGCAATGCCTCGACGAAGCGCACCTGTTTGGGGATCTTGTAGTCCGACAGGCGCCCCCGGCACCATTGCCGCAGCGTGTCGGCGTCGAGCTCTGACCCCGGGCGGCGCACGACGAAGGCGCAGACCGCTTCGCCCCACACCGGGTCGTCGGCGCCGATCACCGCGACTTCGGCAATCTTGGGATGTTCGAGCAACACCCCTTCGATTTCGAGCGCGGAGAGCTTGTAGCCGCCCGACTTGATGATATCGATTGAGGTGCGGCCCATGATTCGGTAATACCCGCGCTCGACCACGGCCATGTCGCCGGTGCGGAACCAGCCCTGGGTGAAGCTGCCGGCGGTGGCGTCGGGACTGTCCCAATATTCGCGGAAGACGTTGGGCCCGCGCACCTGGATTTCGCCGGGCTGGTCCTCCGCCGCGATCTCGACGCCATCTTCGGCGACGAGCCGAACATCCACGCCCCGCAGCGGCGTGCCGACACAGCCCGCGCGCCGTTCGCCGCGATAGGGATTGGACAGCGCCATGCCGATCTCGGTCATGCCATAGCGTTCGAGCAGGACCTGCCCGGTCAATTCGCGCCACCGCTCGAACAGCGGCACCGGGCAGGCGGCCGAACCCGAGACGTTGAGCCTCATCGCGCCAAAGCCGCGACAGATCGCCGCCGCCTCGGCTGCCTCCGCGCCTTCAAGATACTCGATCGCTTTCACGTAAACCGTGGGGACGGCCATGAAGAGCGTGTACGTATTCGCAGCAATCTGCGGCCCGAGCGCGGCGAGATCGAATTTCTCGAACAGATGCACCCGCGCGCGCGCCCACAACGCGCAGCTGAGCACGTTGATGATGCCGTGGATGTGATGCAGCGGCAGGAACAGCGGGATCACATCGTCCTCGGTCCATTCCCACGCCTCGAGCAGCGTGGTGACTTGCGAGGCGATCGTGGCGTGGGTCGAGATCACCCCCTTGGGCTTGTTGGTGGTACCCGAAGTGAAGATCATCATCGCCCGGCGAAAGGGGTCGATGGTCGGCAAGGGGCCAGGGGCAGCGGCCATCACGTCCTCGACGCTCAGCAACGACACGCCCAGCCGCTGGCACAATTCGCGCAAGGAGACATGCAGCGCCTGCGCGGCCACCAGCCGGGTCGCCCGGGCGCACGACAGGTAATGCTCGAGTTCCGGGATCGTCGAGGCCACATTGAGCGGCACCGCGATCCCGCCCGCGCGCCAGACGCCGTGCATCACGGTGACGTAATCGATGCCCGCGGGGACGAAGAAGGCGATCCGCTCTTCGGCCAGATCGTCGCGGCCGGCGAGGAGGCCGGTGGCGCAGCGATCGGCGAGAGCATCGAACTCGCCGAAGGTAACCGTGCGGCCTCCTTCAACCAGCGCGACCCGGGCGTTATCGGCGCGGATCGACGGAAAGCTCACCGTGCGACCGCGCCTACTGATCGAGGAAGCCGCGCACCTTGCGGCAGCGGCTGGGGTGCTTGAGCTTCCCGAGCGCCTTGACTTCGATCTGGTGGATCCGTTCGCGCGTGACCGAGAACGGCTGGTCGACTCCCTCGAGCGTGTGATCGGTGTTCATGCCGATGTCGAAGTGCATGCACAGCACGCGCGCCGCATTCAGTGGCACGCGGCGGAAAGCTGGCCGACCAAGCGATCCATCACGTCGTAGCCATCCCACGGCAACCGCGCCGGATCGCTGGTGTTGGTCTGAATGGCAACTCCGATCCCGGCGTCCGCGTAATAGCGTACCCAACTGACGTAACCCGGGATATATCCGCTGTGGCCATAAGCCGTGCCTTGCGCGGTGCGGTCGATGTGGATGCCAAGGCCGTAGGTCCGGCCTTTGTCGTCGACCGGATGGGTGGGCGTGCTTGCCGCGGCCCACGACCGCGGCGAATAGGCATTCGCCGCGCCCAGGCGGACGATCCACTTCGCCAAGTCCGACGCGGTCGAAACATAGCCCCCGCCGCCGCTCTCGAACTGCGGATTGTAGATCAGGCGTCCCGCCTGCATCATTGCATCGCGTCCGAAGAAATTCTCCGGGCCGGCGTAGCCCGGGGCGAGTCCACTGATCCGCGGCGAAAGCGCCGCGGCGGTGCGGCGCAGTCCGAAAGGCCGCAGGAATTCGCGCGCAATGTAGCGGTCCCACGGTTCCCCGCTGGTGGCGCTGACAAGCTCGGCAAGCAACACGAAATTGATGTCGCTGTAGCGAAACGTGCCGGGAGCGCCCGGAGCGTTGCGACGAAGCGGGCCCAGCCAATCGGAGAGAGTCCGCATCCGCAAGGGCTGGCGAATCAGGTCTTCCATGAAAGACCCGTCGTATTCGCCGTAACCGCTGGTGTGCGAAAGTAGCATGCGGGCCGTTACACGGTCCGCATTCGGAATCGCCGCATCAGGCAAATAGGCGGCTATCGGACGGTCCAGATCGAGCTTGCCCGCTTCGGCCAGGTTCAATGCGGCGGCGCCGAAAAAAGTCTTGCCGATGCTCCCGGCGAGCATCGGTGAATCTGGCTGCATCGGTCTGTGCGCGGCATAATCTGATAGTCCCCGGGCGACCGCGACCGGACTGCTCCATCGGGTCGGGTAGTAGACCGCAAGCGTGACGCCCGGCTCGGGATTGGGTGAGACCTGTGCCAACGCCTCGCTGGCAAGAGCAGTGACCGCCTGCCGCGTACAGCTGAGAGGCGCGGCGGAGACGGAGGTGCCCAGCGTGGCAAACAGCAGCGCCGCTGCGGCACGAGTGAGGAAGCGGCGCACCCGGCTCATCGCTGCTATTGATCGAGGAACGAGCGCATCTTCCTCGACCGGCTCGGGTGCTTGAGCTTGCGCAGCGCCTTGGCCTCGATCTGACGGATGCGTTCGCGGGTGACCGAGAACTGCTGCCCCACCTCTTCCAAAGTATGATCGGTGTTCATACCGATGCCGAAGCGCATGCGCAGCACGCGTTCTTCGCGCGGGGTGAGGCTGGCGAGCACGCGGGTGACGGTTTCCTTCAAGTTGGCCTGGATCGCCGCATCGACCGGGATCACCGCGTTCTTGTCCTCGATGAAATCGCCGAGGTGTGAATCTTCCTCGTCGCCGATCGGCGTTTCGAGGCTGATCGGCTCCTTGGCGATCTTCATGACTTTCCGTACCTTTTCCAAAGGCATGGACAGTCTTTCTGCCATCTCCTCCGGGGTCGGCTCGCGGCCCTGCTCGTGGAGGAACTGGCGGCTGGTGCGGACCAGCTTGTTGATCGTTTCGATCATGTGCACCGGAATGCGGATGGTGCGCGCCTGATCGGCGATGCTCCGGGTGATCGCCTGGCGGATCCACCAAGTCGCATAAGTGCTGAACTTGTAGCCGCGGCGGTATTCGAACTTGTCGACCGCCTTCATCAGCCCGATGTTGCCTTCCTGAATAAGATCAAGGAATTGCAGACCTCTGTTGGTATACTTTTTAGCAATCGAGATGACCAGCCGCAGGTTCGCTTCAACCATTTCCTTCTTGGCGATGCGCGCCTCGCGCTCGCCTTTCTGGACCATGTTGACGATGCGGCGGAACTCATTGAGGCTCATGCCGGTAGCCGCGGCTATATCGGCGATCTCGGCGCGAATCCGCTCGACCGCATCGGCCTCGCCTTCGGCAAACGCGGCCCATTTCTTGTCGCGCTGCGCCATCGCCGCCAGCCAGCCTTCGTCGAGCTCATGCCCGACGTATTCGTGCAGGAAATCGGGGCGCTTGACCTTGTGGCGTTCGGCCAGACGCAGCATCTGGCCGCCGAGCGCGGTCAGCCGGCGGTTGAACGCGTAGAGGTTGTCGACCAGGTATTCGATCTTGGTGGCGTGGAACTGCACGCTCTCGACCTCGGCGGTGAGCTGTTCGCGCAGCGCCTCGTACTTCTTTTCCTTGGCCGGGGCGAACACCTCGGCGCGTCCATGAGTGTCGACCCGCTCAAACTGGACCTTCTCGAACTTCTTGAACAAGTCCGTGATGCGCGCGAACCGCTCGAGCGCTTCGGGCTTCAAGGCGGCTTCCATCTGCGCGAGGCTGAGGGTGTTGTCCTCTTCGTCGTCTTCCTCGACGCGGCGGGGCCGGCGCGGCTCGCCATCCTCGTCTTCGTCCTCGTCGGCCTCTTCCTCTTCCTCGGGCTCGTCCTCTTCTTCCTTGTAGGTCGGCCCGGCGGTTTCCTCGCTGATCTCGCCGCCGCTTTCGGCCTCGGCGTTCTCTTCCTCCATCTTCTCGACCGGCGGCTCTTTCGACAGCATGGCGTCGAGGTCGAGGATTTCGCGCAGCTGCATTTCGCCGTTGTTGAGCGCTTCGGACCACATGATGATGGCGTGGAAGGTGATCGGGCTTTCGCACAGCCCCATGATCATCGTGTCGCGCCCGGCCTCGATCCGCTTGGCGATGGCGATTTCGCCTTCGCGGCTGAGCAGTTCCACCGCGCCCATTTCGCGCAAGTACATCCGCACCGGATCGTCGGTGCGTTCGGTGGTTTCCTTCTTCTTCTTTTCGGGGACATGGCCCGAATCGTCAGCTTCGGCGTCATCCTCCTCGTCGGCCGCGGCCGGCTCGTCGCTGTTTTCGCCGTCTTCGTCCTGAGCGTCCTCGTCGTTCTCGACGATCTGCACGCCCATCTCGGACAGCGCGGTCTGGATGTCCTCGATCTGGTCAGTGCTCATCTGCCCCTGGGGCAACGCCTCGTTGAGCTCGTCATAGGTGACGTAGCCCTTGCGCTTGGCCTTCGCGATCAGCTTCTTGATCGACGCCTCGTTGAGGTCGATCAGCGGGGCATCGTCGGTGCCGGCGGTGGTGTCGTCTGACGCCATAAGTCTTGCGCTCAACCTGTTTCCTGTTCGTCCGCGTGGACGACGTGTTCCCCAAACGCCGGCCCCGGAAGCGGTTCCTGGGCGGCGCGTTGCCGGGCCATCTGCCCGAGTCGCGTCTCGATTGCCAGCCTTCGTTCGCGCAGCCGCTGCTGCTCGGCGAAGGCGGCTTCGGGATCGGACTCGAACCGGGCCGTGGCCGCGGCGATGGCGGCCTCAATCGCCGGCCGTTCGACCAGCAGGGCCACCGCTTCGGCCAAGTCCTCGCGCGCCACTTGCGGATCGGTCCCTTCGGCAAGGAAGGAGAAGCAAGCGCTATCCGCTGGCGGCTTGAGGCTGGCTGCCGATGTGGGGCCGCCGGCGCCGTTTTCAAGCAGCGCGTCGATCGCGGCGGCGTGGCGCGGTTCGGCCGGGGCGAGGGTGAGCAGCGCTTCGGCGTGGCGAGCGATCTGGTCGGGATGGCGGGCAAGACCGGCGAGCACCGCCTGGGCGAGCGTGTCGCGCGCCCGGCCGGGCGGCGCGCGGCGCAGCGCTTCCGACGCCCCTTGGCGCACTGGCAGCGCCGGGTTGAACCCACGCCGCGGGGAGAATTCGCGTTTGGGAAAGGCGAACGCGGAAAACCGGTCCATCAGATCGCGGCGATAAAGCGAGCGGATATCGGGGTGCCGGATCGCTTCGACATGCTCGAGCAGCCGCGCTTTCAGCCCGGCCTTGTCCTCGGGCGAGGCGAGGGGGGCGGCGTCGCGTTCGTGCGTCCACAAGGTTTCGAGCAGGCTGCCAGACTGGCCGAGCAACGCGTCCATCGCCGCGCGCCCCTGCGTCTTGAGCAGATCGTCCGGGTCCATCCCGGTGGGCAAAGTCACGAACTGCAGCGAGTGCCCGGGCTTGAGCAGCGGCAGCGCGCGCAGCGCGGCGCGCATCGCGGCGCGGCGGCCGGCGGCATCGCCATCGAAACACAGCAGCGGCTTTTCGCTCACCCGCCACAGCAGCTCGAGCTGGCCTTCGGTCAGCGCGGTGCCCATGGGCGCGACGGTTTCCTCGATCCCCGCCGCCGCCATCGC
>JANOAH010000043.1:0-2725 GCA_031411075.1 Erythrobacteraceae bacterium
AGGTTACAGGTAACTTATAGGTTACACCGAAGTCAAGCGCATTGGCTCAGGCCGCCAGCTTCCTCAGCACGTACTGGAGGATGCCGCCGTTGCGGAAGTATTCGAGCTCGTTGGCGGTATCGATCCGGCACTTGGCGGTGAAGGTGAAGCTCGAGCCGGCGGCGCGGGTCACCTCGACCTCGACCTCCTGCTGCGGCTGGATTTCGGCGAGGCCGCGGATCGTGAAGGTATCGTCGCCGGTCAGGCCGAGCGAGGCGCGGGTATCGGCGCCGAGGAACTGCAGCGGCAGCACGCCCATGCCGACGAGGTTGGAGCGGTGGATGCGCTCGAAGCTTTCGACGATCACCGCGCGCACGCCGAGGAGGTTGGTGCCTTTGGCTGCCCAGTCGCGGCTGCTGCCGGTGCCGTATTCCTTGCCTGCCAGGATGACGAGCGGGGTTCCGTCGGCCTTGTGCCTCATCGCCGCGTCGTAGATCGCCATGGTTTCGCCGCCGTAACGGGTCATGCCGCCTTCGACGCCGGGGACCATTTCGTTCCTGATGCGGATGTTGGCAAACGTGCCGCGCATCATCACTTCGTGGTTGCCGCGACGGCTGCCGTAGGAATTGAAATCGCGCCGGTCGACCTGGTGTTCGAGCAGGTATTGTCCGCCGGGGCTGTCGGCCTTGATCGAGCCGGCCGGGCTGATGTGATCGGTGGTCACCGAATCGCCGAGGATCGCCAGCGGTTTCGCGCCGACGATGTCGGTGACCGGCACCGGGGTCATCGTCATCCCGTCGAAGTACGGCGGGTTGGCGACATAAGTGCTGCCGGGGCGCCACGAATAGGTGTCCGATCCAGTGACGTCGATCGCCTGCCAGTGCGCATCGCCCTTGTAGACGTCACCATAGCGCGTCTCGAACATCGACCGGTCGATCGCGGCGTTCATGGTCTTGGCGACTTCGGCGTTGGTCGGCCAGATGTCCCTGAGAAACACGTCCGTGCCGTCTGTCGCCTGCCCGATCGGGGTGGTGGTGAAGTTGTCGATCACCGTGCCCTTCAGCGCATAGGCCACCACCAGCGGCGGGCTGGCAAGGAAGTTGGCGCGCACGTCGGGCGAAACGCGGCCTTCGAAGTTTCGGTTGCCCGAGAGGACCGAGGCGGCGACCAGGTTGTTGGCGTTGATCGCCTTCGAAATCGGTTCGGCCAGCGGGCCCGAATTGCCGATGCAGGTGGTGCAGCCATAGCCGACCAGGTCGAAGCCGATCGCGTCGAGGTGTTCCTGCAGGCCGGCTTTGACGAGATAGTCGGAGACGACCTGGCTGCCCGGGGCAAGGCTGGTCTTGACCCACGGCTTGGGTTTGAGGCCGAGCTCGTTGGCCTTCTTGGCGACCAGACCGGCGGCGACCATCACGCTGGGATTGGAGGTGTTGGTGCAGCTGGTGATCGCGGCGATCACCACGTCGCCATCGCCGATATCGTGATCCGCGCCGTCGACCGGCACCCGCCGGACGCTGGCGTTGTAGGCGGTCTTGAGATCGTCGGCGAAGACCTCGTCGACTTGGTCGAGCGCGACTTTGTCCTGCGGCCGCTTGGGCCCGGCGAGGCTGGGGACGACGGTGCCGAGGTCGAGGTCGAGCGTGTCGGTGAACACCGGATCGGCCGCCTTGGGATCGAGCCAGAAGCCCTGTTCCTTGGCATAAGCCTCGACCAACGCGATCTGGCCTTCCTCGCGGCCGGTCAGGCGGAGATATTCGAGCGTCTTGTCGTCGATGCCGAAGAAACCGCAGGTGGCGCCATATTCGGGTGCCATGTTGGCCAGCGTCGCCCGGTCGGCGAGGCTCAGCGCGCCGAGGCCCGGGCCGAAGTATTCGACGAACCGGCCGACCACGCCGCGCGCGCGCAGCATCTGCGTGGCGGTCAGCACCAGGTCGGTGGCGGTAACGCCTTCGGCCAGCTCGCCGGTCAGCTTGAAGCCGACTACTTCGGGGATCAGCATCGAGACCGGCTGGCCGAGCATCGCCGCCTCCGCTTCGATCCCGCCGACGCCCCAGCCGAGCACGCCGAGGCCGTTGATCATGGTGGTGTGGCTGTCGGTGCCGACGCAGGTGTCGGGATAGGCGACCAGAGCGCCGTCCTGGTCCTCGCTGGTCCACACGCACTGGGCGATATGTTCGAGGTTGACCTGGTGGCAGATGCCCGTGCCCGGCGGCACCGCCTGGAAGTTGTCGAGGCTCTTCGAGCCCCATTTGAGGAAGTCGTAGCGTTCGAGATTGCGTTCGTATTCGAGCGCGACGTTGTTCTCGAACGCCTTGGGGTGGCCGAATTCGTCGACCATCACCGAATGGTCGATGACCAGGTGGACCGGTACCAGCGGATTGATCTTCTTGGTGTCGCCGCCGAGCCTGGCGATCGCATCGCGCATCGCGGCGAGGTCGACCACGCACGGCACCCCGGTGAAATCCTGCATCAGCACGCGCGCCGGGCGGTACTGGATTTCCTTGCCGGTGACGGGATTGGCCTGCCAATCGGCCAGCGCCTGGATATCGCCGATCGACACGGTAAAGCCGGCGTCTTCGAAACGTAGCAAGTTCTCCAGCAGCACCTTCATGCTGAACGGCAGCCGGCTGATGTCGCCGATCTTTTCCGCCGCCCTGGCCAGGCTGTAGTAGGCGAAGGTCTTGCCGCCGACCTGCATCGTGCTGCGGGTATCGAGCGAGTTCTTGCCGACCTGGGTCATGGGGCG
>JANOAH010000044.1:0-6990 GCA_031411075.1 Erythrobacteraceae bacterium
GTGTTCCAGGGCAGCGAGCGGCGCACCGGCTGCCAGTTCAGCTTTACCTGCGACGGATCGCTGGCGCGCCAGCCGGCTCGCATGTGGTGGGACCGCGCCGCCGCGGTCGCGCGCGCCGCGCTGGCCGGATCGGTCTATGCCCCGGTCGGCCTCGCCACGCATTATCACACCGTGCAGATCCACCCCTATTGGGCCGACAGCCTCGAAAACGTCGGCACGATCGGCGCGCACCGCTTCTACCGCTGGCGCGGCAATGCCGGCCGCGCGCTGGCGTTCAGCGATTTTTACAGCGGCGGCGAACCGATCGCCGCGCCGGCCGCACGCCGCGCCGATGCGCCACTGGTCGAAACCGATCCGCTGCGCCTCGCCCGCGCTTACGAGACGGCGTTTGCCGAGGCGCACAGCGCCGCCGCCGCCGCCGAACGGGTGCGCCCGGCGGTCAGCTACACCCGCGAGATCGAGGCGCGCGGCGGCGATGCGCTGTTCCGCGCCGACACGGCCCCAGCCGCCAGCCAGGTGCGCGAGGAATATGCCCGCGCCGGCCAGTGGATTCGGCAGCCGGGCAGCTAGGGTTAACGGCGCGCCAAGGCTGCGCCGTCAGACTTCCGAAACCATGAGGGCAAACCTGGGCTTAGCGCGCGGGCGCTAAGGCGGGCGGATACCGTGTCGCAACTCAGGTCCGTCATGCCCATTCGCTTTGCCGCCCCGCCCCGCCAGCTCGACCCTCGTCTCGCACCCGAGGCGATCGACCAGGTCTGCACCCGCCCCGCCAACGATAACGGCGCCGAGCGGCCGAGCGACGCGATGTTGCACGCCGCGCTGCGCCATTTCGCGGAGCACGGGCTGGCCGCCGCGCAGCATGCGCGCAGGCAGGCCGAAGCGGCGTTTTTCGCCGGCGACCGGCAGACGTACCAGTGGTGGCTCGAGATCTGCCGCGCGCTCGACCGGCGGATGGCACGCGAGCTGCCGGTCGCCACGCCGGAACCCGCCTGAATCAGCGGCCAGCAGAGGTTACGCGGCCATTAACCACTCGGTGACCACTCGCCTTTAAGGCGGAACGGTCGAGGAAAACCAAGATTTGCGCCTGAACCGGCTCTTTAATGACTTTTTTGGCGGCGATGAACGCGATGAACGCGTGCGCCGCAAGCTCGTCGAAACACTGTACACCCAGCCGACCAGCCTGGCGCTGGGCGCGCTGTGCGGGATCAGCGTGGCGATAACCTGCGCCTGGCTCACCGACAATCGCTCGGTCATCGCGGCGGCAGTGGGACTGATCGCGGTGGCGGTGGTGCGCGTCGCGCTCGCTTTCGTATTGTCGCCGAAGCGACACTCGGCGCGTCTGCTCGAACGGTTTTACGAAGCGGGCGCCTTCGCCTACGCGCTCCTCGCCGGCGTCCTGGCGGCGAGCACCATCTACACCGGCAGCGACAACCACGTCGAAGTGCTCGCGATCGGTTATGCGCTGGCTTACGCCAACGGCATCTCGGCCCGCAACGCCGGGCGCCCGGTCATTGCCATCGGCCAATTGCTGCTCGGCGTGCTGCCGGTGCTCATCGTCTCGGTGATGATCGCCACCCCGGCGCTGCTGGTCCTGGCCGTGACCACCACCTTCATGATCTTCGCCATGACCGCGGTGACGATGACCGTGTTCAACACCCTGCGCGAACAGATCAACGCCGCCGACGCCAGCGCCGCGATGGCCGACCAGATGCGCGACCTTGCGCGCACCGACGTGGTCACCGGGCTGCTCAACCGCGCCGGGCTCAACACCGATCTCGCCGATGCACTGACGCTGCTGCCGCCGACCCAGAAGCTGGCGCTGTTCTGGCTCGATCTCGACCGCTTCAAGGAAGTCAACGACACGCTCGGCCACCCGGTCGGCGACAAAGTGCTGGCCGAAGTCGGCGTGCGGCTGAGCAAGGCTGCACCCGATGCCGCGATCGTCGCCCGGTTCGGTGGCGACGAATTCATCGTCGCCACCGAAGTCGCCGACCGCGGCGAGAGCGAGAAACTGGCACGCATCTTCGCCGAAGCGATCGGCCGGCCGACCCGGGTCGATGGCCATCGCATCGATACCGCCGCCTCGATGGGCGTGGCGCTGCTGCCCGACGATGGCGCCGATGTCGACGCGTTGATGCAGGGCGCGGACCTGGCGCTCTATCACGCCAAAGTCGGCGGCAAGAACCAGGTCTGCTTCTTCGACAACGCGATGACCCGCGAACTGGTGCGCAAGAAGGAAATCGAGGCCGAACTGCGCGCCGCGATCCAGCGCGACGAGCTGTCGATCTTCTTCCAGCCGATCGTTGACCTCGAAACCGGCCGGATTCGCTGCTTCGAAGCGCTGGTGCGCTGGTTCCATCCTGAGAAGGGCGAGTTGCGGCCAGACGAGTTCATTCCCGTGGCCGAGGATACCGGCGTGATCATTACGCTCGGCAACTGGATCACCGCGCAGGCGGCCAAGGCGGCGGCCGGGTGGCCCGATGACGTGACCATCGCGGTCAACCTCTCGCCGGTGCAGATTCGCGCGCCGGGCGCGGCGCTCGGCATCCTCGGCGCGCTGCGCGATGCCGGGCTCGATCCCAAGCGGCTCGAGCTCGAAGTGACCGAGAGCCTGTTCCTCGACGACGACGACAACACCGCGCGGTTCATGGACGACCTTGCCGCCGAGGGCGTGCGCTTCGCGCTCGACGATTTCGGCACCGGGTATTCCTCGCTCGGCTACATCAACAAGTTCCCGTTCAAGAAGATCAAGGTCGACCGCAGCTTCGTGTCGGGCCCGAACATCGGCAAAAAGAGCGACGCGATCATTCGCGCGGTGGCCGAAATGGGCGCGACACTCGGCATGGACATCGTCGCCGAAGGGCTCGAGACGATCGAACAGGTGCAGGTCGTGCGCGACGCCGGCTGCACGCTTGGCCAGGGCTACTATTTCAGCCGCGCGGTGCCCGATTACCTCGCCGCGATGCTGCTGTCGCAGGAGCGCGACGAAGATACGAGGAAGCGCTTGGCAGGCTGAGCATTACCGCGAGCGGGTGATCAAGCTGAATCACCATGCCGGCCCGGCGGCCGCCCCACGCCCTCATAAATGCTATTGCGAACTGTTATCATAAATAGACGCCGGCTTGCGGCGATTGCCGGTTGTCAGCGTGTTGGCACGGGCCTAGGGCGGGCCGCGTCATGGGCGCCCTCCTCTTGCGGGACTCGGGGTCGGCGCCGCGTTTACGGACCGGCGCCCGCATAGCTAGCAAGGACACGGCAGACCCCTATGCCCCAGACCTCCGGACGCAAAAAGATCGCGCTCGTCGGCGCCGGCATGATCGGCGGCACGCTCGCCCATCTCGCCGCCAAGAAGGAACTGGGCGACATCGTCCTGTTCGACATCGCCGAGGGCATTCCGCAGGGCAAGGCGCTCGACCTCGCCCAGTGTGGCCCGGTCGAAGGGTTCGACGCGAAGATCACTGGCACCAACGATTATGCCGACATCGCCGGGGCCGACGTGGTGATCGTCACCGCCGGCATCCCCCGCAAGCCGGGGATGAGCCGCGACGACCTCCTCGGTATCAATCTCGGCGTGATGAAGGCGGTCGGCGCGGGCATCCAGGCGCACTGCCCCGATGCGTTCGTGATCTGCATCACCAACCCGCTCGACGCGATGGTCTGGGCACTGCGCGAATTCTCCGGCCTGCCCCACAACAAGGTGGTCGGCATGGCCGGCGTGCTCGACAGCGCCCGCTTCGCCACCTTCTTGGCGTGGGAATTCGGGGTTTCGGTGCGCGACGTCAACGCGTTCGTGCTCGGCGGCCACGGTGACACCATGGTCCCGGTGCTGAGCTATTCGACGATCAACGGCATTCCGGTCGGCGATCTCGCCAAGATCAAGGGCGTCGATCCTGCCCGGCTCGACGAAATCGTCACCCGCACCCGCGGCGGCGGCGGCGAGATAGTCGGCCTGCTCAAGACCGCCAGCGCCTACTACGCCCCCGCCACCAGCGCGATCGCCATGGCCGAAGCTTACCTGGGCGACCAGAAGCGCATCCTGCCCGTCGCCGCCAACCTGACCGGTCAATACGGCGTCAGCGACCTTTACGTCGGCGTGCCCGCAGTGATCGGCGCGGGCGGCATCGAGGAAGTTATCGAGATCGCGCTCGGCGACGAAGAGAAAGCCAATCTTCAGGTCAGCGTCGACGCGGTCAAGGAATTGCTGGCTGCCTGCAAGGGTATCGACAACGCGCTGGCGTGACGTGGCAAGCTGCTCTCATTCTCGTCCTGTGGACGGGCTGGACCGGGCTCCATGCGTGGCTTGGAAAGCGGCGCTTCCTAAGCCAGCTTGTTGTCCTACTCGTACTGGAAGTCCTCGCCTTCGCAGGAGTGGTCTTCTGGCTGACGAGGCAGCCCACCGATGTTTCGGCCGGAGGTGCGGTGGCGCTGTTGGTGCTTGTCGCAGGCGCGGTCCTCCTGGTCCCGGCCGCGGTTGGCGCGTTCTCGCTTTGGAAAAATGGGGCGGAACGGGCGCACTAGGCTCGCCGAACAATCGACGCATTTTTGAGGAAGTTGCATGAGCATTCTCGTCGACCGCAACACCAAGGTCATCACCCAGGGGATGACCGGCGATACCGGTACGTTCCACACCCAGCAGGCGCTCGATTACGGCACCGCGATGGTCGCCGGGGTGACGCCCGGCAAGGGCGGCACCACGCACCTCGGGCTGCCGGTATTCGATACCGTGGCCGAAGCGGCGCAGGCCACCGGCGCCACTGCCAGCGTGATCTATGTCCCGCCGGCGTATGCCGCGGATTCGATTCTTGAGGCGATCGACGCCGAAATCCCGCTGATCGTCGCGATAACCGAGGGTATTCCGGTGCTCGACATGGTGCGGGTCAAGCGCGCGCTTTCGGGCTCCAAGTCGCGGCTGATCGGGCCCAATTGCCCCGGCGTGCTGACGCCTGGCGAATGCAAGATCGGGATCATGCCGGCGAGCATCTTCAAGGCCGGCTCGGTCGGCATCGTCAGCCGTTCGGGCACGCTGACTTATGAAGCGGTGCACCAGACCACCACGGTTGGCCTCGGCCAGACCACCGCGGTCGGGATCGGCGGCGATCCGGTCAACGGCACCAACTTCATCGACGTGCTCGAGCTGTTCCTGCGGGACGACGCGACAAAGTCGATCATCATGATCGGCGAAATCGGCGGAAGTGCGGAAGAAGACGCGGCGCAATTCATCGCCGACGAGGCCAGGCGCGGCTGGCGCAAGCCGATGGTCGGGTTCATCGCCGGCCGCACCGCCCCGCCTGGCCGGCGCATGGGCCACGCCGGCGCCATCGTTTCCGGCGGCCAGGGCGGCGCCGAAGGCAAGATCGCGGCGATGGAAGCCGCCGGCATCCGCGTCGCGCAGTCGCCCAGCGAGCTCGGCACCACGCTCGATGCGCTGCTGAAAGAATTGGCGTAACCGCGATGGGCAACGAAGCGCAGACGTTTCTCCCCGAACTCGGCCCACAGGAAGGGCCGCAGCCGGGGCCGAGTTGGGGCAACGCGCGCTGGCCGCTCGACGATGGCGGCGACCTGGTCCAGGCGATGGACCCGACGGCGATGAAGCTCGCGGTGACCGACGCCTCGGCCAGGGAGGGCAAGCCGACCGACAATGCCAGCATCGAGCAGGCCGCCGGGGATTCGATCCGGGCAATGATGCTGGTGCGCACTTATCGCGTGCGCGGGCACCTCGCCGCCGATCTCGATCCGCTCGGCCTGACCAAGCAGGATATTCCCGCCGACCTGACGCCCGAATACCATGGTTTCACCGGCGATGCGCTCGACCGGCCGGTGTACATGGGCGGCACGCTGGGCATCGGCTGGGGCACGGTGCGCGCGCTGGTCGAGATTTTGCGCAAGAATTACTGCGGCCATGTCGGCCTCGAATACATGCACATCTCTGACGTCGACGAGCGGCGCTTCCTGCAGGACCGCATCGAGGGCCCCGACAAGGTGATCACCTTCACCCCTGAGGGCAAAAAGGCGATCCTGGGCGCGGTGATCCGCGGCGAGGAGTACGAGAAGTTCCTCGGCAAGAAGTACGTCGGCACCAAGCGCTTCGGCCTCGACGGCGGCGAAGCGATGATCCCGGCGCTCGAGGCGGTGATCAAGTACGGCGGCAGCCTGGGCGTGCGCGAGATCATCTACGGCATGGCCCATCGCGGCCGGCTCAACGTGCTCGCCAATGTGATGGCCAAGCCGTATCGTGTGATTTTCCACGAGTTTTCAGGCGGAACCGCCAATCCCGAGGATGTCGGCGGCAGCGGCGACGTCAAATATCACCTCGGCACCAGCACCGACCGCGAGTTCGACGGGATCACGGTGCACATGAGCCTGGTCCCCAACCCCAGTCACCTCGAAGCGGTCGATCCGATCGTGCTCGGCAAGGCGCGCGCCAACCAGGCGATCCGCGACGACCTCGACAGCCACGAACAGGTGCTGCCGGTGCTGATCCACGGCGACGCGGCGTTCGCCGGCCAGGGCATCGTGTGGGAATGCTTCGGCTTTTCGGGGGTGCGCGGCTACAACACCGGCGGCTGCCTGCACTTCGTCATCAACAACCAGATCGGCTTCACCACCAGCCCGCAATTCGCGCGCAGTTCGCCTTACCCCAGCGATGTCGCCAAGGGCATCCAGGCGCCGATCCTGCACGTCAACGGCGACGATCCCGAAGCGGTCACCTTCGCTTGCAAGCTGGCGATCGAATATCGCCAGGAATATAATCGCGACATCGTGATCGACATGTGGTGCTACCGCCGCTTCGGTCACAACGAAGGCGACGAGCCGAGCTTCACCCAGCCATTGATGTATGCCGAAATCGCCAAGCACCCGCCGATCAGCCAGATCTATGGCGCCCGTTTGATCGCCGAAAACGTCGTCGACCAGGCGTGGATCGACGAGAAGACCAAGCAGTTCACGACGTTCCTCGAGGGCGAGTTCGAAGCCGGCACTTCCTATCTGCCG
>JANOAH010000045.1:0-2825 GCA_031411075.1 Erythrobacteraceae bacterium
GCCCGGGTTGCGGCCGTCCGGGCCGGCCAGCGTGATCGAGCGACCTTCGGCATCATAGCGCCGCGTCAGCACCCGCCCCGCCTCGCGCGCCTCGCGGCTGAACACCGGATCGCTGTCGAGCGCGATGGCGACGACATAGGCGTCGATCGTGCCCGGCCGCTGCGGCTGCAGCGCGGCCAGCGCGGCATCGAGCTTGCGCCGATCGGCCAACATTTCGCGCGCCGACCGCGACCGCTGCAGTTCGGGCCCCAGCGTCAGGCTGGCCTCCACCTGCCGCTCGTTCGCGCCGGTCCCGAGGCTCGGCCATGGCGCGGTGTGCGGCGGGGGCACGATCGCTTCGGGCGGTTGCTGGGCGGAGGCGGAGGTGGAGAGCGCCAGCGCAAAAGCCGCGACCACCCTCAGAAAATGCGCTTGCATGGCGTCCCCACCCGGTTCGAGTACGAAGGCTAGCGGACCGCGGCGCGACTGCAACCCTTGGCCCGGAACTTGCACTTGTTACCAACTTTTGGTAACGACGCGGCATGAGCAAGAACACTTCGATTGCACTCAACGATCGCCACATTGCCTACGCCCACCAAAAAGTAGCGTCGGGCGAATTCGGCTCCGTAAGCGAGGTGATCCGCGACGCCCTGCGCCGGGCCGAGGAACGTGACACAAGAATCGCGCGTTTGCGCGACCTGATCCGCGAAGGCGAAGAGAGCGGGCCGCCCCAAGCGTTCGATTTCGACGAATTCTTGAAAGAGATGCACGCCAACTATAAGGGCGATGCATGACCGTATTGGTCATCAGTCCGGCTGCCCGCCGCGACCTGACCGACATCTGGCTCTATACCGCAGACCGATGGGGCATGGGACAGGCAGATGCTTACACCAGTCAAATCGAAAGTATCATCGCCTGCGCGTTAAAACGTCCCGACATCGGAGGAGCGGTTAACGGATTGCCGCCGGCGTTCCGCAAGCTGAAGTCCGGCTCGCACCGGATCATCTACCGACTCGTTCGCCATGAAATGATCATCGTTCGCATTTTGCACGAACGTCAGGACGTGCCGAACGAGATCGAGGATGACGAGTAACGGTGAAGGGGCGCAGAATCCAGGTAAGCGGGTTGCCTCCCAAGACGTTCACCGCGCTTCAATAAACCCGCTTCTTCGGCTTGATGTACTCCGCATCCCCGGTCAGCGTGTACTCGTGCACCGGGCGGTAATCGATCCGCACCGATCCGCCCTTGCCGCCCCATCCTTCGAACCAGGTGGCGGTGTGCTTCATCCAGATCTTGTCGTTGCGGTCGGGAAAATCTTCGTGGGCGTGGGCGCCGCGACTTTCCTGGCGGTTGTGCGCGGCGTGCATCGTTACCGTGGCCTGGCCGATCAGGTTGTCGAGTTCGAGCGTTTCGATCAGGTCCGAGTTCCAGATCAGCGAGCGGTCGGTGACCGAGATGTCCGCCATGCGGGCGTAGATATCGGCCAGCTTGGCCTTGCCTTGCGCCATCAGCTCGGCGGTGCGGAACACCGCGGCGTGCGCGCTCATCGCGCGCTGCATGTCCAGCCGCAGCGCGGCGGTGGGCGTGCCGCCCTTGGCGTGGCGGAAGTGGTCGAGCCGGGTCAGCGCCAGGTCGGCGCCGTCCTTGGGCAGTTCGGCCTGGGCGGCGCCCGCCTTGACCGTTTCCTTGAGCCGGTGCCCGGCGGCGCGGCCGAACACCACCAGGTCGATCAGCGAGTTCGACCCGAGCCGGTTGGCGCCGTGGACCGAAACGCACGCCGCCTCGCCCACCGCGAACAACCCCGGCACCACCGTTTCGGGATTGCCGTCGGCCACGGTCATCACCTCGCCGTGGTAGTTCGTCGGGATGCCGCCCATGTTGTAGTGCACGGTCGGCACCACCGGCAGCGGCTGGCGCGTCAAGTCGACCCCGGCGAAGATCTTGCCGCTTTCGGTGATCCCCGGCAACCGCTCTGCCAGTACCTTGGGATCGATGTGGTCGAGGTGGAGGAAGATGTGGTCCTTGTTCGGCCCCACCCCGCGCCCGTCGCGGATTTCCAGCGCCATGCTGCGGCTGACGACATCGCGGCTGGCGAGGTCCTTGGCGCTGGGCGCGTAGCGTTCCATGAACCGCTCGCCTTCGGAATTGGTCAGATACCCGCCCTCGCCGCGCGCGCCTTCGGTGATCAGCACGCCGGCGCCGTAAATCCCGGTCGGGTGGAACTGGACGAATTCCATGTCCTGCAGCGGCAACCCGGCGCGCAGCACCATCGCGTTGCCGTCGCCGGTGCAGGTGTGGGCGCTGGTGGCGGTGTAATAGGCGCGGCCGTACCCGCCGGTTGCCAGCACCACCGCCTGGCTGCGGAAGCGGTGCAGCGAGCCGTCGTCGAGATTGAGCGCGATCACGCCGACGCATTTGCCGCCGCTCATGATCAGGTCGATCGCGAAGTATTCGATGAAGAAGTCCGCGTCGTACTTCAGGCTCTGCTGGTAGAGCGCGTGGAGCATGGCGTGGCCGGTGCGGTCGGCGGCGGCGGCCGTTCTTTGCACCGGCGGGCCTTCGCCCATGTTCTGCATGTGCCCGCCGAACGGGCGCTGGTAGATGGTGCCGTCGGCGTTGCGCGAAAACGGGACGCCCGCATGCTCGAGCTCGTAAACCGCCTGCGGCGCTTCGCGCACCATGTATTCGATCGCGTCCTGATCCCCCAGCCAGTCCGACCCCTTGACGGTGTCGTACATGTGCCAGGTCCAGTGATCGGGCGAATTGTTGCCCAGGCTCGCCGCGATCCCGCCCTGCGCCGCCACGGTGTGGCTGCGGGTCGGGAAGACTTTGGTGATGCAGGCAGT
>JANOAH010000046.1:0-2780 GCA_031411075.1 Erythrobacteraceae bacterium
CGACTTGTCGACCTCCGGGCCAAAGCTCGCGCAGGAACTGTACGACCTCCTCACCCCGCGCGACATCGCCAGCTTCGATGCGCCGGTTTCGGGGGGAATCGCCGGGGCCGAACGCGGCAGCCTGGCGATCATGGTCGGCGGGCCCGAAGCGCTCTTCCCCCAGCTCCAGCCGCTGCTCGATCGCATCGGCAACCCGTTCTTCATGGGCGAGATGCCGGGCGCGGGCCAGGTGGCCAAGCTCGCCAACAACCTGCTCAGCCTGGCGGCGATCGCCACCACCGCCGAGGCGATGACGCTGGCGATCAAGGCCGGGCTCGATCCCGCCCGGATGATCGAGGTGTTGAACGCTGGCACCGGCGCCAATTCGGCGACCCGCGACAAGTGGCCGCGCAGCGTTCTGCCGCGCAGCTTCGATTTCGGCTTTTCGGCCGCGCTCAGCCTCAAGGACACGCGCCTCGCGCTTGAGGAAGCGCAGACGATGGGGGTGCCGCTGCCGACCGGCGAGCGCCTGGCGGCGCTGCTGGACCGGACCCTGGCGACGTATGGCGAGGGCGCCGATTTCACCGAAATGGTCAAAGTGGTCGAAGCCGACGCCGGCCTCGACCCGGAGCGGCCGGCCTAGCGCCGTCCGGCCAGCACCGAGCCGAGAACTCCACCCAACCCGCCACCCAAGCCACCGCTGCCGGCGGACGCGCCGCCGAGACCGCCGAGCACCGAGCCGAGAATTCCGCCCAGGCCGCCACCGAGGCCGCCCTGAGTACCCGATCGCTTGGCCATGTAGCCCGCCAGCAGCATCGCCAGGATCGGCAGCATCTTCTTCAGCAGGGCGGGATCGAGTCCGCTGCCTTGAGCGGCGTGGCCGGCAACCTGGCGGCTTACGTCCTTCGATCCGAACAGATCGCCGAGCAACTGGTTGCCCTTGGCTACGTCGGTCGGCTCCGGGCCGATGACATTATCGGCGAGTTGCGGGCCTCCGAGCGAGGCCAGTCTCGCTTCCAGCGCATCCGCCTGATCGAGCGAAGTCCCGCCGGCACTGTCACCCATCCCCGCCAAGAGCGAGGGAACGAGGGCCTCGGCGCCGCGCCGCGCCTCTTCGCGCGGCACGCCTAACTGCGCGGCAAGGGCATCAAGCCCGCCCGGGGGCAACAGTTCGTCGAGGTTCATAGCTTGGTCTCCGAGGGGTGCCTGCCCATCCGAACGCTGCCGCAACAAGATGGGTCCCCTAGCGCAGCTGGCTGTCCTTGCTGCCGCGGCGGTTGATGCCCGCTTGCGAGCGGCGCGCGTCGCGAAGCGACTGGCATGCTACACATGTGCGGACGCCGGGCAGCGCCTGGCGCCGCGCCTTGGGGATCGGCGCTCCGCATTCGTTGCAATGGCGTGCGCTCTCGCCGCGCGGCGTATCGGCTCGCGCCCGCAGCACCGCGTCCTTGACGGTATCGTCGATCTGATCCTGCACCGCGCCGTCGCGCGTCCATCCGCCTGCCATCGCCGGTCCTTTCGCGACTCGAGATGGGAACGCTTGCCCGGGTCACAAGCGTTGTGGGCGCGTGATCGTCGCCACTTACAACGTCAACGGCATCAACGGCCGGCTGCCGGTGCTGCTGCACTGGCTCGAGATGCGCCGGCCCGACGTGGTGTGCCTGCAGGAACTCAAGGCGCCCGACGAAAAGTTTCCTGAGCGCGCGATCCGCGAGCTTGGCTACGATGCGATCTGGCACGGGCAGAAGAGCTGGAACGGGGTCGCGATCCTCAGCCGAGTCGGCGAAATCCACGAGACCCGCCGCGGGCTGCCCGGCGATCCCGACGACAGCCACAGCCGCTATCTCGAAGCGGCGGTGGCGGGCGTGCTGATCGGCGCGCTGTACCTGCCCAACGGCAACCCGCGCCCGGGGCCAAAGTTCGAGTACAAGCTCAAGTGGTTCGAACGCCTGACGGCGCATGCGCAGGGTCTGTTCGACACCGGGCTGCCGGTCCTGCTGGCGGGGGACTTCAACGTCATGCCGACCGAGCTCGACGTGTACAAACCCGACCGCTGGCGCGAAGACGCGCTGTTCGCGCCCGAAGTGCGCGCCGCCTGGTTCAAGCTGGTCGAGCAGGGCTGGACCGACGCGCTGCGCCAGCGTCACCCGGGCGAGACGATCTACACCTTCTGGGACTATTTCCGGAACGCCTACGCGCGCAATGCGGGGCTCAGGCTTGACCACTTCCTCTTGAGCCCGAACCTCGCCAAGCGGCTGGTCGCGGCCGAGGTCGACCGCGAGGTGCGCGGCTGGGACAAGACCAGCGACCACGCGCCGGTGTGGATCGAGCTGGCGGATGAGCCGCAGCGCCAGCGGCGCTAGATGTCGTTCCTGATTGTCGCCAGCGCGCCGCCGTCGATCTCCCACTTGGCGCCGTTGACGTAGCTGGCCTCGTCCGAAAGCAGGAAGCTGACCACCTCGCCCACTTCGCGCGGCTGGCCGACGCGGTTGAGCGTGGCGACTTGGCCGAGTTTGTCCATCCCTTCCTGGACGCTGTCGAACATCTGTTCGAGCATGCCGACCAAGAGCGGGGTTTCGATCACGCCGGGCATCACGCAGTTCACCCGCACGCCCTTTTGCGCCACTTCGCTCGCCGCGGTGCGCGTCAACCCGACGGCACCATGCTTGGCGGCGTTGTAGGCGCAGGCCCCCGCTAGCCCGCGTTCGGAGCCGATCGAGGCGGTGTTGACCACCGCGCCTTTGCCGCACCGGACCATGTCGGGCAGCACATGGCGCAGGCCGAGGAACATCCCGCGCAAG
>JANOAH010000047.1:0-2749 GCA_031411075.1 Erythrobacteraceae bacterium
CGACTTGTCGACCTCCGGGCCAAAGCTCGCGCAGGAACTGTACGACCTCCTCACCCCGCGCGACATCGCCAGCTTCGATGCGCCGGTTTCGGGGGGAATCGCCGGGGCCGAACGCGGCAGCCTGGCGATCATGGTCGGCGGCCCCGAAGCGCTCTATCCGCAGCTCCAGCCGTTGCTCGACCGCATCGGCAACCCGTTCTTCATGGGCGAAATGCCGGGCGCGGGGCAGGTGGCGAAGCTCGCCAACAATCTGTTGAGCCTCGCCGCGATCGCCACCACCGCCGAGGCGATGACACTGGCGATCAAGGCCGGGCTCGATCCCGCCCGGATGATCGAGGTGCTCAACGCCGGCACCGGGGCCAATTCGGCGACCCGCGACAAGTGGCCGCGCAGCGTTCTGCCGCGCAGCTTCGATTTCGGCTTTTCGGCCGCGCTCAGCCTCAAGGACACGCGCCTCGCGCTCGAGGAAGCGCAGACGATGGGGGTGCCGCTGCCGACCGGCGAGCGTCTCGCCGCGTTGCTCGACCGTACGCTGGCGACCTATGGCGATGCCGCAGATTTCACCGAAATGGCCAAGATCATCGAAACCGACGCTGGGCTCGATCCGGAGCGGCCGACCTAGCGGCGCCAGCCCTCGGCAATCATCACGTGAATGTCGGCAGTGGCGTTGCCGGACAGCTCGAGCACGTAGTCGCCGGTCTGGAGATCGAAGCTGACGATCTTGCGCAGCGGCGTGCAGGCGGGGCCGGGGCCGAACTCGGCCGCTTCGGTCGGTAGCCCCTCACGCGAGACATCGACCCAGGCCGCGCGGCTCATCGCCACGCTGTAGCGGCCGGCGCGCGTCACGGTAAACTTCGCCAGCCCGCCGAACGATGCCGCCTCGCCCGCGCCTTTCGGCAGAGTGACGTAAGTGACCTGGCCATCGGGATGGAGCGTCAGCTCGGCCGCCTCGCCGATACGCAGCGAGGCAGCCCCAAGGCCGGCGGCCGCCGTCGCCGACGTCATTGCCCGCGGCGCGGTCCAAGCGGCGAATTCGGCGGGCAGTGCGACGAGCGCGAGACGGCAATCGACCGGCGGAGTGGGCGGCGTGGCGGTGGCGCAGCCAGCCAGACTCAGGGCAAGGAGAGCGGCGATTTTCATGGGTGGCGGATAAGCATCGGCCCCGCGCCCGTCCAGACCACGCGATCAAGATTAGCGCAGCTGGCTGTCCTTGCTGCCGCGCCGGTTGATGCCGGCCTGGCGGCGACCGGCATCGCGCTGCGACTGGCAGGCGACGCAAGTCCGCACACCGGGCACAGCCTCGCGCCGCGCGGTTGGGATCGCCTCGCCGCAGTCGTCGCACCATTCGGCGCTGTCGCCGCGCGGCGTTTCGGCGCGGGCGCGCAGTACCGCGTCCTTGACGGTATCGTCGATCTGATCCTGCACCGCGCCGTCGCGCGTCCATCCGCCTGCCATCGCCGGTCCTTTCGCGACTCGAGATGGGAACGCTTGCCCGGGTGACAAGCGTTGTGGGCGCGTGATCGTCGCCACTTACAACGTCAACGGCGTCAACGGCCGGCTGCCGGTGCTGCTGCACTGGCTCGAGATGCGCCGGCCCGACGTGGTGTGCCTGCAGGAGCTCAAGGCGCCCGACGACAAGTTTCCTGAGCGCGCGATCCGCGAGCTTGGCTACGATGCGATCTGGCACGGGCAGAAGAGCTGGAACGGGGTCGCGATCCTCAGCCGAGTCGGCGAAATCCACGAGACCCGCCGCGGCCTGCCCGGCGATCCCGACGACAGCCACAGCCGCTATCTCGAAGCGGCGGTGGCGGGCGTGCTGATCGGCGCGCTGTACCTGCCCAACGGCAACCCGCGCCCGGGGCCAAAGTTCGAGTACAAGCTCAAATGGTTCGAACGCCTGACCGCGCATGCGCAGGGCCTGTTCGACAGCGGGCTGCCGGTCCTGCTGGCGGGCGACTTCAACGTCATGCCGACCGAGCTCGACGTCTACAAACCCGACCGCTGGGTCGACGATGCGCTGTTCGCGCCCGAAGTGCGCGCCGCCTGGTTCAAGCTGGTCGAGCAGGGCTGGACCGACGCGCTTCGCCAGCTTCACCCGGGCGAGACGATCTTCACCTTCTGGGACTATTTCCGGAACGCCTACGCGCGCAATGCCGGTTTGAGGCTCGACCATTTCCTGCTCAGCCCGCCGCTGGCCAAGCGGCTGGTCGCGGCCGAGGTCGACCGCGACGTGCGCGGCTGGGACAAGACCAGCGACCACGCCCCGGTGTGGATCGAGCTTAAGGACAAGCCGGTGCGCAAGCGCCGCTAGATGTCGTTCCTGATTGTCGCCAGCGCGCCGCCGTCGATCTCCCACTTGGCGCCGTTGACGTAGCTCGCCTCGTCCGAAAGCAGGAAGCTGACCACCTCGCCCACTTCGCGCGGCTGGCCGACGCGGTTGAGCGTGGCGACCTGGCCGAGTTTGTCCATCCCTTCCTGGACACTGTCGAACATCTGTTCGAGCATGCCGACGAGCAGCGGGGTTTCGATCACGCCGGGCATCACGCAGTTCACCCGCACGCCCTTTTGCGCCACTTCGCTCGCCGCGGTGCGCGTCAACCCGACGGCGCCATGCTTGGCGGCGTTGTAGGCGCAGGCCCCCGCTAGCCCGCGTTCGGAGCCGATCGAGGCGGTGTTGACCACCGCGCCTTTGCCGCACCGGACCATGTCGGGCAGCACATGGCGCAGGCCGAGGAACATCCCGCGCAAG
>JANOAH010000048.1:0-19285 GCA_031411075.1 Erythrobacteraceae bacterium
TTCGTGCGCGACCGGGTGCTCAACGCGGCCGAAGGGCAGGGGCTGGTGGCCGATCGTATCGCGCCGCCGCACCTGTCGCCGCCGCGCAGCCGCCGCCGCGCCAGCCTGCGCGCGGTCAACGGAGGGGGCCGGCCGCTGGTCGGGTTCAGCGCCGCCCGATCGCACCAGGTCGTCGACCTGCGGGAATGCCACGTACTCGCGCCCGAGCTGTTCGCGCTGGTCGAGCCGCTGCGCCGGCTGCTGGCGCAGCAGCGCGGCAAGTACGCGGCCGAGATCGAGCTGACGCTGGCCAACCAGGGGGTCGATTGCGGGCTGAAAGGGCTGGCGTTCGAGGGACTCGCGGCGGTCGAGGCGCTGGCCGAGTTTGCCGAAGGCCATGGCCTCGCGCGTCTGACCGTGGACGAAGGCTATGGCGCCGAGACGCGGTGGGAGCCGGCTCCGGTGACGGTGACGCTGGCGGGCGTCGCCGTGCCGCTGCCGCCGGGCGCGTTCCTGCAGGCGACCGCCGATGGCGAAACGGCGCTGGTGTCGGCGGTGCGCGATTGGCTGGGTGGGGCGGGGCGGATCGCCGACCTGTTCGCCGGGCTCGGCACGTTTGCGTTCGCGCTGGCCGGGCCGGCCAAAGTCGTCGCCGCCGAAGCCACGCGCGAGGCGCATCTGGCTTGCCGAAGCGCGGCGGGGCGGGCGCAGCTGCCGGTTGAGGCGCTGCACCGCGACTTGTTCCGCAATCCGTTCCAGGCCGAGGAATTGCGCGGGTTCGACGCGGTGGTGCTCGATCCGCCGCGCGCCGGAGCGCGCGAGCAGGTCGCGCAACTGGCGGCGAGCGGGGTGCCGACGATCGCCTATGTCAGCTGCAATCCGTCAAGCTGGGCGCGCGATGCGCGGGTGCTGGCCGATGCCGGCTACCGCCTCGCCGAGCTGCGCCCGGTCGGCCAGTTCCGCTGGTCGACCCACGTCGAGCTGGCGAGCTTGTTCGTGCGCTAAACCCCCGTCCCGCTTGCGGAGGATGACTTCAGCGCAGCGCCGCCTGCACCTCTTCGAACAGCCAGTCGCGCGCGGCGGGCTCGGCATAGGCGTGGCTGGCGCCGGGGCAGCGGGCGAGGCGCGGGTCGGCGGCATCCCAACCCGAAAGGAACGCCTGGCCGGTGCGGTCGCGCTCGGCGATCAGCAGGCGGACGGGGCCGGTGAACCGCGTCAGCCCGGCGGCCATGCTGTCGGCCAGCGAGCTTGGCGGAGCTGGCGGTACTGCGGCACGGCGCAACCCGCCGGCGAGCTTCCTGAGCGATACGCCGCCCGTCACCAGCCGCACCCATTCATTCGGATCCTTGAGCTTTTCGGCATAGCGCGCGCGGATCGCTTCGGCAGGGAGGGCGCCGTCGTCGTGCTCGATCGTCCACGGGTTGCTCAGCACCAGCGCGTCGCATCCCGCGCCGGCGGTGAGCATCAGCGCGCTCGCCGCATCGCAGTTACCGAATCCGACCACGCGCGCGACATGCGGCTGCGCGGCGCGGAACGCGGCGAGCGCGGCGGCGATGTCGGCGCCTTCCTCGCGGAAGCCGCGGTTGTCGCCTTCGCTATCGCCGACGCCGCGGCGGTCGAAGCGGAACACCGGGTGGCCCGCGGCGGCGATCCGCGCGGCGAATTGCGCCTGGCCGGCAAAAGTGCCCGCGCGCACCTCGTTGCCGCCGGTGACGATCAGGAGGCCGGTGGTGGCGGCGGCGGGGTCGAGCGTGGCGGCGAGGGAGTCGCCGTTACAGGCGAAGGTCAGGTGGCGGCGGGTCACGCGGGCGCTCCGCCCGCGATCAGGCTCGCCAGCGCTTGCGCCTGCGCCGGATCGTGATCGGGTTCGGCCCGCAGCCACAGGCCGGCGCCACCGACATCGCCTTGCGCGATATTGGCGAGCGCCGCACCGCCAGAAGGCTCGGCGCGTTCCAGCTCGCGGATCAGCGCCGGACCGAGGCGATAGCCGGCGAGCTCGAGCCCCTCGGCGCGCCCAGCCTCAAGCAAAGCCTCGCGGCTTTCCTCGCGCCCGGCTTCCTTGCTGGCGATCACCCGCGCCCGCAGCAGCGCGCGCAGCACCGAAGCGCCGGTCGCCGGGGCGTAGCGCCAGACCGGCAGCCCGGTCGGTTCGGTCAACGCGCCGGCGCGGATCGAGAGCACTTCGGTGGCGCCGAAATGGGCGGCCGCGTTTGCCGCCGCGATCCGCCAGTCGGCCAGCGTCTGCGCTTCGAGCGGGGCGAGGCTTTCGTTGCAGCCGGGCAAATCGGGCAGGAATGTGTCGATCCCGACGGCATCGAGCCGGCGCATCACTTCGGCCGTGAAGTGCCGCAGCTTGTTGGCTTCGTCGAACAGCGCCGGCAGCACCATGACGCGGCGGGTGCGACCGCGGTCGAACGCCAGCGCGTATTCGTCGCCCTCGGGCCCGGGCCAGGCGGCGATCATCGCCCTATTCGTCGAGTTTGGCCCGGACGAAGCCGAGCAGGCCGCCGTAGGTCTCGAGCATTTCGCCGTCGACCTCGTCATCTTCGATGGTCACGCCGAGGCGGTCCTCTATCTCGGTGAGGAGACCGGCGACGGCCATCGAATCAAGCTCGGGTAAATGGCCGAACAGCCCGGTGTCGGCGGTGAAGGCGTCGACCCGCGATTGCGACAGGCCGAGCACGTCGCGCAGCACTTCGCGCAGCACCAGGTCGCTGGCGTCGAATTCTTCGATCGCGGTTACTGCCCCCGTCATGGCTCGCGGATTAGCCAGCGGAAGCTGGCGAGACAAGGTCGCTGAGCCAGGCTTTGCCCAGCGCCGCCCAATTGCGCGGGTCGCCCGCGCGCCAGCAGGTCAGGCGGAAGCGCGGGCGGACCACCTCCATCCAGTCGCGCTTGTAGGGATCGTCGCCGGTGCCGAAATCGACCCACTCGACCTGGTCGCGGTCGATCGCCTGCTCGAACAGCGCCGCGGTCAGCGTGGTGCCGGGCGAAATCGGCTTGGCGCTTTCGAGATGGGCGAGCTTGTGGATATAGGCGACGCCGCTTTCGATCGTCCACATCTGCGCCGCCACCGGCGCGCCGTCGTGCCGGGCCAGCGCGAGGCGCAGCCGGCCGGACGCGCCTTCGGCCTCGGCGAAGCGGCGCAGCAGCGCGGGATCGCCTTCCTCGGGCTTCCAGCTTTCGGCGTAGATCACCTCGTAGGCCGTCCACACGGCGGGATCGAAGCGATCAAGGATCGTCACCGCGACCTTGCCGGCCTTGCGCTTCAACGTGGTGCGCAGCGGCCCGGGGCGCGCGGCGAGATATTCGGCGTAGCTGCGCCCGCCGACGGCGAGCACGTGGTTGCTGTCGCAGCGTTCGCGGCGGACCCGCCAGCCGGCACGGCGGAACGCGACCTCGAGCCGGGTGGCGGTGCCGTCCTCGTCGGCGAGTTTGGCCAGCGTCACGCGGCTGGCGCGGCGGGAGAGATCGCGGGCCAGGCCTTCGAGCAGCGCGGGGCGCGCAGTCTCGCCGGTGGCGAGGTCGGCCCAGGTAAAGGCGTACCAGTTGCTCAGCGTCTCGAGCCCTGCCGCGCCACGCGTTAGGGCCAATGCGACCACCTCGTCGCCGTCGCTCGCCAGCGCCACCATCGGGCGCGCGCCCGCAGCTTCGAGCATGCCGAACCATTCGGGCCGCGCGAACGGGCCGCCGCCGGCCCATCGCAGGCCTTGCAGAACGTTAACCGTGTCGTGATAGCTGACCGCCGTCACATGCCGCTCCAGACCCACGCCTCTGCGCCCGTCCGGCCGCTCGATCATCTCGCCCTCAATGGGCGCGACGGCGATCCGGCGCTGGTGCTGCGCGAGCGCACGCTTAGCTGGCAGGACTTAAGAACCCGTGTCGGTTTGCTCGCTGGTTGGCTGGCCGGGCAGGGCCTTAACTCCGGCGCGCGCGTGGCGAGCTGGGCGGCGAAAGGCGAGCTGACCTGCCTGCTGCCGCTCGCCGCGGCGCGCGCCGGGCTGGTCCATGTGCCGATCAACCCGCTGCTCAAGCGCGCGCAAGTCGCGCATATCCTGGCCGACAGCGGCGCGGCGCTGCTGATTGGCACCCCGGCGCGGCTCGCCAGTCTCGAGCCGGGCGATGCGGATTGCACGGTGCTGGGAGAGGACGCGGCGTGGGCGGCGGCGGAGCAGGCGGGCGTCACGCTCGGCCCGTCGGACGCCGCCTCCGATACGCTCGCCGCGCTGCTCTACACCAGCGGCTCGACCGGACGGCCCAAGGGGGTGATGCTGAGCCATGCCAACATGGCGCTCGGCGCGCTGAGCGTGGCCGAATACCTCGGCCTTGCCGCCGATGACGTCACGCTGGCGGTGCTGCCGCTCAGCTTCGATTATGGGCAGAACCAGCTGTTCTCGACCTGGCAGGCGGGCGGTTGCGTGGTGCCGCTCGATTATCTGACCGCGCGCGACGTGATCAAGGCGTGCGAGCGCCACGGCGTCACCACGCTGGCCGCCGTACCGCCGCTGTGGCTGCAACTGGTCGAGCAGGACTGGCCGCCGGCCGCCACCGCGCCGCTGCGGCGGCTGACCAACAGCGGGGGCGCGCTGACGGTCGACCTCGTCCGCCGCTTGCGCGCGCTGTTCCCGCAGGCGAAACTGTTCCCGATGTACGGCCTCACCGAAGCGTTCCGCTCGACTTACCTCGATCCCGCGCTGGTCGATGCGCATCCGACCTCGATGGGGCAGGCGATTCCGTATGCCGAGATCCTCGTCATCGGCGATGATTGCGCAGTGACCGAGGATGGCGAGGAAGGCGAACTGGTCCATTGCGGCCCGCTGGTGGCGCAAGGTTACTGGAACGATCCCGTCCGCACCGCCGAACGGTTCAAGCCGGCGCCGGCGGCGTCGGAATATGGCGGGATGGCGGTGTGGTCGGGCGACCGGGTGCGCCGCGACGCTGACGGGCTGCTGTACTTCGCCGGCCGGCGCGACGCGATGATCAAGAGCGCGGGCAACCGCATCAGTCCGCAGGAAATCGAGGACGCCGCGCTTGCCAGTGGGCTGGTGGCCGAGGCGGTGGCGCTCGGCGTGCCCGATGCGCGACTGGGGCAGGCGGTGCACCTGGTGGTGCGCGGTTCGCCCGACAATGACGCGGCGCTCAAGGCGGCGCTCAAGCGCGACCTGCCCAATTTCATGCAGCCGCAAGTGATCCGCTGGGTCGCGGCGATGCCGGTCAATCCCAACGGCAAGATCGACCGCACCGCGCTGGCGGCCGAGGCGGCCGCATGAAGCCGCTCGGCCCGATCCCCGCCGGGTACGAGGCGATCGACGGCGAACTGGCGGTCGATGGTCGCAAGCTGAGCGCGATCGAGGGCGGGTGCGGCACGCCGCTGTTCGTCTATTCAGGGGCGCTGATCCGGCAACGCATGGCCGATCTTCGCGCTGCAATGCCCGCGCAGCTACGCATTCATTATGCGGTCAAAGCAAATCCTTATCGGCCTGTTCTCGAACTGATGCGAGGTCTGACCGATGGCTTCGACATCGCCTCGGCGGGTGAGCTGGAGCTCGTGCTGGCCGCCGGACAGGACCCGGCGCGGGTCAGTTTCGCCGGGCCGGGCAAGCGCGATGCCGAGCTCGAAGCGGCGATCCGTCTCGGCGTCACGCTCAATCTCGAGAGCGAGGCCGAGGCGCATCGGGCGCTGGCTATCGGCGAGAAGCTTGGCGTCACGCCGCGCCTCGCCATCCGGGTCAATCCGTATTACGAACTGCGCGGGTCGGGCATGAAAATGGGCGGCGGGGCCAAGCCGTTCGGCGTCGACCAAGCCCGCGTTCCGGCGCTTGCCCGCGAAATAATCGCCGCCGGGGCCGAATGGCGCGGGCTGCACATTTTCTCCGGCAGCCAGGCGCTCGATTGTGGCGCGATCATCGAAATGCAGGGCAATGTCATTGATCTTGCCGCGCAATTGACCGCCGAGATCGAACATGACCTGCCCCATCTCAACATGGGCGGCGGGTTCGGTATCCCGTATTTCCATGGCGATGAAGCGCTTCATCCGGCCGAAATAGGCGCTCGATTGGCGCAGCGTTTCGCTGAATTGCCGGCCGAATTGGCCGAAACCGAATTCGCCATCGAACTGGGCCGGTACCTTGTCGGCGAGGCCGGGGTCTATCTGACCCGGATCGTCGATCGCAAGGAAAGCCACGGCCAGGTCTTCCTGGTCACCGATGGCGGCCTTCACCACCAGCTCGCCGCTTCGGGCAATTTCGGCACCGTGGTGCGGCGCAATTATCCGCTCGCCATCGCCACCAAGTTCGGCGCGCCGCCCGAACCCTACCCGCAATCGGTGGTCGGCTGCCTGTGCACCCCGCTCGATCGCCTCGCCGACCAGGTCGAGCTGCCGCGCGGCGAGGTCGGCGATCTGGTCGCGGTATTCTGTGCCGGGGCCTATGGCGCCAGCGCCAGCCCGGCGCAGTTCCTCGGCCAAGGCCCGGCGAGGGAAATACTGGTTTAACAATTGACTTCGTCATCCCCGCGAACGCGGGGACCCAGTTACAGTCGAGCGCTTCGCGCGAGTGTTTATGCGCTGGATCCCCGCGTGCGCGGAATGACGAATTAAGAGTTGATCTCGTCTCGTCCCCAATCGGGACAGCCCCCCAGAAAAGCCCGGTTTCGCCCCGTTTTGCGGCCCAAGGCTAACGGGATGTTCACCATTCTCGGCGAGAACGCCGCTCGGATCCAAAAGGGCGAGCCGCGTGGCCCGTCCGCCTTGCCAAGGACGCATGTGATGCGCACCAACCGTTTCTCCCGCCTCGCCGCGCTGGCCGCGACCTCGTCGCTGGTGCTGAGCGGCTGCGCCAGCTCGAGCGGCGAGCAGCTCGCCCCAGCCGCCTTCGTGGCGATGCAGGAAGGTCCGGGCGAAGAATACGTGATCGGCCCGCTCGACCAGTTGACCGTCCACGTCTGGCGCAACGATGAGCTCGGCGCGCAAGTCCAGGTCCGCCCCGACGGGCGCATCACCACGCCGCTCGTCTCCGACATGCCCGCGGTCGGCAAGACCCCGACCATGCTGGCCGAGGACATCCGCCTGCAGCTGTCGCAATATATTGCCGAGCCGCTGGTGACGGTGATCGTCAACCAGTTCGCCGGCACCTTCAGCCAGCAAATCCGCGTCGTCGGCGCGACCGAGAAGCCGGCTTCGCTGCCCTATCGCGCCAACATGACGTTGCTCGACGCTATGATCGCGGTCGGCGGCCTGAGCGAATTCGCAAGCGGCAACCGCGCCAAGCTCATTCGCTTCGACCGCTCGGTCGGCCGCCAGCGCGAATTCGCGCTGCGGTTGGGCGATCTGCTCAAGCGGGGCGACAGCCGCGCTAATGTCATGCTCGCCCCGGGTGACGTGATCATCATCCCCGAATCGATGTTTTGAAGGGGCTGACGCGTTGAATCTCGTCCTCGAAGAACTGCGCTCGGCGCTGTGGACGGTGTGGAACCGCCGCTGGCTGGCGCTGGCGGTGGCCTGGGGCGTGTGCCTGGCCGGCTGGCTGGTCGTGGCGCTGATCCCCAACACCTACCAGAGCCAGGCGAAAATGTTCGTCCAGCTCGACGACATGCTGGCCGACCAGATCGGCATCGGCGCCGACGCGCGCAAGCAGGATATCGAGCGGATGCGCCAGACCCTGGTCAGCGCCACCAACCTCGAAAAGATCGTCCGCTCGACCCGGCTCGGCCAGACCGTGACCACGCCCGGGCAGATGGAAAGGACCATCCGTTCGCTGGGCGAGAACATCAAGCTGGTGGGTGATGAGAAGAACGTCTTCACGCTGACGGTCGACAGCGGCCGCCGCGACTTGTCCGACAGCGAGAACGCGCAGCTCGCCCAGGACGTGGCGCTGCGGCTGATCGATATCGCGCGTGAAACCAACCTCGGCGGCAGCCGCGGTGAAATGCGCGAGACGATCGAATTCCTCGACCAGCAGCTGGCGCAGCGTCAGCGCCAGCTCGAAGACGCCGAACAGCGCCGTCTGGCGTTCGAGGCCGAGCATCCCGAATTGATCGGCGGCGCGGTGGGGATTTCCTCGCAGCTCGCCGCCACCCGCGGCGAATTGCGCGGGGTCGAAGCCGACCTCGCCGCCGCGCAGAGCGCGCTCGCCGCGATCGACGGCCAGCTCGCCGGCACGCCGCGCACGATTGCGACGGCCGGCGGCGGCGGCCCGCGCGCCGCGCTGGCCCAGGCCGAAGCCAATCTCGCCGCGCTGCAGGGGCGCGGCCTTACCGATACGCACCCCGATGTCGCCGCGTTGAAGCGCCAGATCGCCTCGCTGCGGCCGCTCGCCAACGGGCCCAACGGTGATTCCGGCGGCACCGCCAACCCGGCCTGGTCGTCGCTCCAGGCGATGAAGGTCGAGCGCCAGTCGACCGTCAATTCGCTGCAATCGCGCGCTTCGGCGCTGCGGGTTGAGCTGGCCCAGGTCGCTGCCAACCAGGCGCAGGAGCCCGGCGCTTCGGCCGAAGCCCAGCGCATCAGCCGCGATTACGAAGTGCTGCGCAAGCAGTACGACGAGCTGCTCGCCGACCGTGAGGAGCTGCGCCTGCGCGGCCAGGTCGAGACCGAGCGCAGCACGGTCAAGTTCGATGTGGTCGATCCGCCGAGCACCCCGCGCGTACCGGCCGCGCCCAACCGGCCGCTGCTGCTGCTGGGCGTGCTGGTGGTCGGGCTGGGCGCCGGGGCCGGCACCGCGTTCGGGCTGGGCAAGGTCGGGGGCACCTTTGCCACTGCCAACAAGCTCGAACGTACCTTCGAGCTGCCGGTGATCGGCACGATCTCGCACACGCTGACCGATGCGGCGCGGGCGCTGCAGAAGAAGAAATTCAAGCAATTTGCGATGGCTGGCGGCGGGCTTGGGGCGTTGTTCGTGGTCCTGCTCGGCGTCGAATTCATCCAGCGCGGGACGGTGGCCTGATGTCAGAACACCGCAAGATCCCGCTGCCTGGTGAGGGCAAGTCGCTGTTCGAGCGGGCCGAAGGCGCGCTCGGCGGGTTCGACACGTTTACCCCCGCGCCGGTGCCGGACAAGCTCGCCGGCCCGACCAATCGCCGCTGGAAAAAGCCCGAGGCCAAGCCGCGGGCGGTCGAGATCGAAGTTGCGCCCGAATCCCCCTCCCGCCTGCTGGAGGGGCCAGGGGAGGGCCAGCCTGAACCGGGCGCTGCCATCGACAGGCCCACCCCCGACCCCTCCCGCGAGCGGGAGGGGTGTGCGGTCGCGCCAGCCGCTGCGCCGGTCGAACCGATCACCTTCACCGCAAAGCCGCAGCCCATCGACCGCGCGCACCTCTCCGGCCAGGGCCTGATCGTCCCCGGCGGCCCGGTCACCGCGCTGATGGAAGAGTTCCGCATCGTCAAACGCCAGCTGCTCGTCTCGGCCGCGGCGGGCCGCTCCGGCCCCGATGCCGCCAAAGCGCAGCGGGTGCTGGTGTGCTCGCCGCTGCCGGGCGAAGGCAAGACCTTTTGCGCCACCAACCTGGCGCTGGCGATCGCCGGCGAACGCGATAGCGAAGTGCTGCTGGTCGACGCCGATTTCGCCAAGCCCTCGATTCTCTCGCTGCTCGGCCTCACAGGCGAAAAGGGGCTGATGGACGCGCTGGCCGATCCGACCATCGCGGTCGAGGACTGCGTCGTTTCCACCGACGTGCCGGGGCTCTACGTGTTGCCGGCGGGCAACCGCACCGCGTCGGACAGCGAATACCTGTCCAGCGCGCGCACCGCCGCGGTGCTCGCCCGGCTGACGCAAGGCGCGCCGCAGCGGATGGTGATCTTCGATTCGCCGCCCGCGCTCGCCGCCTCGCCGGCCGCCGAACTGGCCAAGTACGCCGGCCAGGCGCTGGTTATCTGCCGCGCCGACCAGACCGGCCAAACGGGGCTCGAGGACGCGCTGTCGCTGCTCTCGGCCTGTCCCGACATCAAGCTGCTGTTGAACGCCGCCAATTTCAGCCCGAGCGGTCGCCGCTTCGGCGATTACTACGGTTACGGGGGGTAATCGTGACGACTTATCGTTCACTTCATTTCGCCTGCGCCATCGCCGCGCTCGCCTTGCCGTCGCTCGCCGCGGCGCAGGACGAACCGCGCGAAGACGGTGGCGAACGCGATTCCGAACGCGGCGAACGCGCCGAGACGTTCGTGCGGCCCTATATCGAAGCCGCGCAAGTGCTCACCCAGGAACTCTCGCCGGGCGACGAATTCGTCACTTACAGCCAGGTCGCCGCCGGGGTCGATGCCACTGTCGCCGGCCGCAACAGCGCCGGGTCGGTGTCGCTGCGCTATGAACGCCGCATCGGTTACGACGACAGCACCATTGACGGCGACACGCTGAGCGGCGTCGCCCGCGCCTCGCTGGCCATCGCGCCGCGCTCGGTCACGCTCGATGCCGGCGCGCTTGCCGCGCGGACCCGGGTCGAAAGCTCGGGCGCCGCCTCGCTCGGCGGGTTCGGTGGCGACGACAGCCAGACCAGCCAGATCTACGCCGGCTATGTCGGCCCGTCGGTCCACACCATGGCCGGCGAAGTCGAGATCGAAGGCCATTACCGGCTCGGCTATGTCCGGGTCGAGGAACCCGATGCGCTGGCGGTGGCGCCGGGGCAGCAGCCGGTCGACCTGCTCGACGACAGCACCACTCACGCCGCCTTTGTCCGCGCCGGGGTGCGCCCCAACACGGTCGCGCCGGTGGGCGTGGGCGTGGGTGCGGGATGGACCGAACAGCACGTTTCCAACCTCGATCAGCGGGTGCGCGATCGCTACGTCCGCGCCGATGTGACGGTGCCGGTCAGCCCGTCGCTCGCGGTGGTCGGCGGCGTCGGTTACGAGGATGTCGAGGTTTCGGGCCGCGATGCGGTGCGCAATGGCGCCGGCAACGCGGTGATCGGCAGCGACGGCCGCTTGGTCACCGACACCAGCGCGCCGCGCCAGATCGCCTACGAGACGAGCGGCCTCATCTGGGATGCCGGCGTAATGTGGCGCCCGAGCCGGCGCACTTCGGTCGAGGCTTATGTCGGCCGCCGCTACGGCTCGATGACCTATCACGGCGCGGCCGCCTATGCGCCCAACAGCCGCGAAAGCTTCAACGCGATCGTCTATGACAACCTCACCACCTTTGGCGGGGTGCTGGTCGAACAGATCGCCGGGCTGCCGACCGAATTCGAGGCTTTTCGCAATCCGATCAGCGGCCAGGTCGGCGGCTGCGTGGCGAGTGCGCAGGGCGGCAGCTGCTTCGGCGGCTCGCTCGCCACGCTCAATGCCGGCGTGTTCCGCAACCGCGGCGGCGGGGTGTCCTATTCGGCGACGATGGGCCACACCCAGATCGGCACCGGCATCGGCTACGATCGCCGCCGGTTCCTCGCCGCCAGCGGCACCGCGATCGGCGGCACCAATGGCCAGGTCGACGAGACGGTGTGGTGGGCGGCGTACGCCTCGACCGAGCTCGACCAGCGCTCGAGCGTGACCGCCAACGCCAGCGCCAACTGGTTCGACAGCAGCGATGCCTTCGCCGATTCGAGCCTCGGGTACAGCGCGTCGGTGGCATACAACCGCAACCTCCTGCGCGGCCTCAGCGGCACCGCGGCGGTGGCGTTCGACGGGGTCAGCCGCAAGGACCTCGAGGATTTCCAAGCAGCGTCGGCACTGGTCGGCCTGCGGTACAGCTTCTTCTGACGGGACATTCACGATGTTCGACGATTTCTATGGCCTGACCGGCAAACCGTTCCAGCTGACGCCCGATCCGGCGTTCTACTTCCGCTCGATAACGCACAGGAAGGCGCTGTCGTATCTGGGCTATGGCCTGGCGCAGGGCGAAGGCTTCATCGTCATCACCGGCGAAGTCGGCGCGGGCAAATCGACCCTGGTCGCGCACATGATGGCCAGCGTCGATCCGCAGCGTTTGACCGTGGCGCAGATCGTCACCAGCAAGCTCGACGAAGAAGAGATCGTCCACGTCGTGGCGCAGAGCTTCGGGCTCGACATCGACGGGCACGACAAGGCCAGCGCGCTCGGCGCGATCGAAGGCTTTCTGCACGACGAGGCGCGGGCCGGACGGCGCACGCTGCTGATCGTCGACGAATCGCAGAACCTGTCGGTCGAGGCGCTCGAAGAGCTGCGCATGCTGTCGAACTTTCAGCTCGGCAACCACCCGCTGCTGCAGACGCTGCTGCTCGGCCAGCCCGAATTTCGCGCCACGCTGCAGAGCCACGGCGCGCTCGAACAGCTGCGCCAGCGGGTGATCGCTGCGCACCATCTCGAGCCCATGGAGCGCAGCGAGATCGAACCGTACGTGGTCCACCGGCTGGAGCTGGTCGGCTGGCAGGGCAATCCGGCGTTCGACCAGCGCGTGTTCGCCGAACTGCACGAAGCGAGCGGCGGCATCCCGCGGCGCGTCAACCAGATCGCCAACCGGCTGCTGCTTTTGGGCGCGGTCGAAGAACGGTCGCGGATCGACGCGGCGATGCTCAAGTCGGTGCTCGACGAGATGAACGCCGAAAAGGCCTTCCCCGAAGCCGCACCGGCCCCGCTGGCGCGCCCCGAACCGGCGGTGCAGCAGCTCGCCCCGCTCAAGCACGAACCGCGCATCGACCAAGAAATGCTCGATACCCTGCTCGCCGAACGCGACGTGCAGATCGCCGAGCTGCAGCAGGCGATCGTCGAGCTGTCGAGCCAGCACGATGCTGCGGCTGCGGCCGCGGTGCGCCCCGAGATCGAGGCGTTGCAGGACCAGATCGCGCGGCTCGAGGCCAAGGTGTTCGAGCAGGAGCGCACCGTGCGACAGACGCTGACCATGCTGATCGAATGGATCGAAGGCGAAGTGGGACAGACCAGGGCCGCCTGACGCGGCGCTCGCGAAAGGCGGTTTCGGCGTGAATGCGGTTACGTTTCCCGAGCGGCCCAGGCGCGCGCGCACCGTCGTCAACGGCCTGTCGGTCGATGTCGAAGACTGGTTCCAGGTCGGCGCCTTCGAGGATGTGATCGAGCGTGACGACTGGGCGGGCCTCGCCGACCGGGTGGCGCGCAATGTCCACGAAATTCTCGACCTGTTCGATGAAGTCGAAGCCAAGGGCACGTTCTTCACCCTGGGCTGGGTGGCGCAGCGCCATGGCCCGCTGCTGCGCGAGATTGCCGCGCGCGGTCACGAAATCGCCAGCCACGGCTGGGATCACCGCCGGGTGTTCACCATGGACCGCCCCGCCTTTGCCGAAGACATCGCCAAGGCGCGCGCGGTGATCGAGGACGCCTCGGGCGCGCGCGTGATCGGCTACCGCGCGCCGAGCTTCTCGATCGACCAGCGCACCCCTTGGGCATTCGCCGAACTGGCCGAACAGGGCTATGCCTATTCGTCCAGCGTGGCGCCGATCGCGCACGACCATTACGGCTGGCCCGACGCGCCGCGCTTCGCCTTTCGCCCGCTGGCGTGGCAGCCGCTGGTCGAAATCCCGGTCACCACCGCGATGTTCGCCGGCAAGCGACTTGCGGCGGGCGGGGGCGGGTTCTTCCGCGTGCTCCCCTATGCGTTCAGCCGCTGGGCGATCCGCCAGGTCAACCGGCGCGAGGGGCGGCCGGCGGTGTTCTACTTCCACCCGTGGGAGATCGACCCCGGCCAGCCGCGGGTGGC
This sequence comes from Erythrobacteraceae bacterium, assembly GCA_031411075.1. Lineage (GTDB taxonomy): Bacteria > Pseudomonadota > Alphaproteobacteria > Sphingomonadales > Sphingomonadaceae > Croceibacterium_A. The sequence goes on from JANOAH010000048.1 coordinate 13,610, forward strand.
CGGCGCGCCGCTCAAGTCGCGCCTCCGGCATTACAGCCGGCTCGAGCAGATGGCGCCCAAGCTGCGCCAGCTGATCCGCGAGTTCCACTGGGGCCGGATGGACCTCTTGGCCCATCGTGAAGCCGCGCGAATCGATGCCGAAGCCGTTGGGGCGGCGGAATGAACGCGCCGTTCGCCTTGGCAGAGCGAGTGCGGCTGGCCGACTTGCGCCAGCCGGACGAGGTTGCGCGGATCGAAGGGTTCGTGGCCGAGCGCGGCGGGACGCTGTTCCACCGCCCGGCGTGGCTGCGGATGATCGAGCGCGGTACCGGGCAGCGCGCGCGCGGCCTGGTGGCGGAGCAGGGCGGGGCGCTGACCGGGTGGTTGCCGCTCTCCGAAGTGCATTCGCCGCTGTTCGGGCGGATGCTGGCGTCGAGCGGATTTGCCGTTGGCGGCGGGGTGCTCGCCGATCGCGAGGCGACGGCGATAGCGCTTTGCCGTGCCGCCGAGGAGCTGGCCGAGCGCTTGTCTTGCACCTCGATCGAATTGCGCGGAGGTCCGGCGCCGCCCGACTGGGCGCACCGCGCTGACAGTCACAGCGGATTCCAACGCCCCCTCGAAGCTGACGACGAAGCGGAGCTGCTCGCCATTCCGCGCAAGACCCGCGCCGAAGTGCGCAAGGGGTTGGAGCGCGATCTCGAGGTGTCGGTGGGCCGCGATGTGGCCGCCGGCCATGCCGTCTATGCCGCAAGCGTCCGCAATCTCGGCACCCCGGTGTTTCCAAGCGCGCTGTTCCAAGCAGCCGTGGCCGGGCTCGACGCCGATGTCCTAGTGTTGCGCCATGCCGGCGAGCCGGTTTCCGCGGTTCTGTCGTTCTACCATGATGGCGCGGTGCTGCCCTACTGGGGCGGCGGGGTGTGGGCCGCGCGATCCTTGCGCGCGAACGAGCGGCTCTATTTCGAGCTGATGCGCCATGCCCGCGCCCGCGGCTGCACCCGGTTCGATTTCGGCCGCAGCAAGACCGGCAGCGGCGCCTTTGCGATGAAGAAGAACTGGGGCTTCGAGCCGGAGCCGCTGAGCTACGCCAGCTGGACTGCGCCCGGGGCCGAGCAGCGCGATGCCGACCCCAACAGCGCCCGCCATGCCGCGCGGATCGCGCTGTGGAAGCGGCTGCCGCTGCCGGTGACCAACCGGCTCGGCCCGCTGATCGCGCGGGGGTTGGGATGAGCGAAATCCTGTTCCTGGCGCACCGCATGCCGTTCCCGCCCGATCGCGGCGACAAGATCCGCTCGCACCATATCCTGAAGGCACTGGCCGCGCTGGCGCCGGTGCACGTCGGCACCTTTGCCGAGACCGCCGCCGACAAGGCCGCCGAACCTGATTTGGCGAAAGTCGCGACCCGCTATTGCTTGCGCACTCGCGCCAAGCCTTTGGCGCTGGCGGGGATGCAAGCCTTGGCGCGGCGCGAGCCGGCCAATCTCGCCGCCTTTCGCGATCCCGCACTGGCCGCGTGGGTGCGCGAAACGCTCGCCATCCACGACATCGGCGCGATCTACGTGTTCTCGTCGCAAATGGGGCAATATGTCCCGGCGGACTGGCGCGGGCGGCTGGTGGTCGATCTGGTCGACGTCGATTCGGCCAAGTACGAAGCTTATGCCGCCGCCAAACCCTGGCCGCTCGGCTGGGTCGAAGCGCGCGAGGCGCGGCTCCTGTCGCGCGAAGAGGCGCGGCTGGCGGCGCGGGCCGACCGCACGTTGCTGGTCAGCCATGCGGAGGCGGCGCTGCTCGCCTCGCGGCTTCCTGAAGGCTCGCCGGCGCGGATCGTGGCGCTCGGCAACGGTATCGATGCGGACGGCTACGATCCGGCCAAGGTGACCGCGCAGCGCGATCTCGGTGGACCCGGGCCGCACCTGATCTTCACCGGGCAGATGGATTACCGCCCCAACATCGAGGCGGCGCATCGCGCAATCGAGGCGATCCTGCCGGGGATCCGCGTGGTCCACCCGGACGCGATGTTCCACATCGTCGGCCGAGCGCCGGTTGCCGAACTTGTGACCCGCGACGGGCACGATGGCTTGCGCGTGTGGGGCGAGGTGCCCGACGTGCGCCCGTTCCTAGCCGCCGCCGACCTGGTGTTGGCGCCGCTGACGATCGCGCGCGGCATCCAGAACAAAGCGCTCGAAGCGATGGCGATGGCGCGCCCGGTGCTGCTAAGCCGCGAGGCCGCCACCGGCATCGCCGCACGCGATGGCGAGCAGTTCGTGATCGCCGACGACGATTCGGCGTTCGTAGCCAAGGCCCTCGCGCTCCTCGCCGATCGCCCTGCTGCAGACCGTCTCGGCGCGGCAGCGCGGCGGCTGGTAGTCGATACGCTGAGCTGGCCGGCGGCGCTGGCCGAGCTGCCGGCACTGATGGGCCTCGAGCCCCAAGCCAGGCCGCGTCGCAATGCCGCCTGAACTCGCTCTTCGTGCCCCGGCGCTGACCGACACGTGGCGCGCCGCGTTGATGCGGCTGGCGTTGGCGGTAACGGCGATTGTCGCGATGACCTGGCCGGCCTGGGCCGAGATGGTCCGCCAGTGGTGGGATTCGTCGACCTACAACCACATCCTGCTGATCCCCGCGATCCTCGCCTGGCTGGTCTGGCAGCGTGGGCCGCAACTGGCCCAACTCACCCCGCGCGCCTGGCCGCTCGCTTTCGCCTGGCTGGCGCTGGGCGCGGCGCTGTGGGCCAGCGGCACGATCCTGGCGATCAACACTTTTGCCCAGGCCGGCGCGGTCGTCATGCTGCAGGGCGCGGTCGCCGCGGTGCTCGGCGTGCGGGTGGCGGCCGGGCTGCTGTTCCCGCTCGCCTACATGGCGTTTCTGGTTCCGTTCGGCGACGAAATCGTGCCGGCGCTGCAGGCGATCACCGCCAAGTTGGCAATCGCGCTGACGCATTGGAGCGGGGTGCCGGCGCGCATTGACGGTGTGTTCATCGATACGCCGGTGGGCCTGTTCAAGGTCGCCGAGGCCTGTTCGGGGGTGAAGTTCCTCGTCGCCATGGTCGCGCTCGGCACGCTGGTGGCGCAGGTCTGCTTCAAGAGCTGGAATCGCCGCGCCGCCTTGATCCTGGCCGCCGTCGTGGTGCCGATCGTCGCCAACGGGGTGCGCGCCTGGGGGACGATCTACATCGCGCAAAGCCAGGGCGTGGCGTTCGCCGAGGGGTTCGATCACATCGTCTATGGCTGGGTGTTCTTCGCCGTGGTCATGGCGCTGGTGCTGGGCGTCGCCTGGCGGTTCTTCGACCGCGCGCCCGACGAGCCGCTGATCGATGCCGCCGCGCTCGACGCCTCGCCGCTGCTGGCGCGGCTGGCCGGGGACCGCTAGGCCAACGTCATATGTGCGGGATCGCGGGGATATTTCATTGCGGCACGGCCAAGCCGGTCGATCCCGCGCGGGTACAGCGGATGGCCGACGCCATGGTCCACCGCGGTCCTGACGATAGCGGCGTGTGGACCGCGCCCGGCGTCGGGCTCGGTTTCCGCCGCCTGGCGATCATCGACCTGGCCGGATCGCCGCAGCCGATGGCCTCGGCCGATGGCCGCGCGATGCTGGTGTTCAATGGTGAGATCTACAATTTCCGCGAGCTGCGGCGCGAGCTAGCCGCGCTTGGCGCGCAGTTCCACACCGATGGCGATAGCGAGGTTATTCTCGCCGCTTGGCAGCACTGGGGCGTCGAGTGCCTGCCCAAGCTCCACGGCATGTTCGCCTTCGCGCTCTACGACCAGGCGCAGCGCACACTGCTCTTGGCGCGCGACCGCCTCGGCGTGAAGCCGCTGTTTATGGCGCCGCTGAGCGATGGCAGCCTGGCCTTTGCCTCCGAACTCAAGGGCCTGCTCGCCCATCCGCTCTTGCGCCGCGAGGTCGATCCGCTGGCGGTCGAGGATTACCTCGCCTGGGGCTACGTGCCCGATCACCGCTCGATCCTGAAGGGCGTCGAGAAGCTGCCGGCGGGGCATTACCGCCTGCTGCGCCACGATGCGCCGCCCTCCGGGCCAGTTCGTTGGTGGGATGTTTCGTTCGCCGAACGCCGCCGCGGCGCGGAACGCGATCTCGAGGCCGAGCTGTTGCACCACTTGCGCGAAGCGGTGACCAGCCGGATGACCGCCGACGTGCCGCTCGGCGCGTTCCTTTCGGGCGGGGTCGATTCCTCCAGCGTCGTGGCCCTTATGGCCGAGGCGAGCAATGCACCGGTCAAGACCTGCTCGATCGGCTTCGATGTCGCCGCACTCGACGAAACCGCGCATGCCGAGCGGGTGGCGCGCCTGTTCCACACCGATCACCACGCCCGCATCGTCAGCGCCGACCAGTTCGACGCGATCGACATGCTGGCGGCGATGTTCGACGAACCGTTCGCCGACGCCTCCGCCCTGCCGACCTGGCGGGTCTGCCAGCTGGCGCGCGAGAGCGTGACCGTGGCCTTGTCGGGCGATGGCGCCGACGAGGCCATGGCCGGCTATCGCCGCCAGGTATTCCATGCGCACGAAGAGCGCTGGCGTGGCCTGCTGCCGGCCGGGTTTCGCCGCCACGTGCTCGGGCCGCTCGGCCGAGCCTATCCCAAGGCCGACTGGGCACCGCGTCCACTGCGCGCCAAGGCCACGCTGCTCGGCCTCGCCGGCGATGGCGGGGCGGGCTACGCGCGCAGCCTGGCGGTGCTGCCGCCCGAGGTGCGCGCCGCGCTGTACACTCCCGACTTCGCCCGCCAGATCGGGGATTACCGCGCCGAGGCGCCGCTGATTGAGGCGATGGCCAAGGCTCCGGCCCGCTCCGGACTCGACCGCGCGCAATATGCCGATCTGACCTTCTGGCTCCCGGGCGATATCCTGACCAAGGTCGACCGCACCAGCATGGCGGTCAGCCTCGAAGCGCGCGAGCCGCTGCTCGACCACCGGTTGATCGAATTTGCCGCCACCCTGCCCGAAAAAATGCGGGTGCGCGGGCGGCAGGGCAAGTGGCTGATGAAGCGGGCGATGCGCCGCTACCTGCCCGACGACCTGCTGTTTCGCCCCAAACAGGGCTTCGTCACCCCGATCGCGCAATGGTTTCGCGGTCCGCTGGCGGGCGAGGCGCGAGCGATTGCCTCGGGCGCGGCGCTGGCGCGCACCGGGTGGTTCGACCTGGGCGCGATCGGCCACCTGGCCGAGGCGCACATCGCTGGGCGCGCGGATCATTCGCGCCTGCTGTGGCAGCTGGTGATGCTCGATCGCTCGCTCGTCCGCCTCGGTGCGATCACCTAAACGGCGATCATTTCAGCTGAAATTATTGTGCCATTTTGGGAACAGGCCCGAATGGTGAAATCGGCGCAGCTAAATCCGCCATTGCCAAGATAATAACCCCTGTTAAGTTCGCAGTCGCGTTCGCAATGGCAAAAACCATGTGACCGCAACGGGTTGCAAAAACGGGGGTACTATGGATCGGCTGGCTCGCCATCTTGATTGCTCGGGCGAGGCCGAGCCGGACGCCCGGGAAGGGCTATTGGGCCTTGGCGCGGGGGACGAACACCTCGTTGTCGAAAGCCAGTCGCATTTCCGCATCGACAAGCAATTATTCGATCTGTCCGAACTCGATATACTCTATCAGGCCGAGCATGCCGCGCTGTGGACTTACATCAGCCCGGCCGGACGGCCGAGTTTTACGCCGCCGATGCTGCGCGATTTC
>JANOAH010000049.1:0-8607 GCA_031411075.1 Erythrobacteraceae bacterium
TTGAGCATGTGGCATTCGCGCACTTCGGGCAGGCCCTTAATATGGTCTTCGAACGCGCGCAGATCGCCTTCGGCCTGGCTCTTCAAGCTGACCATCGCGAACACGGTGATGGTGAAGCCCAGGCGCGAGGCATCGAGATCGGCGTGATAGCCGCGGATCACCCCGCCTTCTTCAAGCGCGCGGACCCGGCGCAGGCATGGCGGAGCCGTCAGTCCGACGCGTTTGGCCAGATCGACGTTGGTGACGCGCCCTTCGGCCTGCAGTTCCGCCAGCAGATGCCGGTCGATGCTGTCCAGAGTCGCCATCGGGCCCCCCGCCCTTGAAATTATCCACCGGCCAGAGGCGGTGTCCCCGAAATATTATTGTGTATGGCGGCAATTGTCCCGCTTTGCAACGCACGATCTGGAAGCCATTTTTTGAGCCAGCGGACTGGCATAGGCGATGCTCGCGTCTTCGTGCGCGCGATGCCTGTCGGCCGGAGTTGGAAGTGCAGTTCGACGATCGCCTTGCCACCGTCCTGCGCCAGCGCGCGCAGAGCGAGCCGGGCGCGCGCACGCAATATCGGCAGTTGCTCGACCTGCTCGGCGCGGCCCTGGCCGACGACGGCGGGGCGCTGGCGGAAGCTGCGTTCGATCGGCTTGCCGAACTGGCCGATCAGCTTGCGCCGGCCGAGCAATCGGCAATCCTGCGCGCGCCCGGCCTGCGGTTGCGCAATCGCGCGCTAGCGGCGTGGCTGGCGCGCGGCGAACCGCAAGTGGCGGCCGCGGCCATGGCCAGTGCCCAGCTCAGCGAGCGCGACTGGCTCTATCTGATCCCGCGCCTGCCGCTGACCGCGCGCGGTTTCCTGCGCCATCGCCGCGATTTGCCGATGAGCGCGCGGCAAGTGCTCGATCGGTTGGGGGTGCAGGATCTGGTCCTGCCCGAGCCGACCGCGGACCAGATCGGCCGCGCCCCGCCCGCGGCAGCGCCGGCGCCTACCCCCGAACCGAACGGCGAAGGGGGCATCGGCGCGCTGGTGCGACGGATCGAGGCGTTCCAGCGCGCCCGGCGCGAAGGCGGCACGGCCCCGCGCTTGCCGCTGGGCGACGGGCGCCCGTTCGAACTTGACCTGGCGCGACGCCACCCGGCGTTCGATTTCGCCTGCGACGCCGAAGGCACGATCGTCTGGGCCGACCCGGCGATGGCGCCGCTGGTGGTGGGCATGACACTCGGCACGGATCGGCCCGGCGCGGTGGCGGTGCTTGATGCCGACGGTACGGCCGCGCTGCGCCGGCGGCAACCTCTGCGCGGCGCCCGTGTCACGCTCGCCGGGCTCGACGAGGTCGCTGGTCCGTGGCGGATCGACGCCGCGCCGGCATTCGCGCCCGACAGCGGGCGCTTCACCGGCTATCGCGGCCGCCTGCGCCGCCCGTTCGGCGGCGCCGCCGCAGCGGCACCCGACAGCGCCGGCGATCGGATGCGGCAGTTGCTGCACGAACTGCGCACCCCGGTTAACGCGGTGCAGGGCTATGCCGAACTGATTCAGCAGCAGATGTTCGGCCCCGCGCCAAACGAATATCGCGCCCTCGCCGCCGCGGTGGCGGTCGATGCGGCGCGGCTGATGGCCGGGTTCGACGAGATCGACCGGCTGGCGCGGCTCGAAGCCGGCGCTTTGCGTCTCGACGAGGGCGAGGCCAGCGACTTGCGCGAAACGATCGTCGCCAGCGTGCGCCGGCTCGACGGGGTGTTGCGGCCGCGCAGCGCGCGGATCGAACTCGTGGTCAGCGGCTCGCCGTTCGACGTCCCGCTGGGCGAAGGCGATGCACGCCAGCTGGCCTGGCGGCTGCTGGCGACGCTGGCCGGCTCGCTGGCGCCGGGCGAAATCGTCGATTTGGCGTTGCGCGGCGATGGGGCCAGCGTCACGCTCGAGGCGGACTTGCCGATCGCGCTGCTCGACAACGGAGACCTATTTGCGCTCGCCGCGCCGTCGCAACCGCGGGCGGTTTCGGCGGGCATGTTCGGCACCGGCTTCACCCTGCGGCTGGCCCGCGCCGAAGCCGAGGCTGCGGGCGGCGCACTAGAACGGCGCGGCGATACCCTCCGGCTGACGATCCCGGCCTTGACCGCCGCGAGCGCCGCCCATACCGTCGATCGGCAAGGTACAAGAGGCCCGCCGGCGGCCTGACAACCTGGGGGGACGTGCGATCCGTTCGATGCTCGATCCGCCGCCGCGCGAGGCGCGGGCGCGATTCGACCCGGCGTTCGGCCAGCGGTTCCTGCTTACCGTCGATACCGAGGAAGAGTTCGACTGGACGCAGCCACTGGCGCGCGAAGGCCACGGGCTCGATCATGTCCGCCGGCTCGAGAAATTTCAGCAATTCTGCCAGGGCGAAGGGGTGGTGCCGGTCTATCTGGTCGACTGGCCGATCGCCCAATCGAAGCTGGCGGCCGAGATTTTGCGGGCGCCGCTGGCCGCCGGCCGCGCCGAGATCGGGATTCAGTTGCACCCATGGGTCAACCCCCCGTTCGAGGAGGAGGTGACGCCGCACAATTCGTTCGCCGGTAATCTTGCGGTCGAACTCGAGCGCGCCAAGTTCACCAACCTGCGCAATGCGATCGAGACCAATTTCGAAGTCTCTCCAGCGATTTACCGCGCCGGACGATACGGCGTGGGGCCGAATACGGCCGCCATGCTCGCGGCCGGCGCCGTGGCGATCGACACCTCGGTGCGCGCCAATTTCGATTACAGCCCCGGCGAAGGCCCCGATTTCAGCCGTCACCCGCTCCACCCCTATTGGCTCGACGATGAGCGGCGCCTGCTCGAACTGCCGCTGACGAGCGTGTTCTGGGGCATGTTGCGCAAGCAGGGGCGGTGGATTTTTCCGGCGTTCGAACGGCTGGGCCCCGTGCGTGGCCTGCTGGCGCGGCTCGGGCTGCTCGAACGGATCGCGCTGACGCCCGAAGGCGTCAATGTCGATGAAGCGATCCGCGGCATCGACATGGCGCTCGACGATGGCCTGCCGGTGCTGGTGCTGTCGTTCCACAGCCCCTCGCTGCATGCCCGGCACACGCCTTATGTGCGCAGCGACGAAGATCTCGACGCGTTGTACGACTGGTTGCGGCGGGTGTTCGCTTATCTCGAGTTGCGCGGCGTCAGGCCGACCACGGTGGCCGAAGTGATGGCGGCGGTGGTGCGCTGATATTGCCATGGCCCCGCCTCGCCGCTACCGCGCGCCACGCGCATGCGGTGTGCGGGCCTGTAGCTCAGCGGTTAGAGCTGGCCGCTCATAACGGCTAGGTCCCAGGTTCGAATCCTGGCGGGCCCACCGCCGGCAAGCGCAGCGGTCCGCATGGATCGGTCGGGGAGTGGCGCAGCCTGGTAGCGCATCTGCTTTGGGAGCAGAGGGTCGCAGGTTCGAATCCTGTCTCCCCGACCAACCGCCGCAAAGGACGAGTTATTTCTCTGCGACAACTGTGTTGCGAAGCGTCCCGATCTCGCCAATCGACACTTCGCAAACGTCCCCGGGCTGCAGGTAGACCGGCGGCTTGCGCGCATCTCCGACGCCGCCGGGCGTGCCGGTAACAAGGACATCGCCCGGCTCGAGCGCAGTGAACGCCGAGACATATTCGATCAGTTCGGCCACCGGCCACAGCATGTCGGAAATCGGCTGGTCCTGCATCAGCGCGCCGTTGAGCCGGGTCTGCACCCGCTGGGCGGCCAGGTCCTCGATCTCGTCGGGCGTGACCAGTGCCGGGCCGAAGCCGCCGGTGGCGGGGAAGTTCTTGCCTGGCGTGAACTGACCCGAATGGCGTTGCCAATCGCGTACCGAGGCATCGTTGAACACGCTGAAGCCGGCGACGTGAGCCATGGCATCGGCGCGGGCGACATGGCGCGCGGTGCGGCCGATCACCACCGCCAGCTCACCCTCGTAATCGAGCCGCTCGCTGTTCTCCGGCCGCACCAGCGCGCCGCCGTGCGGCACAAGCGTATCGGTCCAGCGGGTGAACACCGTGGGGTGATCGGGCCGTTGGTTCCCCATCTCGCTGAGGTGCGAGGCATAGTTGAGCCCGACACAGGCGATTTTGCCAGGATCGGGGATCGGCGGCAGCAAGGCGAGCTCAGCCAGCGCGAATGTCGCGCCGTCCGCCAGGCCGGCCAATCCCTGGTTCGCCAGCGCCGCGCGCAAAGTTCCGCCCTTGGATTCGCGGAGATCGACGACCCGATCGCCGTCGAGCCGGCCGAAGCTGGCCGTGCCGTCGGGCCGCAAAAAGCTGACATACCGCATCGGTTCTACGGCGGCGGCGTGAAGCCGACCTTGGCGCCACTGGCGGTGGTGAAAGCGACGATGTAGCCGCCGTCGTGCCCGTCACGCATCGGCGCGAAGGTGATCGAGATGCGATCGCCCGCTTTGACCGAGCCGCGCGTGAACCCGGCGCGATAGAAGTTCGAGGCGCTGTGCCCTTCGAAGTTCCAGTCGCGCGTGCCGCGATCGTCGGTGATCGTCATGATGATGTGCGTGTGAGGGTTGATGACGCGAATTTCCTTGACCGTGCCGGCCTTGGTCACGGGCGTGCGGAAGTTGAAGATCGCCGCGCTGTGATGCGCTGCGGCGGTTCCGGCGAGCGCCAGCGACGCCATAGCCGCGAGCGCCAAAGTCATGCGTTTCATCGCCTCGTTCTCCTATTCGTACACGTCGATGACGTCGGCCATCTTGGCCGTCACCGGCTCGCCGGCGTTCAGTTGTTCGCGCCGCCGGTCGAGCAGCCGCAGCCATGGCTCTTCGGTGCAATTGTAGGCCATGATGTGGCCATCGGCGAGCGGCATCCAGCGCCGGGTGAAGCTGACCGGCGCGGTGTAATAGACCGGGTCGGTCATGGTCAGCTCGTATTCCATGACCTTGCCCACCGCCGCGTCGGGCACCACGCGAATACGCTCGACCATCGTCGCCTCCTCGCTGTGCGGATAGGCGCGCTGATCCTGCCCGTCGCTGAGGTCGGTGGTGGTGATCACCAGCGTATCGCCGTCCCACCGGCCTTCGGAATAGCCTTGCCGCACCGGCAGGCGCTTTTCGGACACGACGCCGTGGCCGGGCATATAGACCCGCCGCGTCTCGCTCTCGACTTCGTAGATGATAGTCAGCTGCTCGGGCCGATGGATGAACTCGATCGGATAGCCGCCGGCCGACTGCATCATCGTCGGCATGCCGTACTGCACGCAGTGCGCTGCCGGATTGTCGCCGCCCTCGCCCGCCAGGAGGCGGAATTCGTCGCGGCGGCGGCGGCCTTCTTCGGTGAACGGCGGTTCTGCCGCCGGGGCGGCCGGCCCGCCGGCCTGCGGACCGCCGCCGACAGACGGTGCCCGATAGGTCGTCCAAACCCCCGAGAAATCGCGCGCCGGCGTCAACGGCTCGTCGACCTGGGCAAACGCGCTCGTGGCCAGTGCGGCGATCGCAACACCCGCGACGGTGCGCCAATGACGGCGAACTTTGCTCAAATTTTCTCTCCCCCTGCGCGCTATCGGCAAATTGTCACGCCTTGATCGCCAACGGAACCCAATTTTTGGCCGGCGCTGCCGGCGTCAGCGTCCGGCATCGGTAAGCGAGATGCGCCGGGCCTTCCCCGTCCCCTCGCTCGCCCCCTCGATCGCGGCGCCTTGCCGGTCGAACAGGACCAGCCTGATCGCCGATGACGCCGACTGGCCGTCATCGGCCAGCGTGATGGTCTCGGTCAGTTCGCCGTGTCCGTCGGGCCACCAATCGGTCGCGGTCGGCGCCCCTTCAGTCGTGCCTCGGGACGCGGTGGTGAAGAAAACATATTTCGCTTCGAACTTGTGCGGCGCCACTTGGCGCCACGTTCCGTAAGCTGGCGGTGATGAATTCGCCGCCTCGTCATAGTTGGACGATTCCGTCATCGTCCCGCCGGCATTGAAAGCGTAGAGAAATTCGAGGTTATCGAAAGCCGCCAGCGGCCCGGCGGCAAACGTGATCTGCGAGCGCCATGCGCCGATCAAATCCGAACCGGCGGATGTTGCCGGGGGCTCAGCCCGGATGCAGCCTGCCGTTGCCAGCACGGCCACCAGTGCCGTCATCGCTGTCGTCCACCGCCGCATCATCCGCCCCCAAATGACCCCTGCCTGCCGCAACGGTATCCGCAAGCTGCCTGCCGCACCAGCGCCAACCTCGCCGCTTGCTCCCATCCGGCGCACCGCCTATCTGCGCGGCCGATCCCGTCACCCAGAATACCTGAAGGACGCCCCATGGCCGCCCAGTACGCCTACGTCATGAAGAACATGACGAAAACTTTTCCCGGTGCGCAAAAGCCGGTGCTCAGCGATATCAATCTCCAGTTCTACCAGGGCGCCAAGATCGGCATCGTCGGCCCCAACGGCGTCGGCAAGTCGACGCTGATGAAGATCATGGCCGGGATCGATACCGATTACACCGGCGAGGCCTGGCCGGGTGAATACATCACCGTTGGCTATCTGGCGCAGGAGCCCGAGCTCGACGCGTCGAAAACGGTGCTCGAAAACGTCAAGGACGGCGCGCGCTAAGTGGCCGACATGGTCGATCGCTTCAACAAGATCGGCGAGCTGATGGGCGAGCCCGACGCCGATTTCGACGCGCTCGGCACCGAGATGGGCGAGCTGCAGGAAAAGATCGACGCGGTCGACGGGTGGACGCTCGACAACCAGCTCGAGATCGCGATGGAAGCGCTGCGCTGCCCGCCGGGCGAAAGCGGGGTCGAGAGCCTGTCGGGCGGTGAGAAGCGCCGCGTCGCGCTGACCCGGCTGTTGATCCAGAAGCCCGGCATCCTGCTGCTCGACGAACCGACCAACCACCTCGACGCCGAATCTGTCCAGTGGCTCGAAAACCACCTCAAGGAATATGCCGGCGCGGTGCTGATGATCACCCACGACCGCTACTTCCTCGACAACGTGGTTGGCTGGATCCTCGAACTCGATCGCGGCAAATATTTCCCCTACGAGGGCAACTATTCGACGTACCTTGAGACCAAGGCCAAGCGGCTGGCGCAGGAAGAGCGCGAGGAAAGCGGCAAGCAGAAGGCGCTCAGCCGCGAACTCGAATGGATCCGCCAGACCCCGGCCGCGCGCCAGGTCAAAAGCAAGGCGCGTATCCGCAAGTTCGAAGAACTGCAGAACGCGCAAGACAACCGTCCGGTCGGCAAGGCCCAGATCATCATTCAGGTCCCCGAGCGGCTGGGCAGCAAGGTGATCGACGTTCAGGGCATCTCAAAGGCTTACGGCGACAAACTGCTGTTCGAAGACCTCTCGTTCATGCTGCCCCCGGGCGGAATTGTCGGGATCATCGGCCCCAACGGCGCGGGTAAATCGACCCTGTTCCGGATCCTGACGGGCAAGGAACAGCCTGATGGCGGCACGGTCGATATCGGCAGCACGGTCCACCTGGGTTTCGTCGACCAGAGCCGCGATGACCTGAACCCAGCCAACAACGTCTGGCAGGAAGTGTCGGGCGGGCATGACTACATGACCGTCAACAAGCAGGAAATGAGCACGCGGGCCTATGTCGGCGCGTTCAATTTCAAGGGCGCGGACCAGCAGAAGAACGTCGGCAAGCTATCGGGCGGTGAACGCAACCGCGTCCACATGGCCAAGATGCTCAAGCAAGGCGGCAACGTGCTGCTGCTCGATGAACCGACCAACGATCTCGACGTCGAAACGCTGGGCGCGCTGGAAGACGCAATCGAAAACTTCGCCGGCTGCGCAGTGGTGATCAGCCATGACCGCTTCTTTTTGGACAGGTTGGCAACACACATCCTCGCCTTCGAAGGCAACAGCCACGTCGAATGGTTCGAGGGCAACTTTGCGGCCTATGAGGAAGACAAGCGCAGGCGTCTGGGCGATGCAGCCGACAGGCCGACCAGATTGGCTTACAAGAAGCTGACTCGTTAATCCGGCGGGCTTCCAACATGAACGGCAGGCTTAACAACCCATTCACCGTGCCGACAGCGCGACTCGGGTAGCACTGCATTCATGGTCGCCGGCGATGGTCTGGCGCGTGGAATGGAGTAACGGCAATGGCCGTCGTTTCGAACAGGAAATCACATCGGCTGGCCGGACTGGCGCTCGCCATTTCGGTCTTTGCAATCCCGGGCGTTGCCTTGGCCAATCCTGAAAATGGTGGCCGCGGCAGCAGGGAAGTTCGCAGCGAAGACGACGCGCGCGAACCGCGCAGCGAAGGCGGCGGCGGTCAGGGTCGTCAGGAACAAGCACGGCAGCAGTCGTGGTCGCAGCCTGCACAATCTCAGGCTCCGGCACAGGCTCCGGTCCAGCAAGCTCGCCAGACCGGTTGGTCGGGCGGTAATGGCGGCGGCAACGATAACGGCGGACGCCGCGATCGTGGGAACTGGAACGGCGGAAACGCCGCTCAGCAAGCTGAGCCGGCCCCGGCTCGGCAGGCGCCTGCGCCCACTTGGTCCGACAATCGCGGCCAGCAACAGCAACCCGCTCAGCAGCAGCGCGGCCAGCGCGACCACCGTCAGCAAGGTGACCGGCGTCCGGGCTGGCAGCCGCAGGACACGCAGCAAGGCACCTGGAATGGCGGCACCCGCCAGCCACCGCAGCAGACCGGTCAGGGAAGCTGGGGCGAC
>JANOAH010000050.1:0-3648 GCA_031411075.1 Erythrobacteraceae bacterium
GCGTTCTGGATGTCGACCGGGGCGGGCGGCTTGGCGAACAGTTCGCCGAACGGGTCGTCGCCGGTTTCGAGCTGGTGCGGTTCGGTGCCTTCGCGCACGGTGGTGCGGCGCATGTCGCGCTTGTGGGTGTCGTAGGCGTACTCTCCGCCGCGGTGCATCGAGCACAAGTTGTCCCAGATCACCATGTCGCCGGCGTTCCAGCTGACGCTGAACACATATTGCGGCTGGGTCGCATGGGCGATCAGCTCGCGGATCAGGGCGCGGCCTGCGGCCTTGTCCATGCCTTCGATGTCCATCGTGTGCGCGGCGATGAACAGTGCCTTGCGGCCCGAGCCCTTGTGAACATGGACCAGCGGATGGCGCGCCTTGGGGCGTTCCTCGATCTCGGCGTCGTCGATGTCGGCGCCGGCCAGCTTGCGGCTCCACCACAGCGAATTGATGCCGACCAGCCCGTCGAGTCTGTCCTTCATCGCCTGCGGCAGATCGTCATAGGCGCCGCGGGTATCGGCAAACGAGGTCTCGCCGCCTTCGGGTGGCACGTCGTGGGCAAGCAACAGCGAATAGCTGGTGCGCTTTTCCATGAAGGCGCTGTCGGTGTGCCACAGGCGGTCGCCTTTGCGGTAATCGATCGCCGCCTTGTCCTGCGTGATCTCGCCGTCGACGGTGAGGTTGGACGCGTCGAACAGCTCGCGGAACGGCAGCCGGTACTTGAAACCTTCGCGCTGCGGGACGCGTTCGAGGAAGCCGAAGTTGCGGCTGAATTCGACGTGGTCGGCGTCGGACATGTGCGTATCGCGCCACACGGTGACGCCGTAAGTGTCCATCGCGCCCGTCACCTGGCGGACTTCGTCCGGGCTGAGCTTACGCGTCAGGTCGAGGCCCGAGCACTCGGCGCCGAAACGGGACAGGATGGGCTCGACATGCAGGGTCATCGCACGCTCCAACTGGTTAGCAAGCTAATCATATAGCCACCGGGCGGCGGCGCTGCAATGAGGCGCGTTTGCAATGCGCCACCAGCACATCATCCTGGTTGTAGGCGCGGTGGGCGAAGGTGACGATGCCCTGGTCGGGCCGCGATTTCGAAGCGCGCACCTCCAACACCTCGGTTTCGATCCGCAGCGTATCGCCGACGAAGATCGGCGCGGGAAAGCGCACTTCGTCCCAGCCGAGGTTGGCGACCGCGGTGCCCTGGGTGGTGTCGTTGACGCTGATCCCCACCATCAGCCCCAGCGTGAAGCACGAATTGACCAGGATGCGGCCGTACTCGGTGCCCTTCATATATTCGGCGTCGAGGTGCAGCGGCGCGGGATTGTGCGTCAGCGCGCTCATCAGCAGGTTGTCGGTTTCGGTGACCGTGCGGCGCAGCGGGTGGTCGAACGTGTCGCCGACGGCAAAGTCCTCGAACCACAATCCGGCCATCGCGTATGCTCCTTTGCGCTGTGCCTTAGCGTGCGCCGGGCGCGGGGGAAAGGAATGCGGCGACGGCCGTTGTCTGATGAACATCACTTTCGGAGATCGCATGAAAACCCTTGCCCTGCCCCTGCTCGCCCTCGTCACGCTGGCCGCCTGCGACGGCAGCGCGCCCGAGTCCGATACCGCCGCGTCCGATGCCGCGGTGACGGCCGAGCCCGCTGCGCGCGCTCCCGCCCCCACGCCGACCGCAAGCGAGCCTGCCGAAGAGGAAGCAATTCCCGTGGCGATGCGCGGCCGCTGGGGCCTGGTTCCGGCCGACTGCACCTCGACCCGCGGCGACGCCAAGGGACTGCTGACGATCGATTCGCAAACGCTCAAGTTCTACGAATCGCTCGGCACGCTCAAAGGCATTGCGGAAGCTTCGCCCAACCACATTCGCGGCCAGTTCGCGTTCACCGGCGAAGGGATGGAATGGCAGCGCGAGATGTCGCTCGACCTAGCCGGCAACACGCTGACCCGGCGCGAATATGGCGAGGAAGCGTCGGCCGAAGCGTTCAGTTATAGCAAATGCGCCTGACCGCGGTCCTGCTCCTCGCCGCTCCGCTGGCCCTCGCCGCCTGTACCACGACTGCGCCAGATGGCGGTCCGGCCCGCCCCGCCGGCGATACCTGCCGAGCAGAACCGGGGCAGGCCTTCATCGGCCAGCGCGCCTCGGTCGAAAGCGGCGCGGCGATCATGGCGGCGACGCGCTCGACCCGCTTGCGCTGGGTCCCGCCGGGAACGATGGTGACGATGGAATATGCCTATGGCCGGGTGACAGTCGGCTACGACAGCGGCTACCGCATCACCTCAGTTGGCTGTAGTTAGGTCAACTTAAGAGGGGACTTTCATGGCTGAACCGAACGACGGCCGCCAGCGCATACCGCCGCTGTCGCGGTTCGAGGAAGAAGCGCAATTCACCCGCGCGATCCGGGTCGGCGACCGGATCATCGTCGCCGGCAACGTCGCGCCGGGTGAGACCGCCGGTGAGCAGGCGACGCGGATCTTCGCGCAGATCGTCGACTACATCCAGCAGCTTGGCGGCCAGTCGGGCGACGTAGTGCGGGTGCGGATGTTCGTCACCGACATCGCCGACGCCCAAGCGGTGACCGCAGCGTTCACCGCGGCGGTCGGCCATGCCCGACCGGCCGGGACACTGGTTGCGGTCGCAGCGCTGGCCGCGCCGCAGTTCAAGGTCGAGATCGAGGCCGAGGCGGTGATCGGCGCGGGGCAATAATGAGCCAGTTCGAGCTTACCGACGATCAGCTCGCCATTCAGGAATTGGCGCAGAAATTCACCGCCGACGAGATCACCCCGCACGCCGCCGAATGGGACGAGAAGCACGTGTTCCCCAAAGACACGATCCGGCGCGCGGCCGACCTCGGCTTCGCGGCGATCTACGTCTCGGAGGAGAACGGCGGGATTGGGCTTGGGCGGCTCGAGGCGGCGCTGATCATGGAGGCGATGGCCTATGGCTGCCCGTCGACCAGCGCTTTCATCTCGATCCATAACATGGCCGGGTGGATGATCGACCGGTTCGGGTCGGATGCGCTCAAGGCGCAGTATCTGCCCAGGCTGGTCGGAATGGAGTGGATGGCGAGCTATTGCCTGACCGAGCCGAGCTCTGGCTCGGACGCCGCCGCGCTCCAGACCACCGCGGTCGACGAGGGCGACCACTGGCGGGTCACCGGGACCAAGCAATTCATCAGCGGCGCGGGCGTCAACGACCTTTACCTCACCATGGTCCGCACCGGCGAACCAGGGCCCAAGGGCATTTCGTGCCTGGCGATCGAAAAGGGCATGCCCGGCGTCACCTTCGGCGCACCCGAAAAGAAGACCGGCTGGCATTCGCAGCCGACTGCGGCGCTGATCCTCGAGGACGTCCTCGTGCCCAAGGAGAACCTCGTCGGCGGGCTCGGCCACGGGTTCCGCATCGCTATGGCCGGGCTTGACGGCGGGCGGATCAACATCGGCGCGTGCTCGCTCGGCGGGGGCCAGCGGTGTCTCGACGAGGCGCTGCGTTACACCAAGGAACGCCAGCAGTTCGGGCAGCCGATCGCCGAATTCCAGAACACCCAGTTTATGCTCGCCGACATGGCGACCGAGCTCGAGGCCGCGCGCGCGCTGCTTTACCTCGCCGCCGCCAAAGTAACCGCCGAAGCGCCCGACAAGACCCGCTTTGCGGCGATGGCCAAG
>JANOAH010000051.1:0-1630 GCA_031411075.1 Erythrobacteraceae bacterium
GTAGACCACGTACTGGCTGCGGATCGAGGAGCTCTCCTCCCCGTCGCGTGCCCAGAGCTTGAAGGCATCCTGGCGGCCGAGGCCGACGTCGAGGCTGCGCTTGATGTAGCGCTGCTCGCCCGGCGTGAAGCCGGCGAACTCGCGCAGCTCGGCGATGGTCAGCGACGTAGTTGCAGCGTTCGACATGGTCTGGTTGCCCCCTGATGAGGACGAGAACACCAGACTTTGGTTAGCAAGCAGTTAACCATGGCGCCGAAATGCGGTGAGTGGTGGCGCTCAGTTCAATCCGGCCTTCGGGCTCGAGGGATCGGCGTATTTGCGCGTCGCCATCCGCCCGGCGCGGTAGGCTTCGCGGCCGGCCTCGACCGCGAGCTTCATCGCCCGGGCCATGCGGATCGGGTCCTTGGCCTCGGCGATGGCGGTGTTCATCAGCACGCCGTCGCAGCCCAGCTCCATCGCCACGGCTGCGTCGCTGGCAGTCCCGACCCCGGCGTCGACCAGCACCGGCACGCCCGCGCCCTCGACGATCAGGCGGATAGTCACCCTATTTTGGATGCCGAGGCCCGAGCCGATCGGCGCGCCGAGCGGCATGATCGCCACCGCGCCGGCCTCCTCGAGCTGCCTGGCGGCGATCGGGTCGTCGACGCAGTAGACCATCGGCTTGAAGCCCTCGGCGGCTAGCGTCTCCGTGGCCTTGAGCGTCTCGCGCATGTCGGGGTAGAGCGTGCGCGCCTCGCCCAGCACCTCGAGCTTGACCAGGTCCCAGCCGCCCGCCTCGCGAGCGAGGCGGGGCGTGCGGCCGGCCGCGTCGGCGGTGTAGCAGCCGGCCGTGTTGGGCAGGTAGGTGATCTGCCGAGGATCGATGAAGTCGGTCAGCATCGGCGCGCCGGGATCGCTGACGTTGACCCGGCGCACCGCGACGGTGACGATCTCGGCCCCCGAGGCGGCGACGGCCGCTGCGTTCTGGGCGAAGTCCTTGTACTTGCCGGTGCCGACGATCAGGCGCGAGCGGAAGGTCCGCCCCGCCACGGTCCAGGTGTCTTCGTCGAGCGCGACGTGATCGCCGCCGCCGACGAAGTGGACGATCTCGAGCACGTCGCCGTCGGCCAGCGCGACTTCTCCCAACGTCGAGCGCGGCACGACCGCGCCATTGCGCTCCACCGCGACCTTGCGCGGATCGAGTCCGAGGCTGACGACGAAATCGGCGATGGTCGCCCCGCGTGATGCGCGGCGCGGCTCGCCGTTGACGGTGAGAGCAAGGTCGAGGGTAGCAGCGGAAGTCATGGGCCTGAGCAGATAGCGCTCAGGTCGCCGGGCGCAAGTTCCGGATGTGGGCGAGCGCGACCAGGGCCACGCCGGAGATCGTCAGCGCCGCTTCTTGCGGACCGTGGCCGGTGATAACCGCCACGGCCATGAGCGCGATCCCGCCGGCGCCGATCGTCAACGGCCCGAGCCTGCCGTGGCGCAAAGCGCCGAGGCCCAGCGTGACCGCCCCGACCACTACCGCCAGGGCAAGGCCGATCCGGTGGATATCCGGCGACAGCAGCAGGCCGCCGCCCAGTCCTAGCAGCGAAACCAGCGCGAGGCCGAGCAGGCAGTGGATCGCGCACAGGCCCGAGAGCATCATGCC
>JANOAH010000052.1:0-31244 GCA_031411075.1 Erythrobacteraceae bacterium
GAACCGATCCATCAACTCGGCGCGATCCAGCCGATCGGTTTTCTGCTGGTATTGACCACCGACTGGATGGTGTCGCGCGCCTCGGCCAACCTCGCCGATTACCTCGACATCACCGCGGAAGACGCGATCGGCCAGCCGCTCTCCGCGCTGTTTCCGGGCAAGGCGATCCACGACTTGCGCAATCGCGCCGCGCTGCTGCGCGGACCGGACGCGCTCGAGCGGCTGTTCGGCGCGCAGCTGGCCGAAGGCGGGCCGCTATTCGACATGACGGTGCATTTTTCCGGCCGTTCGGTGATTGTCGAAGGGGTTCCGGCCACCGATCAGCCGGGCGACATTTCGGGCACCGTGCGCTCGATGATCTCGCGGCTCGATCAATGCGCCGAACAGGGCGCGTTCTACAACGAAGGCGCGCGGCTGGTGCGCTCGCTGATCGGGTACGACCGGGTAATGGTCTATCGCTTTGCGCCGGACGGTTCGGGCGAAGTCGTGGCCGAATCGTGCAAGCCGGGCATCGGCAAGTTCCTCGGCCTGCATTATCCGGCCAGCGACATCCCGGCCCAGGCACGCGTCCTCTATACCCGCAACCTGCTGCGGGTGATCGCCGACATCGGCAGCGAGCCGGTGCCGATCGTGCCGCTGAAGGACCAGGCGGGCGAACCGGTCGACCTGTCGCTGGCGACGCTGCGCTCGGTCTCGCCGATCCACATCGAATACCTCAAGAACATGGGCGTCGGCGCCTCGCTGTCGATTTCGATCATCGTCGAAGGCAAGCTGTGGGGCCTGTTCGCCTGCCATCATTACAGCCCGCGCAACCTGGGGCTGGAACGGCGCGCGGTGGCCGAATTGTTCGCGCAGATGTTCTCGATGCGGCTGGAAAGCCGCGAGCGCCAGCAGACGGTGGAGTTCGAACGCCGCGCCCGCGACATCTCCGATCAGTTGCTTGGCGCGGTCGCTTCGGACGATACGCTGCTGCGCGATCCGGACTGGCTGGCCGACATCCTGACCCAGGCGATCCCGGCCGATGGCGTGGGCGTATGGCTGGGCGGCAATTACGCCTTTTCCGGCGCCACCCCGCCGAGCGGCGAATTTCGCCGCCTGGTCCGGGCCCTCAATGCCAAGGCCGCGGGCCAGGTCTATGCGACCGACAGCATTGCCACCCTGATCGATGACGCCGAAGAAATCTCGGGCGACACCGCGGGCCTGTTGGCGATCCCGATCTCGCGAACCCCACGCGACTATGTGATCCTGTTCCGCTCCGAACTGATCCGCTCGGTGCGCTGGGCCGGCGATCCGCACAAGCCGGTTGAATTGGGCCCGAACGGCCCGCGTCTGACCCCGCGCGAAAGCTTCGCCGAATGGAAGGAACTGGTCCGCGGCCGCTCGCGGCCGTTCACGGGATCGGAGCTGCGGGTTGCCGAAACCCTGCGCGCAACGCTGATCGAAGTGGTGTTGCGGCTCGCCGACGATGCCAGCGCCGAACGCCAGCAGGCCGGCGCGCGGCAGGAACTGCTGATCGCCGAGCTCAATCACCGGGTGCGCAACATCCTCGGCCTGATCCGCGGGCTGATCCGGCAATCGGTGAGCGAGGGCGGCGATGAAGTCACCGACTTCGTCAAGGTCGTCGACGGGCGCATCCATGCGCTGGCCCGGGCGCACAACCAGATCACGCAGGACCACTGGGGTCCGGCCAGCCTGCAGGCGCTGATCGACGCCGAAACCGCCGCGTTCCTGCAGGACGAGGGCGACCGTGTGCATTCGAGCGGGTCGCCGGTAATGCTCAACCCGCAAGCCTTTTCGACCATGGCGCTGGTGCTGCACGAACTGGTCACCAACTCGACCAAGTACGGCAGCCTGTCGGTTGCCGACGGCTTTGCGCATATCGAGTGGGAACGGCTGCCCTCCAAGGATCTCGAGATACGCTGGCGCGAAACCGGCGGACCGGAGGTCCAGCGGCCCAAGCGGCGCGGCTTCGGCACCACCATCATCGAACGATCTGTGCCCTACGACTTGGGCGGCAAGGCGCGGGTCGAATATCTGGCCGACGGGGTCGAGGCAGCGTTCTGCATTCCGTCGCGCCATGTCGCCGATCCGGGCCCCGGCGGACCGCCGATCGTAACCTTCCCGCGTGCCGCGCCGGGCCACCCGCAAGAGCCGACGCCCAACGTGCTGGCCGGCCAGCGCGTTCTGCTGGTCGAGGACAGCCTGATCATCGCGCTCGATGCCGAGGACATCCTGCGCAAGATCGGCGCCGATGAGGTCAACACCGCCGCCTCGGTCGACGCCGCGCTCGATCTGATCGACCTGTCGCCGCCGACGGTGGCGATCCTCGACATCAACCTCGGCCATGGCGAAAGCTTCCCGATCGCCAACCGCCTGCTCGAGCTCGAGATTCCGTTCGTATTCGCAACCGGTTACGGCGAGCAGGCGCAGATCCCCGACGCGCACCGCGGCCGGGTGGTGATCCAGAAGCCCTACACGCTCGAAATCGTCGCCCGCGCGCTCGCCAGCCTGCTCAGCACCGGGATGTGACGCTCAGCGCGCGGCGTCGATCGCCCGCGCCATCGCCACGTCGCGCGCCGACAGGCCGCCGGCGTCATGCGTGGTCAGGGTAATGGACACACGGTTGTACACGTTCGACCATTCGGGGTGATGATCGTGCGCTTCGGCCAGCGCAGCGACGCGGCTCATGAATGCCCAAGCTTCGGTAAAATCCTTGAATTTGAACTCGCGCTCGATGGCCAAGCCGTCGTCGCGCAGGTTCCAGTCGAGCAGCTCGGCCAGCGCGTCGGCGCGTTCGGCGGGGGTGAGTTGCGGCACGGGCACGGCGATCCTCCTCGGCTTGTCGCTCCCGCGCTTGTGCCCTAACCCGGCGCGCGATGGAACATGCCGCCCGCCTCATCGCGACGGACCTCGCCTGCCGCCGCGGCGACCGGCTGCTGTTTCGCGGGCTTACCTTCGAGCTGCGCGAAGGCGAAGCGCTGCAGGTGACCGGGCCCAACGGCACCGGGAAATCGAGCTTGCTGCGCATCATCGCCGGGTTGCTGCGGCCGGCTTCGGGCAGGGTCGAGAACCAAGGCTCGGTGGCCCTGCTCGACGAGCGGTTGCCGGTCGACGAAAACGTGACGCTCGATCGCGCGCTGGCGTTCTGGAGCCGTATCGACCGGGGCGGCTATGGCCCGGCGCAACGGACCGCGCTCGGCCTCGACAAACTTGGCGATGTCCCGGTGCGGTTCCTCTCGACCGGCCAGCGCAAGCGCGTCGCGTTCCTGCAGTCGAACCCTTGGATAACTCCCATTTGGCTGCTCGACGAACCGCTCAACGGTCTCGATGCCGATGCGGCGAAATTTGTTCAGGAGGAAGTGGCGGCGAGCATGGCGCACGGCACCATAGCGGTGATCGCCTCGCACCAGCCGTTCGAGGTGCCGGGCTTGCAGCGGCTCGACCTGCGGGATTTTGCCGCGTGAGAGTGCTCGGCGCCTTGCTGCTGCGCGACCT
The DNA here is from genome assembly GCA_031411075.1 of Erythrobacteraceae bacterium. Lineage (GTDB taxonomy): Bacteria > Pseudomonadota > Alphaproteobacteria > Sphingomonadales > Sphingomonadaceae > Croceibacterium_A. Next base: position 3,496 of record JANOAH010000052.1, read on the forward strand.
TGGTCAGGCGTTCGGCGGCGGGCGGCGCGGGGGCGCGGTGCTGCCGGTGCTGTTTTTCCTGGCGGTGGCGATGCTGTTTCCGTTTGCCGTGGGGCCCGATCCGGTCCTGCTGGCGCGCGCCGGCGGCGGCGTGGTGTGGGTGGCGGCACTGCTCGCGGCGATCCTGCCGCTCGACCGGCTGCTGGCGCCCGACTTCGAGGCTGGCGTGTTCGACCAATTGCACTTGCGCGGGGTGGCGGAGGAGCTGGCGGTCACGGTGCGGGTGCTGGCGCACTGGCTCAGCTTCGGCCCACCGCTGATGCTCGCCGCGATCCCCGCCGCCGCGCTGCTCGGGCTCGACACCGCCACGCTGCGCACCGTCGAGCTCGGCCTGCTCGCCGGCACCCCCGGCCTCGCCGCGATCGGCGTGACGATCGCCGCGGTCACCCTCGGCCTGCGCGCCGGCGCGGCGCTCGGCGGCCTTCTGCTGCTGCCGCTGGCGGTCCCGGTGCTGGTGTTCGGCGCCGGCGCGCTGGCGACGGGCGGCGGTGCCGGCATCGCGTTCACCGCCGCGATCAGTCTGCTGCTGGTGGCGATCGCCCCGTTTGCGGGGGGTGCCGCAATCAGAGCGGCGCGGGAGAGTTAGCGGCGCGCTTAGACGTAGGGCGGATTGTGCCGCCCCGTCGGGCTGAGCGTGAAAATCTCCGCCCCGTCCTCGGTGATCCCGATCGAGTGTTCGAACTGGGCGCTCAGCGATTTGTCGCGGGTCACCGCGGTCCAGCCGTCGCTGAGCAGCTTCACCGGCGATTTGCCCAGGTTGATCATCGGCTCGATGGTCATGAACATGCCGGGGCGCAGTTCGGGGCCGGTGCCGGCGCGGGCGGCGTGGACCACTTCGGGGGCATCGTGGAACAGCCGCCCCACCCCGTGCCCGCAGAAATCGCGCACCACGCCGTAACGGAACGCTTCGGCATGGGCCTGGATCGCCGCGCCGATATCGCCCAGCCGCGCGCCGGGGCGGGCCTTGGCAATGCCGATCATCAGGCATTCGTGCGTCACCTCGACCAGCCGCCGGGCCTTCAGCGCCACATCGCCGACGAGGTACATGCGGCTTGTATCGCCGTGCCAGCCGTCGAGCAGCGGGGTCACGTCGATGTTGACGATATCGCCGTCCTTGAGCGTCTTGGCCGAGGGGATGCCGTGGCAAACCACGTGATTGATCGAGGTGCAGCACGAATGGGTGTAACCGCGATAGCCGAGCGTCGCCGGCACCGCGCCGCCGTCCATGGTCATTTCGCGCACCACGCGGTCGATCTCGTCGGTCGAGACACCGGGGCGCACGACATCGGCCAGCGCGTCGAGAATTTGGGCCGCCAGCCGCCCCGCCGCGCGCATTCCGGCAAAGCCTTCGGGGCCGTGCAGCTTGATCGTGCCGTCGCGATAGACGGTCTCGCCGGCGGTAACGGTCTGATATTCGGTCATCGCGCGCACATAGCGATAGGGGGCGCTAATTGCGAGCGCTGAACGCCACGCGATAGTCGGGCTTCACCGCGGTGAGGATCGCTTGGTCGATGTTCAAGTCGACCTCGTAGGCCCCTTCGGCATAGGCCCCGGCGACATAGGGACCGGCATAGACCGTCAGGCGGTTGAAGGTGCGCCGGTTGCTTGAGCCGACCAGCACCACCAGTTCGTCGATCTTTGGGCAATCGCCGAACAGCGCGTCACCCGCGACTTCATCGGCGGTCATTTCGCGGCGCTTGGCCCGCTCGCGATCGAGCGCGGCGCAATAGCGGTCGCCGATCGCTTGTTCGAGCGCGGCCGGCGAGGTGAACAGCGCCTTGGCGTCCATCGCCCGCTTGGCCGTTTTGTCCCACACCCGCGATTGCATGGTATAGTTGCCGTGCGCGCCGCCTTCGTAAGTGGCGATCACCGCCGACAGGCTCAGCCAGTCGGGCAAGTCGGCCACCACCTGCCATTCGGCCGAGTAGCTGTGCTTGTTATACGGGAACCCGTCCTCACGCGCTTCGCGCTTGGCGCGCGCGGATTCGCCGGCCAATGCATCGCGCCGCTGCTCGCCCTCGATGTCGAGCAAGGCGGCGAGCTCGGCGATCTTGCCGGCCGCGGCCGGATAGGCGAACTCGAACAGGAAGTCGTCGGTTTCCTCCGACACCGCGCGGGCCCCGTTGCCGGCGGCGCTGGCGCTGGCCGAGGCGGTCGGCGACGGGGTGGCAGACGGTGTGGGTTGCGGCGCGGGCTCGCCGTTGCAGCCGGCCAGCGCCACGCCCATTGCCCAGACCGGTAGAAACCGCTTCATCGCCGCAGCCTTCCCAAAACGCGCCGCGTCGGGCAAGCGGCAATTCGATGAAAGACGATGAACTGATCCGGCCCGACAAGGGCCAGAGCGCGATGGCCATCCACCTCGTCGACAAGGCCGGGTTCGCCGCCTTCGCCAAAGGCTTGAGCGCGGTGCAACGCGCCGCGCTGGCCGGGCAGACCTTCACCGGCGGCGGCTATCAGGTCGGGATCGTGCCCGATGGCGATACCTGGTTCGCGGTGGGCGGAGTGAAGGACCCGGGCCACCTGTCGAGCTGGTGCCTGGCCAAGCTGGCCGAAGCGCTGCCTGCCGGCACCTATCGCCTCGCCGCGAGCGATCCCGGGCCCGAGGGCGTGCCCGCCGCGCTGCTCGGCTGGCAGACCGCGCAATATCGCTTCACCCGCTACAAGGCCGACAAAGACGCCCAGGGGCCGCGCGTGTTGCTGACCCGCGAAGTGCGCGCGATCGAACCGGCGCTGGCCGAGGCGCGCGCGGTCAGCCTGGTGCGCGACCTGGTCAATACGCCGGCCGAGGACATGGGCCCCGCCGCGCTCGAGGCCGAGGCCGACAAGCTCGCCAAGGCGCACGGCGCGACGCTGACGGTGACCAAGGGCGAGGCGCTCGAGCGCGAATACCCGATGGTCCACGCCGTCGGCCGCGCCGCCGCGCGCAGCCACGCACCGCGGCTGCTCCACCTCACCTGGGGGAAGGAAAGCGACCCGGTCCTGGCGATTGTCGGCAAGGGCGTGTGCTTCGATTCGGGCGGGCTCGACATCAAGCCGGCGAGCGGCATGCTGCTGATGAAAAAGGACATGGGCGGCGCCGCGCATGCGCTGGCGCTGGCTGGCCTCGTGATGGGCGCGGGCCTCAAGGTGCGGCTGCATTGCCTGGTACCGGCGGTCGAAAATGCCATCGCCGGCAATGCTTTCCGCCCGGGCGACGTGCTCAAGACCCGCAACGGCCTCAGCGTCGAAATCGGCAATACCGACGCCGAAGGGCGGCTGATCCTCGGCGATGCCCTGACCCGGGCGAGCGAGGAGACACCCGAGCTGATCCTCGATTTCGCCACTCTGACCGGCGCGGCGCGCGTCGCCCTGGGGCCCGACCTGCCGGCGCTGTTCGCGCGCCAGGATGCGACCGCCGAGGCGCTGCTCGCCGCCGGCCTGGCGCACAACGATCCGTGCTGGCGGCTGCCGCTCCATGAGCCCTACGCCGATTGGCTCAAGTCCGACGTGGCCGACCTCAACAACGCCCACACCAATGGCTTTGCCGGAGCGAGCGTAGCGGCGCTGTTCCTCGACCGGTTCGTCGGCGCCGGGATCGACTGGGCGCATTTCGATACTTTCGCCTGGCGGCCCAATCCCAAGCCCGGCCGGCCCAAGGGCGGCGAAGCGCTGGGCCTGCGCGCAGCCTGGCACATGCTGCAGGTGCGGTTCGGCTGAGCCGCTTGCCCCCTCCCCCGCCCGCGTCTAACGGCGCGCCATGACCGGCCCGGCCGACAGCTTGCCGCGCGGCACTTACGCGCTGACCGGGCCGATGCCCAAGGCCGAGGCCGGGCGCACGCCGATGCGCGGCGACCTCGCCCATATCGGCCTCGCCGGGCGGTTCTTCGTGCCGCATTACGCGGTGCCGCAGCCGCGCGCGGTGATGCCGGGCGGCGCCAGCGTGATGACCGGCACCGGCGAAGACGCGCCCGAACTGTGTTCACTGATGGAAGGCGACAGCTTCGAAGTGCTCGACGTGGTCGGCGTATGGGCCTGGGGCTGCCTGTCGCTCGACGGGCCGACCGGGTTCGTGCGGGTCGACCGGCTCGAAGCGTTCCTGGCATGACTGCCACGGTGTTCATCGACGGCGCTGCGGGGACCACCGGGCTCGAAATCGCCGAGCGGCTCGCCGGCCGGCGCGAGTTCAACCTGGTCGCGCTCGACGAGGCACGGCGCAAGGACCCGGCCGCCCGGGCCGAGGCGCTCAACGCCGCCGATTTCGCCGTGCTGTGCCTGCCCGACGACGCCGCGCGCGAGGCGGTGGCGCTGATCGATCCGGCGAGCCAGGTGCGGGTGATCGACGCCTCGACCGCGCACCGTGTCGCACCGGGCTGGACTTACGGGTTTCCCGAAGTGGTCGGGCACGAGGCGGTGGCGGGCGCGGCGCGGGTTTCCAATCCGGGCTGCTATTCGACCGGGTTCATCGCGCTGGTCGCGCCGTTGGTGCAGGCCGGACTGCTGCCGGCGGACTGGGCCTACACCTGCCACGCGGTGTCGGGCTATTCGGGCGGCGGCAAGGCGCTGATCGCCCGGTTCGAGGCCGATCCGGACCTGGCCTGGCGCGGCTATGCGCTGGGCCTGGGGCACAAGCATGTCCCGGAGATGCAGGCGCTGTGCGGGCTGGCCCAGCCACCCCTGTTCAGCCCGGCGGTGATCCCGGCGCATCGCGGGATGGTGGTCGAAGTGCCGCTGCCGCTCGGCGCGATGCCCGGCGCTTCGTCACCAGACCAACTTCGCGACGCGCTGGCCGATTTCTACGCCGCCAGCCGTGTCGTTCGGATGGGCGCCGAGCCCGACGGCGAGCTGCTGCTGCGCCGCTCGATGGCGCCCAGCGATGCCATGGACCTCCACGTCTTCGCCTCGCCCGACGGCAGCCAGGCCCGGCTGGTGGCGGGGCTCGACAACCTCGGCAAAGGCGCCAGCGGCGCGGCGGTGCAATCGCTCAATCTGATGGCCGGGCTCGACGAAACCGCCGGATTGCGGCTGTAGCTGCCCACAAATCGGGCAGACGTTGCCCCAAATATGGCCAGCCCGGCCCCGCCCGGCACTGTTCGGCGCGCGCGAATCCGCCTTTTCCGTGCGCGCGCGATTGTCTAGGCCCGGTTCCAGCACCTTGGCACGATTCTTGGAAGAAGGATGCCGGGGATGGTGAAAGCCGTCCGGCGCCCGCGTGCCCGGACCAATCGGGCAAGGGGGTCAGGTGAAAAAGATCGAGGCCATCATTAAGCCGTTCAAGCTCGACGAAGTGAAAGAGGCGCTCCACGAAGTGGGCGTGTCGGGCATTACCGTAACCGAAGCCAAGGGGTTCGGCCGCCAGAAAGGGCATACCGAGCTCTATCGCGGCGCCGAATACGTGGTCGATTTCCTGCCCAAGGTACGGCTCGAGGTGGTCGTCCCCGATGCCCAGGCCCAGGCGGTGGTCGAAGCGATCGCCGCCGCGGCGCAGACCGGGCGGATCGGTGACGGCAAGATCTTCGTCTCGAACATCGAATCCGCGCTGCGCATCCGCACCGGCGAAAAGGACGAAGACGCGATCTGACCCGCTTTTACCATCCACCGCGGGTGCGCTGCGGCACCTCATTTCCGCCTCTTGGGAGGGGCGGTTCGAACCAAGAACGAAAGGTTGAACTGACATGGCCAGTGCAAAGGATATCGTGAAGCGGATCAAGGACGAGGAGATCGAGTGGGTCGATCTTCGCTTCACCGATCCCAAGGGCAAGTGGCAGCACCTGTCGATGGTGGCGAGCGTGATCGACGAAGATCAGCTCGAAGAAGGGCTGATGTTCGACGGGTCGTCGATCGAAGGCTGGAAGACGATCAACGAAAGCGACATGATCCTGAAGCCCGATCTCGACGCGGTGTGGATCGATCCGTTCAGCGCCACCCCGATGATGATCATCAACTGCGACATCGTCGAACCGTCGACCGGCGAACTCTACGCGCGCGACCCGCGCTCGACCGCCAAGCGTGCCGAAGCGTTCCTCAAGACCACGGGCCTGGGCGATACCGTGTACGTCGGCCCGGAAGCCGAATTCTTCATGTTCGACGACGTGCGGTTCGAGGATGGCTATGCCGGCTCGGGCTATCAGATCGACGACATCGAGCTGCCGACCAACACCGGCAGCGAACTCGACGGCGGCAACCTAGCCCACCGGCCGCGCGCCAAGGGCGGCTATTTTCCGGTCGCCCCGGTCGACAGTTGCCAGGACATCCGCGGCGAAATGGTCTCGACCATGCTCGAAATGGGCCTGCCGTGCGACAAGCACCACCACGAAGTCGCCGCGGCGCAGCACGAGCTCGGCCTGACCTTCGGCACGCTGGTCGAAACCGCCGACCGCATGCAGATCTACAAGTACGTCGTCCACATGGTGGCGCAGGCCTATGGCAAGACCGCGACCTTCATGCCCAAGCCGATCGCCAAGGATAACGGCAGCGGCATGCACACCCACATCTCGATCTGGGCCAAGGGCAAGCCGACGTTCGCCGGCAACGGCTATGCCGGCCTGTCGGACGCCTGCCTCTATTTCATCGGCGGGGTGATCAAGCACGCCAAGGCGCTCAACGCCTTCACCAACCCGACCACCAACAGCTACAAACGGCTGGTGCCGGGCTACGAAGCGCCGGTGCTGCTGGCCTATTCGGCGCGCAACCGGTCGGCGAGCTGCCGCATCCCTTACGGCTCGGGCGAAAAGAGCCGCCGGGTCGAATTTCGCTTCCCCGATGCGACGGCCAATCCGTATCTGTGCTATTCGGCGCTGCTGATGGCCGGGCTCGACGGGATCCAGAACAAGATCCACCCGGGCGAGCCGATGGACAAGAACCTCTACGATCTGCCGCCGGCCGAACTGGCCGAGGTGCCGACCGTGTGCGGCAGCTTGCGCGAAGCGCTTGAGGCGCTGGCGGCCGACTACGACTTCCTGTTGAAGGGCGACGTGTTCTCGAAGGACCAGATCGAAGCCTACTGCGAGCTCAAGTGGCCCGACGTGATGCGCTGGGAAACCTCGCCCAGCCCGGTCGAATTCGACATGTACTACAGCTACTGAGCGGATTTTCAGAGTATGCGAGGGGCGTCCGGAGCGGTCCGGACGCCCTTTTTGTTGCAGAAACGGTTTTCCTACACGCCTTCAATGTGCCTAATCGGTTATTCTTGATTCGACACGAAAGGCTCATCATGGAACGCAAGGCGATTTTCGATGCGGTGCGGCGGATGCTGCGGCGCGGGTTCCGGGCAGACGAAGTGGCGGCGCTCGACGCGGCGATCGATTCAGCGCTGCGTCCCGACTGTCCGGATCCGCAGGAGCGGCCGCACACGGTCGGCGCGGCTGGTGTGGCGCTGATCAGGCGGTTCGAAGGCTGCGCGAAGCAGCGCGAAGACGGCGCGATCATGGCCTATCCCGATCCCGGCACCGGCGCTGCGCCGTGGACCATCGGTTGGGGCGCCACCGGGCCCGGCATCGGGCCGGACACGGTGTGGAGCCAGGCGCAATGCGACGCCCGCCTCCAGGCCGATCTCGCCCGCCACGCCGGCGAGGTGACGCAAGCGCTGGGGCGAGCCCCGACCACCCAGGCGCAATTCGATGCGCTGGTCAGCTTTCACTACAACACCGGCGCGATTGGCCACGCCACGCTGACCCGCCGCCACCGCGCCGGCGACTATGCCGGCGCGGCGCGAGAGTTCGCGCGGTGGAAGCGGGCCGGGGGCCGCGTGCTGCCCGGCCTGGTACGCCGCCGCGCCGCCGAAGCCGCGCTTTACCGCGGCCAATCCTGACCTGCGCTAATCGCAAGTTTGGAACCGCTCACCGCTGCGCGTCGTTGCTGATTTTCCAAGGAGATTCGCCAAGATGCGCAAGATATTGGCGGCCGCGGCCGCGATCGTTTTCATCGCCGGCGCTGCCAGCGCCCAGGGTAACGGCCACGGCAACGGAGGCGGCGGCGGCAACGGCCGCGGCGGCGGCGGTGAGATGGCCCAGGGTGGCGGTAACGGCGGCGGTCAAGGCCGCGGCAACAGCGATGGCGGGCGCGGCAACGGTCGCAGTGCCGATCGCGGCAATGGCAGCGGCATGGTGTCGCCCGTTCGCGCCGAAGCGCCGCGCGGCAACGGCAACGGCAATGGCCGCGGCAATCGCGACATGGACCGGGTCAACGATGATCGCGGCCAGGACATAGCGCGCCGGGGCGAGCGCGGACGGGATCGCGACGACGATACCGTGCGCATCGTTCGCGATGTTCGCGACGATGGCGGGCGCTGGACCGATGCCACGTTCCGCAACAACGGCCTCATCGACGGGTGTCCTCCGGGCTTGGCCAAGAAGAGCCCGGCCTGTGTCCCGCCGGGCCTCGCACGTGGCGGCGATCGCGACGGATACGATTGGAACGATCCCGATTTCTGGGGCCTGCGCAGCGGCGATGGGCGCTATTACTACGACGACGGGTATCTGCTGCGCTACGGCCCGGACGGGCGCATCGGCAGCTATATCCCGTTGCTCGGCGGGGCACTGTCGATCGGCAACCCGTGGCCGAGCTACTATCAGCCGGTGCAAATGCCCGATTACTATCAGCGCTATTACGGGCTCGGTCCGAACGATTCGTACCGCTATGCCGATGACGTAATTTATCGCGTTGATCCGCAGACCGATCTGATCACCTCTATCGCGGCGCTGCTGACGGGTGACCAGTTCTCGGTCGGCCAGCGCATGCCGCTGGGGTACGACGTCTACAATGTGCCCTACGGCTATCGAGATCAGTACGTCGATGGGCCCGATGCCGATTACCGCTACAGCGATGGCTACGTGTACCAGGTCGATCCCAAGACGCAGCTGATCCAAGCCGCGATCGAACTGCTGCTGTGAGGGGGGACAAAACCATGATCCGCCCCGCCCTCGTTGCCGCGCTCGCTATGGCGCTTGCCACCGCCGCCTGTTCGGGCGGCGATCAGACCGCCGCCGATGGTGACAGCGCGGCGGTCAGCAACGATACGCTGGCCGCCGTGGTCAAGGATGCGCACGGATTGTCGATGGTCTCGACCGCGCTCGGCGATGCGGGGCTGGCCCCGGTGTTCGACAGCGCCGCTTCCTATACCATCCTCGCGCCGCAGGACGCGGCGTTCGACGCACTGGGCGATGCCGGAAAGGGGCTGCGTGACGCGGCCCAGCGCCCGGCGCTGGTGGCGGTGCTGCGCGATCACGTCGTGCCCGGCTACCTGACGCCCGACGATATCAGCAAGGCGATCGAACTGGCCGATGGCAAGAAGGTCACCATGCGCTCGATGGGCGGCCACATGCTGACTTTCACCGCCGATGGTGACGCGATCGTCGTCACCAACGAAGACGGCAGCCGCGCGCGCTTTGCCGGCGACGCGTTGCGCGCCAGCAACGGCGTCGCCATCCCGATCGACGCGGTGCTACGCCAGGCGGAAACGCCGGCCTGAGGCTCAGTAATCGCGGCTGTATTCGGCGGCCACGCTACCGCGGCCGATGGTGTTGATGCTGGCCAGGATCGACAGCCAGCTGGTCACCCGGAACTCGAATTCGGTGGCGTTGTACCCACGCCCGTCGGTGACGATCTCGCCATAGAAGCGGCGGCCGAAATTCTTGCCCAGCGCGATCGCCGTGCCGCGGCCGAGCGCGGCGTCGGCGGGCAGCAGCCGCAGCCGGTCGAGCCCGATCGACGAGCGCAGCCGGTTGATCGGGTCCATCCCGCCGCCGCCGCGCAAGCTCGCCACCGCGGCGCCCAGTTGCAGCGCGTCGGTGGCCGACAGGTTCGAAATGCCATCGCCGAACAGCATCCGCGCCAGCAGCTCTTCCTCGGGCAGGCCGGGGTTCGAGGTGAAGGCGATATCGGGACGGCTGGTGTTGCCGGTGACGTTGACCGTCACCGACAGGTCCTGAACGTCGGTTTCGGCGCGGATGTTGATGCGCGGGTCGGGCGGCGATTCGTTGTCGAAATCGATCACCCCGCGGGTAATTTCAAAGCGCACTCCGGCGAAGTTGTAGAAGCCCTGGCGCGGCACGACGCGCGCTTCGCCGCCGATGCGCGGCGCTTCGGTGGTGCCGCGCAGAAGCAGGTTGGCGCTCCATTCGCTGTCCAAGCCCATGCCGTCGACTTCGATCCCACCCGGCGCGCTGGCGTCGATCAGATAGCGCCACGGCGCGGCCAGCGCGCGCAGCGGGGCGGTATCCGGCGGCAGGTTGATCTCACGGGTGCGGATATTGGGCAGCCGCTGCGTCGCCGCCGCCTGGCCGAGCTGCCAACGCGCCTCGTCCACCCTGAGCCGCCCGGCGATGGTGCCGCCGATCCCGCCGGAGACGATGCGCATCGGCCCGGTCACGGTGGCGCCCATCTGCGCCAGGTCCATCACCTCGGCATTGCGCATGGCGAGTTTGAGATCGATCCGCGGGCCGCGGTCGCGGGTCATCTCGGCGAGATCGACGAAACCGCTGCCGCTGACCCGGCCGCCGTTGGGCGTCGCGCCGGCAAAGCTCGTCAGGTTGAGCCGCGACCCGGCAAAAGTGCCCCGTGCGCGCACAGCGTTGAGCACGGTGCCAGTGAGCTGGCTCTGCACCCCCAGCGCATCGCCGGCGAGCGAGCCGCGCACCAGCGGGCGGCGCAGCGTCCCGGTGACATCGGCGGCGACGCGCATCGTGCCGGTCACATCGATCAGCTCGATCGTGGTCAGCCGCCATAGCGCGTCGGCCGGGCCTTCATAGCGCAGCTGCGCGAACAGGTCGCCGGAATAGAGCCGCTCGGCCAGCGGGCCCGAGGCCGGCAGGCCCGAGATGCGCGCCTGCAATCGGCCCTTGGTCTGCCCGGCGTCCTTGAGCACCGCGCGCGCCTGGAGCTGGCTGGCCGAAAGCCGGGCGACGAGCGCAAGGTCTATCGGCCGCGACGACAGCACCAGGCCCGACCGGGTAAGGTTGTCGATCTGCAGCCGCGCTTCGCCCACCGGCACCCCGTTCGGCCCGGCGCCGATGTCGACGATCCCCGAGGCGGTGCCGCCAAGCCCGATGTCGCCCATCGCCACGTCGAGCAGCGACAGCGGCATCTGCGCCATCGACAGCTTGCCCTGCATCGGCTGGGTGCCGCCGAAGCGCCCTTCGGCAATGATGAAGCCGCGCCCGAAGCCGAGCTGGGTGGGCTGCAGCGTCCAGCCGCCGTCGACGGTTTTCAGCAGCACCGCGCGGCGCGGCATGGCGATGGCGCGGCCGGCGTAATCGCCGCGCGCCGCCACCGCGATGCGGTTCGGCTCGACATTGCCGGCCAGCTGCAGGTCGAAGCGGCTGCCGCGCCGCCCGGTCAGCGCCGCCTGGAACGTACCGCGGCCGTTGGTGACCTGGGCGTTGCCGTTGAGCCGGCCGATGAACAGCGAACCGTAATTGATCCCCGCCGCCTGGACTGTGCCGTTGATCGAGGAATTGCCGCCGCCGATGAAGCCGCTGGCGTTGACCGTCGCCTGGGCGACCGAGATCGCCGTCGGACCGGGGAAAGTGGCGTTGCGAGCGGTCAGATCGACGTCGAACCCCTGCCCGCCATTGCGCGCCGCGAGCCGCACGGTGCCATCGATCCCGCCGCCCGCGAGCTGCAGCGCCCCGCTCGCCGCACCGCCTTCGAGCGTGAGGTTGCCGGTCACCAAGGTGCGCCAGACATTGAGCCGTTCGATGCCGATGCGCGTCGGCCCGCCGGCGGGCATGGTCAGATTGACCAGGCCATCGAACGGCCCGAGCAACGATTGCCCCGCGGTATCGATGCGGAACCCCTCGCGCGTCGGCGCCAGCGCCACGCGCACGTCTTTCAGCCCCGCGGCGGGATAGGGATTGGCGAAGATCAGGGTGGCCGTGGGTCCATCGGCAGCGAGCGCGGCCTCGACGGTGAACGGGCCGTAATCGACATGCCGCCCGTTGCCGGCGAGCGTGGTGCGTCCGTTCTGCACCCGCCCGTTGATCGCCAGCGTCAGCTTGTCGGCGTTGACGCGCAGGTTCTGGAACGCGACCGGCTGCGCCGCGCCGAGCGTGGCCGCGCCGGTGAAGCGGATGTTGCCACCGGCGAGATTGGCCAGGGTGGCGTTGGTGACGCGCGGCATGCGCCCGGTGAAGTTCGCCGCCAGCCGCCACGGCACGCCGTTGCCGATCATGAAGCGGACCTGCGCGCCGGCATCGAGCGTGCCCATGTTGGTCAGTTCGAGCCCGCGCGCCTCGACCGGTCCGGCCAGCGCATAACCCCCGCGCACGATGTCACCACGCAGCGTCAGGTCGGCCCTGAGCCCCGGGAATTCGAGCTTGAGGTTGTCCGAGCGCAGATCGGCATCGCGCAGCGTAACCGTGCCGCGCAGCCGGCCGTTGACCAGCCGGGGATCGACCAGCGCGTTGCCGCTGACGATGCGCCGGACCGAGGCGTCGAGCGGCAGCAGCCAGCGCGTGCCGTCATAGGCCAGCCGGCCGCGCTGGCGGATGTCGCTCATCACCGTACCGCCGAAATCGGCCTGGCCGATGTCGAGCGTGAACGGCCCGGAAAAATTGCGGAACGGCCCGTCGAGCGTCGCGGCCATGTGCGCATCGCGGAAATCGAGCCCCGGGCCGAACAGCGCGCGATCGACCAGGTCGAGATCGAGCGTGAACCCCATGAACGCATTGTTGGCGAAATCGACCGCTCCGGCGCCATCGAAGTTCACCCCGCGCCCGCGCACCGCCACGGTGCCCTCGACCACGCTCTGCGCCAGCGTCCCGATCGCCGCGATCGAGACCACATCGCCCAGCGCCGCGCGCGGCAGCCCGGTCAGGTAATCCTTCGGCTGAGCCTGGCCGACCACCTTGTAGCGCCCGCTGTTGGCGGTGATGCGGAACGCCGCGATCGGCTCGTTCGCCTGGCGAACCACCGCCGCGCCATTCCACTGCCGCCAGCGCCCATCGCCGACGATCCGCGCGCGCAGGTCCTGCTTTGCGCCCATCATCGTCGCCAGCAACCCGCCCTTGGGCGCGCGGTAGTCGAGATCGAGGTCGAACTTGTCGCCGTCGGGGAAGGCGTCGACCAGCGCCTTGAGCCGGTCCCCACCGCCGAGGTCGCCATCGGCGTCGAGCAGCAGCCGCCCGTCGCGCACATCGGCCCGGGCGCGGAAATCGACCGTCCGTTGCTCGCCAATGAGGCCCTTGGCCACGGTCAGCTGGTCGATCACCAGCCGATCGACGCGAATATCGAAGTCGGGCAGGATCGGCGCGTCGGGATCGCCCGGCACCAGCCGCGGAATGGCGAACAGCGTGCCGCGGTGCAGCACCAGGTGGCGCACGTCGAGGCCGCTGACGAAGAACTTGAGCGGGCGCCAGTTCAGATCGACTTCGGGCACCGTGAGGAACAGCGTGCCGTCGGCATCGCGGAACTTCACGTCGTGCAGCGTCGCGCTCCATAGGACCGAGCCTTCGATCCGCCCGACCTCGATCTTGAGGCCCGAAGCCGGGGCCACTTCGGCGATCTGCTCGACGATGAAATCGCGGCCCGAGCCGGTATGGAGCCAGGCCACGGCAATCGCGAACAGCGCCAGCAGGCCGAGCACGAGCACGCCCAGCCAACGCGCCGCGCGCCCGGCCCAACCGCGGCGGCGCGGCGGTGGGGCTTCGGCGATGACCGCCTCGTCCGCCATCAGAACGACTGCCCCAGGCCGACATAAACGCCGAACTTGGGATCGTTCGGACCGGGGTTGAGCGGAATGCCAAAATCGATCCGCAGCGGGCCGAAACTGGTGTGATAGCGCGCGCCGACGCCCACGCCGATCTGGATATCGCGGAAGCCCGGGGTGGAGGCCTCGCCCACCGTACCGGCATCGATGAACGGCACGATGCCGAGCGCACCGCCGAGGAACCCGGTGCGGATGCGCGCTTCGAACGACAGTTCGGTCAGCGAGCGGCCGCCGGTCGGATCGCCGGTGCTGTTGCTCGGCCCGATGCCCTTGAAATCGTACCCACGCACCGATCCGCCGCCGCCTGCATAGAGCCGCCGCGAAGGCGCGATCGCGCTGAGCGGGGCGCCGGGGATGCTGCCGAATTCGGCCCGCGCCGCCAGCACGATCCGCTCGCTCGCCCGCAGGTAATAGCTGCCTTCGACTTGCCCACGCAGGTAATAGTTTTCCGCCCCGTTGTTGCGCGATGCTTCGGGCGAGAGGCGCACGCCGAGGCGGAAACCGCGGGTGGGATCGAGCAGGTCGTCCGAGGTGTCGAGCTGGGCGAACAAGGGTATTGCGGCGACGAAAAAGGTTTCGGGCGTGCCGAGGTTGCCGTTGGCATCGCGTTCGCGCTCGCGCGTTGCGACCAGCTCGATCCCGCCCGAATAGCTGAGCGGCTTCTGGAACAGGATTGTGCTGACCCGCTCGTAATTCGCCACCAGCGAGGCGGTGCGCGAATCGTACGGGCCGTAATCGATCGTGCTGGCGAAAGCGTCGATCGTCAGAATCTTGTCGCGGCCGCCGAAATTGTTCTTGCGGAAGGTGACGCCGAACAGCTGTTCGCTGGTGCCGGCGATGGCGCGGACGCGCAGCAGGCCTTCGGGCGGGAACAGGTTGCGGTGTTCCCACATCCCTTCGAGCTTGAACCCTTCGCCGGTGCCGTAGCCGATCCGGCCGGCGAGCGTGCGCAGCTTGGCCTGGGTCATCTCGACCGCCACGTCGACCGTGCCGGGCTCGCCGTTGGCGGGCGGCGTGGTTTCAACCGGGGTCATCGTCACGCTGGCGACGAGGCCGGTGGCGAGGATCGCGCGGCGCAAGTCGAGCTCGAGGCTGCGCTGGTAGATGTCGCCGGCCTCGAACCGCGCAATGTCTTCCAGGTGGTTGCCCGACATCAGCCGCGGCAGGTTGCTGGTCACCTGGCCGAAGCGGTACTTGCCGCCCGGCGTCACCGGCAGCGTCAGGTCGCCTTCGGTGCGGGCGTGATCGACCAGCAAGTCCGGCTCGGCGATCGCGGCGAACGGATAGCCGGTTTCGCCCAGCGCGGTATCGAGATCGTAGCGTTCCTCGACGATCTTGTCGGCCAGCAACGGATCGCCCGGGTGGATTTCGAACGTCGCGCGCAGCGCCTCGTAATCGGCGGTGGCATCGGCCAGCCGGCCGAGATCGACCGCGCCGAACGCGTATTGCTCACCTGGCACCACATCGAACCGCACGGTCGGGCGGCCGGTGACCCCGTCCTCGCCCGGTTCGAGCCCGGTGACCGAACGGAACACCAGCGCATCGTAGTAGCCGTAAACCCGCAACATGCGGTTGAGCAGGTCTTCGTCCGAGCGCGCCTGCGCGGCGAGCCGCGCGGCGTTGTCGTCATCGTCCAGCCGCTCGATCGTCGAGAGCAGCTTGAACCGCTTGAGGAACTCGTCGTGGTGCGGGAACAGCGCCCGTTCGGTCGGGAACACCAGCACAAGTTCGTCGGAAATGTGTTCCTCGGCCCCCATTTCGACCCGCGGCACGCCGGTATCGAGATCGCCAAACTGGATCTCGTCCTCGGGCTCGAGCGGGGCGAGCTGCGGCAGTTCTTCGTCCTCGGGCCACGGCACGTCGACGCCCGGCAGCTCGGCCAAGGGCGAGGCCGGATCGAGCTCGTCGAGCGCCGCTTCGGCGGCGGCATCGGCCGCGTTGCCCTGTTCGGCCCAGGCTTCGGGATTGGCGACCGCCTCGTCGGGGATCAACTCCTCGAGCGTCGGCAGTGTTTCGGTATCCTGCGCGCGCAACGGCGTGGCGAGAAGCGCGGCCGACGCCGCCAGCGCGGCGATCAGGCGGGTCAGCTCAGGCGATCTGGTACTGCTGCTGGCCGCCGGGGGTGCCATCTTTGCCGCCGCCATCGACACAGGGCGCATCGGCGCGGCGAGCCGCGGCCACGGCATCGATGAGAGCAACCTGCTCAGCCGCGGAAAACCGCTGCCAGCCACTGGGTCCGAGGCGTTCGATCGGGCGATAGCGGATCTTGTACTGCATCCGCTGCGCTCCGGCGACCCAGTAGCCGAGATAGACGTAAGCCAGCCCGGCTTCGGCGGCGCGCCGGATGTGATCGAGGATAATGTAATTGCCAAGCCCGGTGCGCGCCTCATGTTCCGGGTCGTAGAAGCTGTAGATCATCGACAACCCGTCGCCCTGACGGTCGGTCAGGCAGGCGCCGACCAGCCGGCCCGGCCTTCCGTCCTCCGTGGGCTCCCGATATTCAATGACATAACTGGAAACAGCGGTGTGTTCCACCATGTCGGCGTAATCGATTTCATCCATCGCCGCCATGCCGCCGCCGGGATGGCGGCGGCCGAGATAGCGTTGCAGCAGCTCGAACTGTTCGGCCGTTGCCCACGGGCGGCATTCGGTGACCACCAGGTCGCGGTTGAGCCGCAGCGCCCGGCGCTGCGCACTCGACGCTTCGAACTCGCGCGCCACCACGCGGACCGACACGCAGGCCTGGCAATCGAGGCAGCTGGGGCGATAGGCCACGGTCTGGCTGCGGCGAAAGCCGATCCGCCCCAACGCATCGTTGAGCGATTCGGCGTGCGCGCCCTTCAGTTCGGTGAACACCTTGCGTTCGGTCTTGCCGGCCAGATACGGGCACGGCGCCGGGCTGGTGACGAAGAAGCGCGGAAATCGAACCGGTGCGGTCACGTCGGTGCCGGGCCTCTCTATCGTAACAGCGGTTTGCTGGAGGCCAGACTCTAGGTCCGCCTCGCGCTCTCGCGGAAGACTATTAACCACAAATCGGGGCGATTGGAGCGTTATTTTCCACACCCCAGCGCGCGGCATGGCCAACCCGCTCCGAAACGGGTCAGTTCAGCTCGACCTGACTGACCGAATAGCCCTGCGCGCGCAGCGCCTGGACCAGCTTTTCGATCTGCTCGCGATCACGTGCCTCGCACTCGATATCGGTGACCAGGCCCTTGGCCGGCAAGTTGGTGAAGATGCGCTGGTGGTAGATTTCGAGGATGTTGACGCTGTGCTCGGCAAACGCGCTCATCACCTTGTGCAGCGCGCCGGGGCGGTCCTGCAGCGTGATTTGCAGCCGCGCCAGCCGGCCCGAACGGGCGAGATCGCGCAGCAGCACGTTGGCGAGCAGGCGGGTGTCGATATTGCCCCCGCACAGCACCAGCCCCACGATCTTGCCCTGGAACCGCGAGCGGTGCGCCAGCAGCGCGGCGAGCCCGGCCGCGCCGGCGCCTTCGACCACGGTCTTTTCGATCTGCAGCAGCAGCGCCACCGCCTCTTCGAGATCGGCCTCGCCAACGAGGACGATGTCGTCGACCACGCGTTCGATCACCCGGCTGGTGAACAGCCCGGGTTCTTTCACCGCGATGCCTTCGGCCAGCGTATCGCCGCCGCACGGCAGCGTCTCGCCCTTGAACTTGCCATAGGCCGACGGATAGAGCGCAGCCTGCACGCCGATCACCTCGATCGGCGGCTGGTGCGCCTTGGCCACCGTGCCGATCCCCGAAATCAGCCCGCCGCCGCCGATCGGCACGACCAGCGTCTCGATCCCCGGCGCATCCTCGAGCAATTCGAGCGCCACCGTGCCCTGGCCTGCGGCCACGGTCGGATCGTCGAACGGGTGGACGAACGTCAGCCCGAGCTGCCGCTCCATGCTGCGGGCATAGGCATAGGCGTCGTCATAAGTCTCGCCTTCGAGCACGACCTGGCCGCCGACGCTTTCGGTCTGCAGCACTTTTACATGCGGCGTGGTCTTGGGCATGACGATGGTCACCGGCACGCCGAGGCGGGTGCCGTGATAGCTCAAACCTTGCGCATGATTGCCGGCCGAGGCCGCGATCACCCCGCGGGCGCGCTGTTCGTCGCTCAGCAGCAGCAGCGCGTTGAGCGCGCCGCGCTCCTTGTAAGCGGCGGTGAACTGCTGGTTCTCGAACTTGAGCCAGACGTCGGCGCCGGTGATCGCCGACAGCGTCTTCGAATGCAGCGTCGGCGTGCGCACCACCGCCCCGGCAATCCGCGCGGCGGCGGCGCGCACGTCGGCCACGCTCAGCGTCGCAGCGAGGGTGGCGGCGGCATCCATGGCGCGCCCTAACCGAAAAGCCCTGCCCAGGGCAATCGCGCGTCCGCCAACGATTGCTTTGCCCGCGGCTAGGTGGCCTCGGTCGTCTCAGGTGCGGCGGCCTCGTCGGGCGCCTTCCCGCCGCGCCGCATCAACAGCAGCGAGGCTTCGAACAGGAGCAGCAGCGGGATCGCCAGGATCAGCTGCGAGACCACGTCGGGCGGGGTCGCCACCGCGGCGATAATGAAGATGCCGACGACGACATAGCGGCGCGAGCGGGTCAGCTGTTCGCGGCTGACGATGCCGGCACGGTTGAGCAGCAGCAACAGCACCGGCAACAGGAAGCTGATCCCGAACGCCAGGATGAAATGCATCACCATGCTCAGGTATTCGCCCATCGCCGGCAGCGCCTCGACCGGGATGCCGCCCGCTTCCCCCTGGAAACCGAGCAGCCAGCGGAACGCGGTCGGCATGACCACGAAGTACGCCAGGCTCGCGCCCGCGGTGAACAGCACCGGGGTCGCCAGCAGGAACGGCAGGAACGCCTTCTTCTCGCGCGAATAAAGTCCCGGCGCGACGAAGGCCCAGAGCTGGTTGGCGATCACCGGAAAGCTGACGAAGAACGCCGCGAACAGCGCCACTTTGATCTCGACGAAGAACGCCTCGTAGAGCTTGGTGTAAACGAGCTTGCCTTCGCCGGGCGGAAACGCCTGCGCCAGCGGGCGCACCAGGATCGCGAAAATCTCGTCGGCGAAATAGAAGCACCCGGCGAACGCCACCGCGAGCACCAGCACGCAGCGCACCAGCCGGTTGCGCAGCTCGATCAGGTGGTCGAGCAACGGCGCCTGGGTTTCGTCGATGTCCTTGAGGTTGAGCGGCATTATCGCGCCTTGGGCGGTTCGTCGGCGGTCGGTTCCGGTTCAGCCGGAGGGGCAGGCGTTGAAGACATGGGGGGCGGCTCGATCGCGGCGGCCGGCCAGGCCCCGGTCGGCTCCATTTCCGCCGCCGCGCCCTGCGGATGGTCGCGCATGATCTTGTCGTTCTGTTCGCGCCACTTTGTTTCCATTTCCTCCATTTCGGCCTCGCGCACCATCGCGTCGAGGCCGGAGCGGAAATGGCTCGACACCTTGCGCACCTTGCCGAGCCAGCGGCCCGCGGTGCGCAGGGCGAGCGGCAGGTCCTTGGGACCGATCACCAGCACGGCGACGATCACGATCAGGAGCAGTTCGGTAGGGCCGATGTCGAACATGGGCGGAGCCCGGAATACCTTGAATTAGCCGACCGGCTGGTCGGTCGCGCGTTCGGATTCGACGACATCCAGCAGTCCGGATTCTTGGTCGGCGAGCCCTTCGCGGAAGCGCCGTGCGCCCTGGCCAAGATCGCCCATCAGCGCGCTGATCCGCCCGCGCCCGAACAGCACCAGCACGATCAGGGCGATCACCAGAATCTGGAACGGTCCGACGCTCACTTGCGATTCTCCCGCGACACGAAGCCTCAAGTTAGGCGCTTTCCTCGCCGGTTGCCAGCGCGGCCGCATCGCCGTCCGATTCTGGATCGGCCTCGCCGACCAAATCGTCGAAGGCATCGTCGACCGGATCGAGCAGCCCGGCGGCCTTCAACTCGTCAATTCCGGGCAAGTCGCGGCGGCTGGCGAGGCCGAAATGGCTGAGGAAATCGGGCGTGGTGGCATAGATCACCGGGCGGCCCGGCACCTCGCGCCGCCCGGCGACGCGCACCCAGCCCGCCTCCATCAGCACGTCGAGCGTCCCGGGGCTTGTCTGCACGCCGCGGATCGCCTCGATCTCGGCGCGGCTGACCGGTTCGTGATAGGCGACGATAGCCAGCACTTCGGTGGCCGCGCGGCTGAGCTTGCGGCTCTGTTCGCGTTCGCGCCGCAGCAGGTGGGCGAGATCGGGCGCGGTCTGGAACTGCCAGCGCCCGCCGCGCTCAACCAGCCGCACCCCGCGGCCCTGGTAATGCGCGGCCAGTTCGTCCAGCGCGGCCCGCACGTCCGCGCCGCCAAGATGATCGGCGAGGGCCGCCGCGCTCAGCGGCGCTTCGGCCGCGAACAGCGCCGCCTCGACCGCTCGGGTGACGTCGTCGGGCGCGGTCACGGCGCCCCTCGCTTCGTCATTGCGAGCGCAGCGAAGCAATCCAGGACACCACGCGCCGCCCTGGATTGCTTCGTCGGCTTCGCCTCCTCGCAATGACGATGCGGGAGAATCACCCCGCCACCCGCCGCAAGTGCAGCGGCCCGAACGCTTCCTCCTGCCGCATCTCCGCCTTGCCCAGCCGCGCCAGTTCGAGCGCGGCGACGAAGCTCAAGGCGAGCGCGGAGCGGGTCAGGCGCGGACCGGCGCCCACGGGCAGGAATTCGCGCAATTCCATCCAGTCGAGCTTGACCCCGAGCATCGCCGCCACCCGGTCGAGCGCGGCGTCGAGGGTGAGCACCATCCGGTCGCGCACCATGTGCACCACCGGTTCGCCACGCGCCTTGACCTGGGCGTAGGCGCTCACGAGGCCATACCAGTCGCACTGCCACAGGTTCCGGCGATCGACCCGTAGCCCTTCGGGCGCGCCGCGGGCGAACACGTCGCGGCCGAGCCGATCGCGCGCCAAGAGCCGCGCCGCCGCGTCGCGCATCGCGCCGAGCCGCTGCAAGCGCAGTTGCAGCCGCAGCGCCAGTTCCTCGGGGCTCGGGTCCGCCTGTTCGTCGCGCGGCAGCAGCAGCGCGGACTTGAGGTAGGCGAGCCAGGCGGCCATGACGAGGTAATCGGCGGCGAGCTCCAGCCGCAGCGCCTCGGCCCGCTCGATATAGGCGATGTACTGGTCGACCAGCGCCAGGATCGAGATCGCCTTCAGATCGACCTTCTGCCGCCGGGCGAGATCGAGCAGCAGGTCGAGCGGCCCTTCCCACCCGTCGAGCTCGAGATAGAGCGCCTCGTCGCGGCTCGGCGCGGTGGCCGGGCCGTCCCAGGCGTCCGCGTCGGCCAAAAGCAGATCGCCCACGCTCATCTCTCCCCTCCCGCTTGCGGGAGGGGGCGGGGGTGGGCCAGTCGGCGGCAGGGCTGGCGAGCTGACGGGCCCACCCCTAGCCCCTCCCGCAGGCGGGAGGGGAACATGTCGCGCCCGGTCATGCCTGGCCCACCAGGTCGAGCAGGGCGTCACGCTTGGCGATCAGCTCGGCGCGATCGGCGCTGCGCGGCGCTCCGGTGCCGGCGAGCGCGCGGTCGAGGCGGGCCTGGCCGGTGGGCGGCAGGGTGGGCAACCGTTCGGCGATGTCGATCATGTCGTCCATCCTGGCCCAACAATTGAGCACCAGGTCGCAGCCCGCCGCAATCGCGCGTGTCGCGCGTTCGGGGACAGTGCCGTCGAGCGCCTGCATATCGATATCGTCGGTCAGCAGGAGGCCGGCAAAGCCGATCCGGTCGCGGATAATGTCCTGGATGACGCGCGGTGACAGCGTGCCCGGATGGGCCTCGTCCCACGCGGTGTAGCGGACATGCGCGGTCATCCCGATCGGCGCGTCGCGCAAGGTGCGGAACGGCTCGAGATCGGTCTCGAGCTCGGCCTCGCTGGCCGTCACCGTCGGCAGTTCCTTGTGGCTGTCGGCACTGGCGCGGCCGTGGCCGGGCATGTGCTTGATGCAGCCCGTTACGCCAGCCCGGGCGAGGCCATCGAGCACCGCCCGCCCCAACGCCGCCACCTGCATCGGTTCGGTGCCCAGCGCGCGATCGCCGATCACATCGTGCGCGCCGGGCTGGCGGACGTCGAGCAGCGGGGTGTAAGTGACGTTGATCCCCACGTCGGCCAGGTCCAGGGCCAGCGCCTCGGCATTGGCGCGCGCCGCTTCGATCGCGCTCGACGGGGCGAGGTCCCACAGGCCCGCAAAGGCCGCGCCGGCCGGGAAAGCGTCCCATTCGGGTGGCCGCATCCTGGCGACGCGCCCGCCTTCCTGGTCGATCGAAATCAGCAGCTTATCGCGCCCGTGCAAGGCGCGCAGCTCGTCGGTCAACGCGCGCAGTTGTTCGCGGTCTTCGACATTGCTTTGCAGCCCGGCGCGGGTGCCGAACAGGATGTAGCCGGCGGGGTCCGCCTCGCGGAAAAAGGCGCGCTCGTCAGCGGTCAGGCGCGGGCCGGCCATGTTGAAGATCGCGGGCGTCATGGCTGCGAAAATCGCAGGAAAGCCCCGCCCTCGCAAGCGCGCGCGCTCGGCCCGATGTGGACAGTAACCCCACGGCCACAAATCGCTTTCCTACTCGCCAACCCCATGGCATGACGCTGCGAACCGGCGTTATCTCATTGATTCGAGTTGAAGAATGCGCGGCGATCGCAACGCGCCATGGTGTATCTTTAGTGTAACCTTTCAGCGCTTGACCTGGCAGTCGCCGCCTTGCGAACGGATCGCGCGGCACAGCGTGTCCGCCTCGGCCGCGCTGCCGGCCACCGCCTGCAGGCGGAAGATCGTGCCGCTGTCGGCAGTGCCTTGCAGCACACGGTGACTGCGGCCCTGCAGCGCCTCGATCCGGCCGCTGAGCTGGGTCCAGCCGGTTTCCGCGGCGGCCTTGGTCGAATAGGCGCCGACCTGGACCCCCACGCCGCCCGATGCCGCGGGGGTGGCGGCGGCCGCGGGCGCAGCGCCTTGCGCGCGGTCGATGCTGGGGCTTGGCACCGGTGTCGGCGCATCGCCGCTGCCGGCGACGTGCCCTTCGACCGTGCGGCCTTCGGCCACCGCGAAGCTGGTATCGCCGGTACCTTCGACCGGGCGGCCGCCGGGATCGGCCGGGCGCGCCTTATAGGGGCCCTCGGGCGCTTCGATCACGCCGCCATCGGCGACCAGTTGCTCGTCCACGGCATCGCGGGTGACGAACCACACCGCGCCCAGGATCAGCACCAGTGCCAGCAGCCCGACCGCGGCAAAGCCGATCAGGCGGCCGGTATCGAAGCTCGGCTCATCGTCGTCATCGTCGGATTCGAGCCACGGCAACCGCTCGTCGGTATCGGCCAGCGTCAGCTGCTCGGCCGCCTCGATCTCGTCGTCGGTGAACTCCAGCGGCTCCTCGCCGCGCCCCTTCCCCGCCATGGTCAAAGCTCCTCGACCGCCTCCACGCCCAGGATCGCGAGGCCGTTCTTGAGGACTTGCCCGATTTGGGCTGCAAGGAAAAGCCTCGCCGCGGTCAGTTCGCCGTCGTGTGCCAGGATGATGCGCTTTGCCGGATCGTCGTTGCCCATGTTCCAGAACGCATGGAACGCGGCGGCCAGCTCGTAGAGATAGAACGCGATGCGGTGCGGCTCGCGCGCCCGGGCCGCCGCCTCGACCTCGCGCGGGAATTGCGCGGCGACCTTGATCAGCGCCAGCTCGTCCTCGCCCAGCCGCTCGAGCGAGGCGGGCGACGGCGCCACCTCGGCTTTGCGCAAGGTCGAACGAATCCGCGCGTGGGCATACTGGACGTAGAACACCGGGTTGTCCTTCGACGCTTCGACCACTTTGGCGAAGTCGAAGTCCATCTGCGCTTCGGGCTTGCGCATCAGCATGGTGAAGCGGACCACGTCCTTGCCCACTTCCTCGACCATGTCGGCAATGGTGACGAAGTTGCCCGAGCGCTTCGACATCTTGGCCGGTTCGCCATCGCGCAGCAGCTGGACCATCTGCACCAGCTTGACCTCGAACGGGATCGGGTGGCCGACGGCACCCGTCAGCGCCGCCACCGCGGCCTTGATCCGCTTGACCGTGCCGGCATGATCGGCGCCCCAGATGTCGACCAGCGCATCGGCGCCCTGCGCCTTTTCGAAGTGATAGGCGAGGTCGGCGCCGAAATAAGTCCAGCTGCCGTCGCTCTTCCTGATCGGGCGGTCCTGATCGTCGCCAAACCGGGTCGAGCGGAACAGCGGCAGCTCGACCGGCTCCCAGTCTTCCGCCGGTTTGCCCTTGGGCGCTTCGAGCATCCCGTCGTAAACGAGATCGTGCGCACGCAGCCAGGCTTCGGCCGCTTCGGGCTTGTGGGCCTGCTGCAGCTCGGCTTCGGACGAGAACACGTCATGGTGAATGCCGAGCAGCGCCAGGTCGGCGCGGATCTGGTCCATCATTGCCGCTACCGCGCGGGTGCGGAACAGGTCGAGCCATTCGGCCTCGGGCGCGCCAGCGTAGGCCGCGCCGAACTCTTCCGCCAGCGCGGCGCCGATCGGTTTCAGGTAATCGCCCGGATAGAACCCCGCCGGAATCGCGCCGATGTCTTCGCCCAGCGCCTCGCGATAGCGCAAGTGCACCGAACGGGCGAGCGTCTGCACCTGCGCCCCGGCGTCGTTGACATAGTATTCGCGCACCACCCGATGCCCGGCGCGTTCGAGCAGGCTGGCCAGCGCATCGCCGACCACCGCGCCGCGGCAATGGCCCATGTGCATCGGCCCGGTGGGGTTGGCCGAGACGTATTCGACGTTGACCGTGCTGCCCGCGCCGAGGGCCGAGCGGCCGTAATCGCCGCCCAGCGCCTCGATCGCGCGCAGTTCGCCCAGCCAGGCCGCAGGTGCCAGGCGCAGGTTGATGAACCCTGGGCCGGCGATCTCGGCGCCGGTCACTTGCGGATCGCGCGCCAGCTCGGCGACGATCCGCTCGGCCAGCGCTCGCGGGTTGGAGCCGGCGGGCTTGGCCAGCACCATCGCCGCATTGGTGGCAAGGTCGCCGTGGTTCGGATCGCGCGGCGGCTCGACGGTGACCGCGGCCAGGGCTACCCCCGGCACGAGCGTGCCGAGCACGGCGTCGAGCCGAGCCGCGAAGGCGGCGTAAAGGGTCGGATTGTCGGCCATTGAAAGGGTCTAGCGAGTCGCGTTGTAGGCGAGCTGATCGTCGCTCAGCTGGAAGCCGACCAGCAGCTCGAACGTCGCCTGGGCGATCGCCGCGCGCACATCGGGCTGGTTGAGCGGATCGACCGCCGCCGCCTCTTCCCCCGAGCGGCGGCGTTGGGTGATGCGGGCGCGAATGTCGGGCGCCAAGGTCGCCGCGGCCCGGTTGACCACGGCGCCGGCTGTGCCGCGCGCCCAGGTCCGATCCTGCCCGTCGGCGAAGTTGAGCGTGACCGAGCCGAGCCGCTTGGCCACCACCGCGGTTCCGCCGCGCACCACGGTCGAATAATAGGGCAGCACCACCTGCCGCGCGCCGCGCGCGTCGCGCCGCTGCGCCAGAACGTCGAAGGTCGCGGTGGTGACCACCTCTTCGCCGGACTCGTTGCACTGGCTGCGCACGTTGGTGAGCGCCGCGGTAATATCGAGCGCATCGGCGGTGCGATCCTCGTTCGAGCGGAACAAGGTCACGTTGCCGGTGTAATCGGGCACCCCGACCGCCGGGCAGACCGAACGCAGCGCGGTGATGCCGACGCCCTGTTCGACCACGATGTCGCCGGGCTTGCCGCACCCGGCGAGCGCGACGGTAGCCATCGTGGCGGCAAGCAACGCTTTGCGAGCGGTCATCTCAATCCCTTGTCCGTTTCGAGCGCGGACCCCTAGCCCTTTCGCCGCGACGCGACAACAGCTAGAGGCGCGCTGATGAACGCCCCCTTTCAAGACCCGTCCGCCGCCCGCGCCAAGCCGCCGCTGACGCTGCTGATCGCCGCGCCGCGCGGCTTTTGCGCCGGGGTCGACCGGGCGATCGAGATCGTCGAGCGCGCGCTCGCCCGCTATGGCGCGCCGGTCTATGTCCGGCACGAGATCGTCCACAACCGTTTCGTCGTCGACGCGCTCAAGACCAAGGGCGCGGTGTTCGTCGAGGAACTGGACGAAGTCCCCGAAGGCGTGCCGGTGGTGTTCAGCGCCCACGGCGTGCCCAAGGCGGTGCCTGCCGAAGCCGACCGCCGCGGGCTCGAGTATCTCGACGCCACCTGCCCACTGGTCAGCAAGGTCCACCGCCAGGCCGAACGCCAGCTCGAGGCGGGCCGGCACATCGTGTTCGTCGGCCATCGCGGCCATCCCGAAGCGATCGGAACCTACGGCCAGGTCCCCGAAGGGCAGATGACCGTGATCGAAACGGTCGAGGAAGTGGCGACGCTGGCGTTTGCGCCCGACCAACCCCTCGCCTTCCTCACCCAGACCACGCTGTCGGTCGACGATACGGCCGACATCGTAGCGGCACTCAAGGTGCGCTTCCCCCAGATCGTCGGGCCCAAGGCCGAGGACATCTGTTATGCCACCTCGAACCGTCAGGCGGCGGTCAAGGCGATCGCGGGCGATGCCGACCTGGTGCTGGTGATCGGCGCGCCCAATTCGTCGAACTCGCTGCGGCTGGTCGAAGTGGCGCAGCGGCTCGGCACCCCGGCGCGGCTGATCCAGCGCGCGGCCGAAATCGACCCCGACTGGCTCGAGGGGGTCGAAACGCTCGGACTCACCGCCGGTGCCTCAGCGCCCGAGTTGCTGGTGCGCGAAGTGGTGGCGCGGCTGGGCGAATGGCGCACGGTCGAAGAACGGACCCACGTCACCACCGAAGAGAATATGGTGTTCAAGCTGCCGCGCCAGCTCGTCGACTGAGCGCCATGGCGGTTTACACCGTCCTGTCGGCCGCCGACCTCGCCGCGCTGATCGCCGAGTACGACGTCGGCGAGCTGATTTCGGCCAAGGGCATTGCCGAGGGCGTCTCCAATTCGAACTGGATCGTCGAGACCACGGGTGGCAGCGGAGGGGGCGGCCGCTTCATCCTGACGATGTACGAAGCGCGGGTCGAGGTGGCTGACCTGCCGTTCTATCTCGGCCTGCTCGATCACTTGTCGGCCAAGGGCAGCCCGGTGCCGCGAACCATCCACGACCGCGCCGGTGCCGCGTTCCGCCGCGTCGGCCCCAAAGCGGTGGCGCTGATCGAATTCCTGCCCGGCGTATCGGTCGACCGCCCCAGCCCGGCGCAGGCCCGCGCGGTGGGCGAGGCGCTGGCCGGTTTGCACCTTGCCGCCGCCGACTTCGCCCCGCAGCGCGCCAATTCGATGGCGCTTGAAACATGGCAGCGATTGTTCGCCGACTGCGGCGAAGCGGGCCTGGCCTCGATCGACCCGGCCTTGCCCACGCTGGTTGCGAGCGAATTGGAGCATGCCGCCGCGCATTGGCCGCATGATCTGCCGCGCTCGGTGATCCATGCCGACCTGTTTTGCGACAACGTCCTGCTTCTCGGCAACCGGGTCAGCGGATTGATCGATTTCTATTTCGCCTGCACCGATCTCACCGCCTACGACCTGGCCGTCACCCATGCCGCCTGGTGCTTCTCGCCCGGTGGCGAGCTTCGCGCCGATGTCGGCGAGGCGCTGCTCGCCGGCTACCAGGCGCGCCGACCGCTGTCGGACGCCGAATGGGCGGCGCTCCCGGTGCTGGCGCGCGGCGCGGCGTTGCGCTTCCTCGCCACCCGCGCCTATGACGGGCTCAACACCCCGGCCGACGCGCTGGTGACCCGCAAGGACCCGCTCGAATTCGCCCGGCGGTTGTCCTGCTACGCTACACTGGGCGAACGGGCCTTCCCGGCGCGCCAACGCTGAGGCATGGCAAGCCGATGAAGACAGTCGAGATTTTCACCGACGGCGCGTGCAAGGGCAATCCCGGCCCCGGCGGCTGGGCGGCGCTGCTGCGCATGGGTGCGCACGAGAAAGAACTGAACGGCGGCGAGGCGCACACCACCAACAACCGGATGGAGATGACCGCGGTGATCCGCGGCCTTGGCGCGCTGATCGAACCGTGCGCGGTGACGGT
>JANOAH010000053.1:0-2306 GCA_031411075.1 Erythrobacteraceae bacterium
GCTGGCCGCTCTCGGAGAGCGACACCTGGGGTGGGGGCTTCCTCTATCACCAGGCCAATGGCCAGGTCGCATTGGGCTTCGTCACCGCGCTCGATTACCAGAACCCCTACGTCTACCCCTTCGAGGAATTCCAGCGCTGGAAACAGCACCCGGCGATCCGCCAGGTGCTCGAAGGCGGCAAGCGCGTGTCCTACGGGGCGCGGGCGATCAACGAGGGCGGTTGGCAGTCGGTGCCCAAGCTCGCGTTCCCCGGCGGCGTGCTCGCCGGGTGCTCGGCCGGCTTCGTCAACGTGCCGCGGATCAAGGGCAGCCACACCGCGATGAAGAGCGGGATGCTCGCCGCCGAGGCCATCGCAGCGGCGGTTGCGGCCGGGCGCGAGGCCGACGAGCTCGGCGAATACGACAGCGCCGTACGCTCGAGCTGGATCGCGACCGAGCTCAAGATGGTCCAGAACTCCGAGCCGCTGGTCGCCAAGTTCAGCGGCGACCTGTTCGGCTCGGCGCTCGCCAATGCGGACATGTGGCTGCGCAACTTCGGGATCAACCTGCCCTTCAGCATGAAGCACCACCGCGATTCGGCGGCGACGCAGCCCGCGCACCTGTTCCGCCCAATCGCCTATCCCAAGCCCGATGGGGTGATCAGCTTCGACCGTCTGACCAGCGTCGCGTTCTCGTTCACCAACCACGCGGAGGACCAGCCCTGCCACCTCGTGCTCAAGGACCCGAGCATTCCGACCGCGATCAACCTGCCGATCTATGCGGGGCCCGAGGCGCGCTATTGCCCGGCCGGGGTCTACGAATTCGTCGACCCCGACGGCTCCGGCGCGCGGCTCCAGATCAACGCCCAGAACTGCGTCCACTGCAAGACTTGCGACATCAAGGACATGACCCAGAACATCGAATGGGTCACGCCCGAGGGCGGCGGCGGCCCGAACTATCCGAATATGTGATGGGTAAGATCCTCCCCGAAACGGGGAGGGGGACCATGCGAAGCATGGTGGAGGGTGCCCGCCGCCTGGCGCACTTCCCTGCCGATGGCCCCCTCCACCACGCCGCCTGCGGCGTCGCGGTCCCCCTCTCCGTGCCGGGGAGGATTTGAGTGCCTGCCGAAACCGCCTACGCCAAGATCAACCTCGTGCTGCATCTCCGGCGGCGGCGCGAGGACGGCTACCATGAGCTCGAGACGGTCTTCGCCTTCCTCGACGATGGCGACCGGCTGAGCGCTTCCCCGGCGTCGCGCGACGTCGTCAACATGACCGGCGAATTCGCGGGCGCGATTTCCGATCCGTTCGGAAATATCGTCGCCAAAGCCTTGAACAAATTGCCGCATGTCCCGGGATGGTCAGTTGTGCTCGACAAGCGCCTGCCGGTCGCGGCGGGGTTGGGCGGGGGGTCGGCCGATGCCGGGGCCGTGTTCCGCATGATCGAGCGCTGGGGCGGCCTGCCCGATAACTGGCGCGAGATTGCCGCGGGGCTGGGCGCCGACGTTCCGGCCTGCGTCGCGAGCGAAACATGCATCGGCACCGGCACCGGGACCGACCTCCAGCCATTGTCCAGCGATCTGGCGGGGACACCGGTGCTGCTGGTCAACCCCCGGGTGCCGCTCGCCACCGGCCCGGTGTTTAAGGCCTGGGACGGCGTCGATCGCGGCCCGCTGCCCGAAGGCGACGCGCGGGCAATCGCCCTGGCCGGGCGCAACGATCTCGAGGCGCCAGCCATCCAGCTATGCCCGCCCATTGCTGACGTGCTGGCGTCACTGCGCCGCACCGACGCCATGCTGGTCCGCATGTCCGGCTCGGGCGCGACCTGCTTTGCCTTGTATGAGAGTACGGAAGATCGCGACAAGGCACTGAAATTCCTCGATCCGCAGTGGTGGACTATGGCTGCCGCCTTGCGCTGATCCCTCATGCGGTGGCGCTGGGGGTGGCTTGACCCCTTGCGCGAAGCCCGCGAAAGCGGCCGCCAGAAGGAGTCCTCGAGTGCCCCACACGTTCGACAAGTCGCGCCTGCCCAGCCGCCACGTTTCGGTCGGGCCGGAGCGCGCACCGCATCGCAGCTACTATTACGCGATGGGAATGACCGAGGAGGAGATCAACCGGCCGTTCGTCGGGGTAGTCTCGGCCGGCAACGATAGCGCGCCATGCAATACGACCCTCGACTTCCAGGCGGACATCTGCCGCTCTGGCGTCATCGAGGGCGGCGGAACGCCGCGGCGGTTCAACACGATCACCGTGACCGACGGCATCGCCATGGGCCACCAGGGGATGAAGTCGAGCCTGGTCAGCCGTGAGGTCATCGCCGATTCG
>JANOAH010000054.1:0-1514 GCA_031411075.1 Erythrobacteraceae bacterium
GGCGGTCGAGCGCGCGCGGCGCGCGGGCGTCTGATCGCCCCGCCGCTCAATCGCCCAACGCGGCGCGGATCGCGAGCGACAGTGCCTCACCGAGCAGCGGCTTTTCGATGATCGGGACGGCCGCGGCCCGGGCCGCAGCCCGCAGCGCCGGGCTGGGGTTGCTGGTCATTAACAGGGCGGGGAGCCGGACCTCACGGCCGCGCAACTGGCCCAGAGCGTCCAGGCCGGAGACGCCTGGTAGGCGCTCGTCCAGCAACAGGCAAGCGTTGTCGCCCGGCAGAACGCCGATCAGCAAGGCCTCAGCCGTGCCAAACGTGCAGACCCGAAAGCCCTCCAGCTCCAGCGAAAACGCCAGCGATGTCCTGACCGCCGCGTCATCATCGACAATCAGGACCAGAGGCGCGGCGTGCAGCATGGCGCCAGCGTGCCGCGGCTGGCGGGCAAGCGCCTTGACCCAGCGCAAAACCGGCTAGAATCCGGCGAGGAGGGCGATCCGCACCAGTTCCGACAGACCGTGCGCGCCGGTCTTGGTCATGACATTGGCGCGGTAGACCTCGACCGTCCGGGGACTGATCTCGAGATCGTAGGCGATGACCTTGTTGGCATGGCCGGCGACCAGCCCTTCAAGCACCTGACGCTCCCGCGCTGACAGGGAGGCGAGCCGACTGAGCACTTCGGCCCTCTGTCCCGAAGGCTCCGCGGCCTGCGTCTGCTCGGCGATCGCCAGCCGGATTGACGCCAGCAATGCCTCATCGTCGAAAGGCTTTTCGATGAAATCCTTCACGCCAGCGCGCACGGCCTCGATCGCCAGAGGCACATCGGCATGACCGGTCATGACGATGACGGGATGGCGCACGCCCATCTCGGCCAAGCGTCGCACCATTTCGAGACCGCTCATATCCGGCATGCGAACATCGGTGACGATGCAGCCCGGCTCCAGGTGTGCGGCATGGGCCAGCAGGGCCGCAGCGGAGTCATAGGTCCTGGACGCGAGGTTCGCCGTGTCGAGCAGGAAGGCCAGCGAGTCCCGGATCGCGGCGTCGTCGTCGACCACATGGATGACCGGCTCATTCGGCATCGCTGAGTTCCTCCTCGCCTACGGCGCGCAGTGTAAAGCAAAACCGGGTTCCGCCACCCGGATTCGGCTCGGTCCAGATGCGCCCGCCGTGCGCCTCGATGATGGTTCGCGAAATCGAGAGACCCACCCCCATGCCGGTTCGCTTCGTCGTGACAAAGGGCTGGAACAGCTGGCTGGCGATCTCAGGACTGATCCCGGACCCCGTGTCGGCCACTGTGACCTGGGCATGATCATCCGTCGCCGGATCAATCCTGACCTCAAGCACCTTCATCGCACTGTGCTCCATGGCCTCCATCGCGTTACGGATCAGATTGAGCGCGACCTGCTGGATCTGGACCTTGTCGGCGAGAACGAACTCGACGGCGGGCGCGAATCTGAACTGCACCCTGACCCCGTGCTCCTTGGCCCCTACGAGGGCCAGGGCGCTGGCCTCCTC
>JANOAH010000055.1:0-2482 GCA_031411075.1 Erythrobacteraceae bacterium
GAAGAACGCCTTGAAGAACGTTTCGAGCGTCCACTTGAGGTGGCCGAGATGGATGTCGCGGTCGATCACCAGCCCTTCGACCTGATGGAACATCGGGGTGTGGGTGGCGTCGCTGTCGGAGCGGTAGACCCGGCCCGGCGCGATAATCCGCACCGGCGCGCCTTGCGCCATCATCGTGCGAATCTGGACAGGCGAGGTGTGAGTACGCAGCAACATGCGCCGGTTCTCACCCTCGCGGCCGGGGAAATAGAACGTATCGTGCATCGCCCGCGCCGGGTGGCTTTCGGGCATGTTGAGCGCGGTGAAGTTGTGCCAGTCGTCCTCGATCTCGGGCCCGTCGGCGACGGCGAACCCCAAGTCGGCGAAGATCTCCGCCAGCTCGTCCATCACCTGGCTGACCGGGTGGATGGTGCCCCGCGGCCGCTCCGGCGCGGGCAGCGTCAGGTCGAGCGTTTCGGCGGCGAGCCGTTGGTCCAGCTCGGCCTTGTCCATCGCCGCCTTGCGCTCGGCCAGCGCGCCGGCGACGCTATCGCGCAGGGCCTGGATCGCCGGCGCCCGGGCCTGCCGTTCGTCCGGCGCCATCGCGCCCAGGGACTTGAGCAACCCCGACACGCTGCCCTGCTTGCCCAGGTATGCGATGCGCAACGCCTCGAGCGCCGCCAGGTCGGCGGCGGCGGCTATCTGCGCCGCGGCAGTGGTTTCGAGATCCCGATATTCGCTCATCGCCGCGCGCCTGTAGCCGCCACGCGGCCCGCCCCCAACCCCTTAATCGCGCCGCCCGACTCGATCGCCGGTATAGCGCAGCACGGTCGGCAGATCGGTCTGCGGCGCGGCGCCCTGATCGGCCATCCGCTGGGCCATGATCTTGCCGAGGATGGGGTGCGGCCGTTCGGCATATTCGCTCGGCGTCATGCCCATGAACGAACGGAAATCGCGCACGAACTGGGCCTGGTCATAGTACTGCCCGTCGATTGCCTTGCTCCAGGTGCGCGCCGGATCGAGCATGAACTGGGCGAGGCTGCGCAGGAACCGCTGCCGGCGCAGCAGCAGCTTGGGCGGGAAGCCGAAGTAGCGCGCGCACAGGCGTTCGAGCGAACGGTCGCTCATCCCCAGCCGGCCGCCCAGCTCGGCGACGTTGGCAACTTCGGGGTCGCGCAGCGCCTCCTGACAGGCGAGGATCTGCGCCTCCTGCGGTACGCGCCTGTCGACATGGCGCATCAGGTGGGCATTGATGCCCGAGGCGATCGCATCGGCATCGCCACCGGCGCCGGCGACCACGGCGAGGATCGGGCGGAACAGCGCGAACGCTTCATGCGCGGAGCCATCGACCGTGCGATCTCGCAGGCTGCTGGCGGGCTCGGCGATGAACTTCGACCACCCGGCTGGCTGCAGGCCCAGGCCCCATACGCGCGAGCGGGTGACGCCGAACTGGATCGCCTTGCTGGTCGGACCGTTGGCGACGAACGGCCACTGCGGCACCATCTCCCCCACCCCGACGCAAGCGATCGGCGGAGGACCTTCGGTGAAGCGCAGCGCCGCCCATTCGGGATGCAGGCAATCGGTCACCAGCGTGCCCGGCGAACAATCGATCGTGGTGCTGTAAAGCGCGGTGAAATTAGGCTGCAACGCCTCCGACAGGCGATAAAATCGCACCGATATGTCGAATTGCGGCCCCACATGGCACGAATTGCATATTATTGCCGCGGCGCAACCCCCGATCGCGCGGTTTGCTCCGAAACGGGCCAGTCAAACGCAAAGGGCGCGGCTGGCTTGTGCCAACCGCGCCCGTTGTTGCGCCGACTATCGACCTGTTAGGCCGCCGGCAGCGCCGCTTTCGCCTGGGCGATGATCGCGCCGAACGCGGCGCCTTCGTTCATCGCCAGGTCGGCCATGACCTTGCGGTCGAGCTCGATCCCGGCGAGCTTGGCGCCGTGCATGAACTGCGAATAGCTGAGGCCTTCGGCACGCACCGCAGCGTTGATCCGCTGGATCCACAGGCCCCGGAAGCTGCGCTTCTTCACCTTGCGGTCGCGATAGGCGTACTGACCGGCCTTCTCGACCGCCTGACGGGCGACGCGGATGGTGTTCTTACGGCGGCCGCGATAGCCTTTGGCCGCGTCGAGGATCCGCTTGTGCTTTTTATGCGTGGTGGTGCCGCGCTTGATACGAGTCATTGCTCAGTACTCCCTCAATCGAGCCCGTAGGGCGCCCACTTCTTCACCGTGCGGGTATCCGCGTCGGAGAGGACAGTGGTGCCGCGGTTCTGGCGGATGTACTTGGCGTTGTGGCTGATCAGGCGGTGGCGCTTGCCGGCGACCCCGTGCTTGATCTTGCCGGTCGCCGTGAGCTTGAAGCGCTTCTTGACGCCGCTCTTGGTCTTCAGCTTGGGCATTTTCGTCTCCTGTTCGGGACACGTCCAAACCAGCCCTGGCAGCCCTTGTGGCCAGACCGGCAGATGAATCACGTGTCAGTGAAGGCGGCG
>JANOAH010000056.1:0-2750 GCA_031411075.1 Erythrobacteraceae bacterium
TCGAGATCGGGCACGCGCTCGTCGACGGCGGAGAACGCCGGCACTTTCATGTCGCTGTCGATGCCGAACACCTCGCGCACCGAAACCTCGCGGTCGGGCGCGGCCATGGCGGTTCCGGCGTCGCCGTGCCTGGAGCTCATCTCGTTCATTGCGGACGGGTGCCTAGACGCGCCGACTTGCGCCTGCAACATGCAATGGCCAAGGGGGTTCGGTTGAGGAGAAGGTTGCCATGAAAATCTACGGCTTTCCGGTTTCACCGTTCGTCAGGAAGGTGCTGGTCGCGGCGCACGAGAAGGGTCTCGATGTCGAAGCGATGCCGACCAACCCGATGCATCCCGACGAGGAATTCCTCGCCTGCAGCCCCTATCGCAAGATCCCGGCGCTCGACGACGGCGGCTTCAAGCTCGCGGATTCGTCGGCCATCGTCCATTATCTCGAAGCCAAGTATCCCGAACCGGCGCTGATGCCCAAGGACGCCGAGGCGCTCGGCATGGCGGTGTGGTTCGACGAGGTCGGCGACACCGTGGTCATGGGCGCGGGCGGACCGATGATGTTCAATCGCTTCCTGCGCGCCAAGATCCTCGGCGAGGCGCCGGACCAGGCGGCGGCCGACGCTTCGGAAAAGGTCGTGTCCGAACGGCTGCCTTACCTCGAAAGCGTGCTCGGCGACGACGGCTGGCTCGACGGCGATTATTCGATCGGCGACATTTCGATCGCCTCGGTGCTCAAGTCGTTCGGCTATGCCGACTGGACGCTCGATGCCGACGCCTTTCCAAAAATCGCCGGCTGGTACGAACGGGTCTGCGCCCGGCCCGGCTGGCAGAAGGCCGCCGCGGTGGAAGACGCGATGATGGCGGCGGCGCTGGGCGGCTAGCCGACCTTCTCCGGCAGGCTGAACAGGTCAAGGAAGCGCCTGGCCAGCACCCGGTCGCCCCCGATCGCGCAATCGGGCGCGCGCTCCCATTCGCCGGGCGGGACTTTGCCGTAGAACAGCGCCGCCAGGTGCATCGGGGTGGGCGCGCGGAAGGTGACGTGCGTGTCGGTCAGATCGGCGCGCTCGACCGGCAGGACGCCGCCGTTGAGCGCAGCGACGAACGTTGCACCGCCGATGTCGAAGCCGAACCGGCCGTCGAAGGTCTTCGCCGCCTCGCGGTCAAGCATGGTGCGCAGGGAAATCATGAAGCTGACCGGCGAAAGCGGCAGCGTGGGATCGTGCGCCGAGGAGCGCGCGGCCCAGCGGCCGAGCTCCTGAATGGCAGGTTCGGCAAACCTCCCCCACTCGGTCAACTCATAGATCTGCGCCGCAGCCGGCGGTGGCAGCTTGCGGCGGATCAGCACACCCGCCTGCTCGAGCGTCACCAGCCGCTCGGTCAGCACTTTGGCTGAAATTCCGGGCAGGCTGCCGCGCAGGTCGGAAAAACGCCGCCCGCCGAGCATTAGTTCACGCACGATCAGCAGGGACCAACGCTCTCCGATCAGCTCCAGCGCAAACGCCGTCCCGCAGGCGTCGCCATACCACTTTCCATGATCGGCCAAGGCTTTAGTTTCTTTTTGTAACTTCATGGTTGCTTTTAGTAACACAACGGTTCACGAATCGCAAGTGCCGAGTCGCGGCAAGCGGATTGAGGATGGTTCGAGATGGCCAAGATGATCTTCGTAAACCTGCCGGTGACCGACCTGCCGGCGTCGATGGCGTTCTACGAAGCGGTCGGCTTCACCAACAATCCGCAGTTCACCAATGACCAGGCTGCCGCGATGCAATGGTCGGACGAGATCGCGGTGATGCTGCTGACGCACGAATTCTGGAAGACCTTCACCGACCGGACGATCCCCGACGCGCACAAGAGCGCGCAGGTATTTCTGTGCCTGAGCCACGACAGCCGCGAAGCGGTCGACGCGATCGTCGCCAAAGCGGGCGCGGGCGGCGGCAAGGCCGAGCCGACGCCGACACAGGATCACGGGTTCATGTACGGCAGCAGCTTCGAAGACCCGGACGGCCATATCTGGGAAAACGTGTACATGAACATGGCGGCCGTGCCCGAGCACGCCGGCTGATCGCCGAACCGGAGGAGAGGACCATGGCCACGCTCGCGCACACTTCCGACACTGCCCCGGTGCCGCTGTGGACCGGCCGGGTCCTCAGCGGACTGGCCATTGCCTTCTTCCTGTTCGACGCCGGCCTCAAGCTGGTGGCGCCCGAATTCGCCGCGGCGAACAGCCCCGAGATCGGCTGGTCGCTCGATCCCGCCACGCTGCGCACGCTGGGGCTGCTACTGCTGATCCCGACGCTGCTCTACGCCTGGCCGCGTACGGCCCTGCTCGGCGCGATCCTGATCACCGCATACCTCGGCGGGGCGATCGCCACCCATGCCCGGATCGGCAGCCCGCTGTTCACGCACACTCTGTTCGGCGTGTACCTGGCGCTTATCATGTGGGGCGGGCTGTGGCTGCGCAGCCCAGCCCTGCGTGCCCTGCTTCCGCTTGCAAAGGATTGACCGCCATGACCACCCCTACCCTGACCGCGTTCAAATGGGTGCCGCCGTTCGCGCGCGGACTGGTGCGCGATCTGCGCGTGCGCTGGGCGATGGAGGAGATCGGCGCGCCGTACGAGACCGAACTGCTCAACGCCCGCGCGCCGCGGCCCGACGCCTATCTCGCGCGCCAGCCGTTCGATCAGGTGCCGGCCTACAGCGACGGCGAGTTGCAGATTTTCGAGACCGGCGCGATCCTGCTCTACCTGGCGGAGCAGG
>JANOAH010000057.1:0-1837 GCA_031411075.1 Erythrobacteraceae bacterium
CGCATCGACCTGCCCACGCACTTCGCCGGTCTTGGGCGACTTGAGGTCGAACTCGGCGCCGGCGCGGACCGCCTCCATGAATTCGTCGGTGATTAGCACGCCGTGGTGGAGGTTCAGCGCCTTGCGGTTGAAGTCGCCCGAAGGTTTGCGGATTTCGAGGAACTCCTCGATCTCGGGGTGCGAGACGTCGAGGTAGCAGGCCGCCGAGCCGCGCCGCAGCGAGCCCTGGCTGATCGCCAGCGTGAGGCTGTCCATCACCCGCACGAACGGGATGATCCCGCTGGTCTTGCCGTTGAGGCCGACCGGCTCGCCGATCCCGCGGACATTGCCCCAATAAGTGCCGATCCCGCCGCCGCGCGATGCCAGCCAGACGTTCTCGTTCCAGGTGCCGACGATGCCCTCGAGGCTGTCCGAGACCGAGTTGAGGTAGCACGAAATCGGCAGCCCGCGGCCCGTGCCGCCGTTCGACAGCACCGGGGTGGCGGGCATGAACCACAGCCTGGAGATGTAATCGTATAGCCGCTGGGCGTGGCCCTGATCGTCGGCATAGGCGTCGGCGACGCGCGCGAACAGATCCTGATAGCTTTCGCCGGGCAGGAGATAGCGGTCGTCGAGCGTGTCCTTGCCGAATTCGGTGAGCAGCGCGTCGCGCGCCGAATCGGTGACGACGGCGAAGCGGCGTTCATGGATCGCTTTTGAATCGGCGTCCCTGGTCGCGGCCGTCGCAGCGGCGAGCGCACCAGCCGCCATGGCTTCGACCAGCCCGGCCGAGCCCGAATCCGCCTGCGTGCTGCTCTTGTCCATGCTCATCGCCGGCTTCGTTTCCTCATCGCGCTCCAAAGTCGCGGCGAACCCCATATCGTGTTGCGCCATGGCGACCTCGTCTCTCGTTGCAAAATCCATTCGACCCACCCCGTCCCCGGTGTGCCCCGCGTGGCCGCGGCGGCACCCTTGTTTCACGATCCCGATGCAAGATCACGCACCCCCGCGCGTTCCGCATCTGTTCGACTCGACGGGCGAACCCACGCCTTACCATATTCGGGCCAGTCGCAGGGGAAAACTTTTCCCCAGACCCGACACGGCCGGACCGGCTGCCGCTCTTTCGGCGGCGACCGCACGAGGACACCGCGCAAAACCGCGCGTAACCCTGACTCACAAGGTTTTGAGGTGCCCCCTCGACCCGACCA
Source organism: Erythrobacteraceae bacterium (assembly GCA_031411075.1). Classification (GTDB taxonomy): domain Bacteria; phylum Pseudomonadota; class Alphaproteobacteria; order Sphingomonadales; family Sphingomonadaceae; genus Croceibacterium_A. The sequence continues at coordinate 1,188 of JANOAH010000057.1, forward strand.
CTACCCATAGTGCCTCAATCCAAAATCGGCGCAAGAGGGTAAAGCCGTTGATAACCACGCGATTCGTCGCAAGCACGATTCGCTTCGGCGCAGTCCGAGCCGTGCTGCAGCGCAGCGACGCGCGGAGAAATCGGACCTTGCGGGGAGCGCAAGATGCTAAGTGAGCCGGGCAAAATATTTTTCGTTTTTGTGACATGGCTGTGGATTGCGCGTCGCCGATGCGAACCCGCTTGCCGCCTCGCCCGCGTCGCGACAGGATGCACGGATCGACAACAATTGGGGGGAGCAAACCCATGTTCAATATCATCGGCATGATCGTCTCGGGTCTGATCGTCGGCATCCTCGCACGGTTCTTCTACCCGGGCGAGGTCGGCATGAACTGGCTGTGGACGATCGGGCTAGGCATCGCCGGCTCGCTCCTCGCCGGCCTGATCACCGCGCGCGGCGGCGTGCGCGGCGGCTTCAACCGCGCCGGCTTCATCGCCTCGATCCTCGGTGCGATGGTGCTGATCTTCCTGGGGCGGATGCTCAATCTGGGGTGAGGCTTGATCCTCCCCATCGACTTGCGATGGGGAGGGGGACCGCCCGAAGGGTGGTGGAGGGGTGTTGCCGCACCGCAAAACCCCTCCGTCAGTCGGCTTGAGCGCCGA
>JANOAH010000058.1:0-2261 GCA_031411075.1 Erythrobacteraceae bacterium
TGACTGGAGTCTGGTCGCAAACTGGAAGGGGCCAATTGCCTGGGGACTTGCTGGCGGTCTGACCCCCGATAACGTCGCCGAGGCCGCACGGCTGACCGGCGCTCCTCTGGTCGATACCTCCTCGGGCGTGGAAAGCGCGCCGGGAGTTAAGGACGTGGACAAGATCGCTGCATTCTGCAAAGCGGCTCTCCTATGAACGCTCCCAACTCCTACCGTAACCAGCCTGACGAACGCGGTCATTTCGGCCAGTTTGGCGGCCGCTATGTCGCCGAAACACTGATGCCGCTGGTGCTCGATCTCGAGAAAGAATACCGTAAGGCCAAGGCTGATCCGGAATTCCAACGCGAGTTCGACGACCTGTTGGAGCACTACGTTGGACGCCCCAGCCCGCTCTATTTCGCCCCCCGCCTGACCGAGGAGCTGGGCGGCGCCCAGGTCTGGTTCAAGCGCGACGAGCTCAACCACACCGGCGCGCACAAGATCAACAATTGCGTCGGCCAGATCCTGCTCGCGATCCGCATGGGCAAGACCCGGATCATCGCCGAGACTGGCGCCGGCCAGCACGGCGTCGCCACGGCCACGGTCTGCGCCCGCTTCGGCCTGCCTTGCGTGATCTACATGGGCGCGGTCGACGCTGCGCGTCAGCAGCCCAACGTGTTCCGGATGAAGCTGCTCGGCGCCGAGGTGATCCCCGTCGAGAGCGGCGCCAGGACGCTCAAGGACGCGATGAACGAGGCGCTGCGCGACTGGGTCGCCAACGTCCACGACACCTTCTACATCATCGGCACCGCCGCCGGCCCGCACCCCTACCCCGAGCTGGTCCGCGACTTCCAGAGCGTGATCGGCAGGGAGGCGCGCGAGCAGTTCCTCCAGCGCACCGGCCGCCTGCCCGACCTGCTGGTCGCAGCGATCGGCGGCGGCTCCAACGCGATCGGGCTGTTCCACCCCTTCCTCGACGATCCCGGCGTGAAGATGCTGGGCGTCGAGGCGGCCGGGCACGGGCTCGACAAGCAGCACGCCGCCTCGCTCGCCGGGGGCCGCCCGGGCATCCTCCACGGCAACAAGACCTATCTGCTCCAGGACGAGGACGGCCAGATCGCCGAGGCCCACTCGATCAGCGCCGGGCTCGACTATCCCGGCATCGGCCCCGAGCATTCGTGGCTGAAGGAGAGTGGCCGGGTCGACTACACCTCGATCACCGACGACGAGGCGCTGGAAGGGTTCAAGCTGCTCTGCCGCACAGAGGGCATCATCCCCGCGCTCGAGCCAAGCCACGCCATCGCAGCGGTGACCAAGGTCGCGCCGACCATGCCCAAGGACGCGATCATCTGCGCCAATCTGTGCGGGCGGGGCGACAAGGACATCTTCACCGTAGCGGAGCATCTCGGGGTCAAGCTTTGACCTCCCGCATCGCCACCGCCTTCGGGAAGGGCCGCCCTGCCCTCGTCGCTTTCGTCACCTGCGGCGACCCGACGCCCGCGGCCACGCCGGAGATCCTCGATGCGCTGGTCGCCGGCGGCGCCGACGTGATCGAGCTGGGCATGCCGTTCACCGATCCAATGGCCGATGGGCCGGCGATCCAGGCGGCGAACCTGCGCTCGCTGGCAGCGGGCACCAAGACCGCCGACATCATGCGCATCGCCGCCGGCTTCCGCGCCGGGCACCCGGAAGTGCCGCTGGTACTGATGGGCTATGCCAACCCGATGACCACCCGCGGGCCGGAATGGTTCGCGCGCGAGGCCCGCGCCGCCGGGGTCGATGGGGTGATCTGCGTCGACATCCCGCCCGAGGAGGACGCGGCGCTCGGGCCGGCGCTGCGCGCGGCCGGCGTCGCCTTGATCCGCCTCGCCACGCCGACCACCGACACCGCGCGGCTGCCCGCCGTGCTCGAAGGCTCGTCGGGCTTTCTCTACTACGTCTCGGTCGCCGGGATCACCGGCAAACAGCAGGCCGCGCTGGGCTCGATCGAGCAGGCAGTGGGGCGGCTCAAGGCGGCGACCCAGCTGCCGATCGCCGTCGGCTTCGGCGTGCGCACACCCGAGCAGGCCAGCGCGATTGCCCGGGTGGCGGACGGGGTTGTCGTCGGTTCGGCGCTGGTCGAGGTGATTGCCAAGCACGGTGCACAGGCTCCCAGTCATGTGCGCGAGGCAACCGCCGTGCTGGCCGAGGCGGTGCATTCGGCAAGAGTGACGGCGTCGGCCAGGTGTGCCTTGCGCGTGCGAAGGAGTTGCACCCCGAGATAGACGAGGTAGAAGAGGAAC
>JANOAH010000059.1:0-1696 GCA_031411075.1 Erythrobacteraceae bacterium
TGCTGGAGGTAGCGCTTGGAGATGCCGAGTTCGGCGGCGAGGCGGTCGGGCGTCAGGTCGGGATCGGCGTAGTCGGTTTCGATCCGGCGCAGCACGCGGCGGGCCAGTTGGCCGCGGTGGCGGCTTTCGGCGGGGCCTTCGTGGAAGCCGGTGGCAAGCGTGAGCAGGGTGCCGACCTGTTCGGCGATCATCGGGCGCGGCAGCGGGGTGCGGTCGATGCCGCCGGCCATCGTTTCGAGCAACGACCCGAGTGGTGCGCCCCATCCGGATCGGCCGTCGACCGGGCGCGCCAGCAGCGCCTCGGGATCGGGCAGGTACTTGTCCAGCCAGCCCTGCGGCATCATCAGATCGATCACCTCGTGGCTCTGGTCCATCTCCATCTGGTAGAAACGGGTGTTGTCGAGCAGCACGAACTGCCCGGCTTCGAGCGTGAAGCGCTTGCCGCCCATCCGGGTGCGGCTTGCCCCGCGCACATTGTAAACCAGCTGGATCGACGGCGCCGCGCGCCCGCTCGACCCCTCGCCGCTGTGCGTCACGCGCTGTGCGGGCGCGTGGAGGTGGAGCATTCTGAGCTGGCCGACGCCGTGGTTCATCCACCGCGCGGCGAAGCGATCTTCCTCGAACACGCAGACGTCGATCGGCGCGATCGTGCGCGCCGCCCAGTCGCGCCACTGCCGCACCGCCTCGGGCCGGGCGAGGCCGGCGCTGCTCCACGAGGCGTCGTCGGTAGGGGCGGGCTGCATGAGGGCAAGGTACGCCGGGCGCACAAGCGCGGCAACTCCCTGACCCTGACCCTCACCTTCACCCTCCCACGCCCTTCGGTCGCGGGCGCCTCCCTCTCCCATTGGCAGAGGGAAGAGCGCCGAAGGCGCGAAGGGTGAGGGTGATCGCCGCTTGCCTTGAGCGTGGCGGCAAGTAGCTTCAGCCTAACACGGGAGGGACGCATGAAGGCCATCATTCGACTTGCGGCACTGGCGTTGGCACTGCTCGCCGCGCCCGCCACCGCGCAGGATTGCAACCGCGCCTGCATGACCGGGCTGATCGACCGCTATGTCGAGGCATTGCTGGCGCACGATCCGTCGCGGCTGCCGCTGGTCGAAAGCGCGCGCTTCACCGAGGATTCGCAGGTCCGCCCGCTTGGCGAGGGGCTGTGGCGCACGGTCACCGGCCGCGAGACCTTCCGCCAGGATTACCTCGACACCGCTCGCCACGTCGCCGCCAGCCACCTGGTGCTGCGCGAAGGCGAGGCGCAAGTGCTCTATTCGCTGCTGCTGCACCTCGATGGCAATCGGATCGCCGGGATCGAAACGCTGGTCCAGCGGATCACCCGCGAATCGCGGTTCCAGCCGACCGAGCTCGGCGCGCCGGTGCGCGGGTTCGACCAGCTGCTGCCGGCGGCCCAGCGGATGTCCCGCGCCGATCTCGTCGCCGTCGCGCTGCGCTATGCCGACGGCCTGCGGCGCGGCAATTTCAGCGATGCCGGCACGCCTTTTGCGCGCGATGCCTACCGGGTCGAGAACGGCGTGATTACCGCCGGCGCCAATTGCGTGATCGCCAGCGACTGCGGCCTCTACACTCAGCGCATCATGGTCCACCCGAGCCTGCTCAAGAGCGTCGCCGCGGTCGATGAGGACAAGGGCGTGGTGCTGCTCTGGATGAACTTCGGCTGGACCGATAGCTATGGCCCCGGCAAGGC
>JANOAH010000060.1:0-4656 GCA_031411075.1 Erythrobacteraceae bacterium
GGGAGGAACTCAAGCCTTCCCCCGTTCGGCCGCGCGCGCCTTATCCGCCGCGTCCTTGGCCATCATCGCCTTCATCTGCGGGTGCTTCGAATAGAGGTACTTCTGCTGCGCCAGCGTCAGCACGTTCGAGGTGATCCAGTAAAGCAGCAGCCCGGCCGCGAACGGCGCCATGACGAACATCATCACCCACGGCATGACCATGAAGATTTGCTGCTGGACCGGGTCGGGCGTAGCGGGGTTGAGCTTGAACTGCAGCCACATCGTCACCCCCAACAGCAGCGCCAGCACACCGATGGCAAGGAAACTGGGCGGGGTGAAATCAATGAGGCCGAACAGGTTGAGGATCGTCGCCGGATCGGGCGCGCTCAAGTCCTTGATCCACAGCGCGAACGGCTTGTGGCGCATCTCGATCGCCACGGTCAGCGTCTTGTAGAGGGCAAAGAAGATCGGGATCTGCACGAAAATCGGCAGGCAGCCGGCCAGCGGATTGACCTTCTCGTCCTTGTAGAGCTTGGCCATCTGCTGCTGCAGCTGGACCTTGTCGTCCTTGTAGCGATCCTGCAGCGCCTTCATCTTGGGCTGCACCGCGCGCATCGCCGCCATGCTGGCGAACTGCTTCTGCGCGATCGGGAACATCAGCAGCCGCACCGTCAGCGTCAGCAGCATGATGGCGACACCGAAGTTGCCGGTGATCGCGTAGAACTGCTTCAACAGCCAGAAGATCGGGTACATGAACCAGCGGAACCAGCCCCAGTCGATCGCCAGCAGGAAATTGGTCACCCCGCCCTGTTCATAGCGGTTGAGGACATCGCTCTCCTTGCCGCCGGCGAACAGCCGGGTGGTGCGGGTGACCTGGCGGCCAGCGGGCACGGTGACGGTGTCGTAGAGCAGATCGGCGCGATAGGCCTGGCCGCCGAGCGCGCGGAAATCGCCACCCGTCGCCGCGCCCTTCTGCGGGATCAGCGCCGAGAGCCAGTAGATGTCGGTAAAGCCGATCCAGCCGGTGCGCCCTTCGGGGGTTACGGTGCGATCGTCGTCGACGTCATCATAATCCGATTCGAAGTTCACTTCATCGCCGAACAGCCCGATCGGACCAGAGTGGACGTTCCAGGTGTCGGTGCTGGCGGTGCGGCTGGTGCGATTGATGAAGGCATAGGGCCGCACGGCGATGGGTCCGGCCCCGGTGTTGGCGACGGTCTGTTCGACCGTGATCATGTAGAACTCGTCGATGGTGAAGCGCTGAGTGAAGCGCTGGCCCGTGCCATTGTCCCAGGTCAGGGTGACGGGGTTGCCCGGCGCCAGCGGGCCGCCTTGCGCCCGCCATACGGTGGTCGCATCCGGCAGGCGAACTCCCTGACCGACCCAGCCGAACTGTGCGAACTGCTGCGCCGGGGTGCCGGCGGGCGAGAACAGGCGCACCGGGCCGGAGTCCCTGGCCGCCGTCTGGCGATGGGTCTTGAGCACCAGATCGTCGATCCGCGCGCCGACCGGGTTGATCGACCCGGCCACTTCGGGCGCATCGATCCGCACCCGGTCACGCGAGGCGAGCGCGGTGGTCAGATCGCGCGCTTCTGCGGCCTGGTCGACCGGATCGGTCAGGCCGCCTTCGCGGGTGTGCTTGACCGCGGCGCGTTCGGCCGGAGTATCGGCCTCGGCGCGCGCCGCAGCGGCCCGTTCGGCCGGGGTCGGCTGCGGATAGAGCCGGTTCATCACCAGGTCGAAGCCGAACATCAGCCCCAGGCACAGCACGACGGCAAGGATGATATTGCGCTGGTTGTCCAAGATGCGATCCTAAGTGTGCATGCGCGCGGCCCGTTCAAGGTACCGGGTCAAAGCCATGTCCCCCCCACGGGTGGCAGCGCATTAGCCGCCTTGCCGCGATCCATCCACCCTTCAATGCCCCATGCTTTTCGAGCGCCTCGATCGCATAGACGCTGCAGCTCGGCTGGTAGCGGCACGACGGCGGCAGGACGCGCGAAGGCCCGAGCTGCCAGCCGCGGGCAATGAGGATGAGAAGGCGTTTCACCGGCGTGGCTTGCGGGGCGGATCGCCCTTGCCTGCGGCGGCGCGCGACAGAGCCATCGCGAGCTCTTCGCGCAGCTCGGCGAAATCGCGCTCGACCCCGCCTTCGCGACCGATCAGGACATGGTCGTGATCGGCCAGGCCGATCGCCGGCAGCGCGGCGCGCAGAAGTTCGCGAAAGCGCCGCTTCATTCGGTTGCGCACCACCGCGTTGCCGATCTTCTTGGTCACGGTGACCCCATACCGCGTCCCCCGCCCGCCATTGGGATGGGCGAGCAGCACAAACCCCGGCCGCGCCACGCGCAGCCCCCGGTTGGCGGCCACAAAATCCGCCCGCTTGCGAATGACGGAAAGGGTCATGGGCCAAGATGTAAGCGATGCAACGGGCTGCTACCAGCAGCCCGCAAGGGCGCATGGCTTAAGTAGCCGGTCTGCGTAGCCAACCGGAGGCGCCCGTCCGCAGGTGCCCTGAACCCCGGACTTGATCCGGGGGTAAGGAATAGCGCCGAGGACGAGCGGCCGGATGGCCGCTCGAAACAATTTACGCGCAGAGCTTCTTGCGGCCGCGGGCGCGGCGGTTGCGCAGCACTTTGCGGCCGCCGGGCGTCGCCTTGCGGGCGAAGAAACCGTGGCGGCGAGCCCGAACGAGATTGCTCGGCTGGAAAGTGCGCTTCATCGTAACAGTCCTGGAATCGAAACGGGCCGCCGCAGCGGCAAGGGCGCGCGGTTAGTTGAGCCCCACTGCCAAGTCAAGCGCGCCCAAGTCTAGATAGGCGAGGCGCGGCGCGGCCGGCTGGCCGATCCATTGGCGCATTTCGACGCCGCTCAGCCAGCGCGCATCGTCGAACGGCACCGAGTTGGTCATCGCATAGAACGCCGCCGCCTCGGCCTCGCCCAGCCCCATCTCGCGGTAATAGGCGAGATAGCGGCGGTTCTCGGGCGAATCGGCGGCAAAGTCGGTGGCTTCGTATCCAGCGTCATCTTCCCAGGCGTGCACCGCGAATTCGGCGCCGTCGTCGATCGTCAGCGTGGTGCCCGCAAGCACCAGCTCGACCGCGCCCGAACGGACCGACCCGCCGTCCGGGACCCAAGCGCTGAGCCCGGCGGCGCGGATCATCCGCCCGATGGCGAAATTGGCGCGGTCGTCCTCAGTGCCGGGACACTCGACAAAGGCCAGCGTGGCGAGGGCCGGATAATCGCGCAGCATCGCGGCAAAGGCGGCCGGGCTGGCGGCATCGGTGACATCGACCAGCGCAGCGGTTTGCGCATCGAGCACGCGGAACGGCCCGTAAGCGGCGATCGCACCGCGTTCGGCGCGATCCTGGATCGGCGAGACGAACCGGTGCGCGCCGGTTTCGACCACGACCTCTTCGTACACCACCGTCTCGGCCACAGCGGGCGCGGCGGGGATGAAGGCGAAGAGCAGCGAGAGGGCGAAGGTGCGCATCGCCGCGACCCTGCGCCGCGCCGCCCTGCCCGCCCCTCAACGAACAAGGTTTAAACCGCCTTACCCGAAATGGCGGCATCGGCGCTCGACAAGGCGCAAGGGCGCGCTATCACGCTGGCATCTAGGGGGTTTCGCTTGGTCGCACTGGTTTCGACGGTCGCTTATCTGGGGCTGGAGGCGCGCGCGGTCGAAGTGCAGTGCCAGATCGCCGCGGGCATGCCGCGCTTCGCGATCGTCGGCCTGCCCGACAAGGCGGTGGGCGAAAGCCGCGAGAGGGTCCAGGCCGCGCTCGCGGCCATGGGCCTGGCGCTGCCGCCCAAGCGGATCACGATCAACCTGTCGCCGGCGGACTTGCCCAAGGAAGGCAGCCATTACGACTTGCCGATCGCGCTGGCGCTGCTCGCGGCGATGGGCGTGGCCGATGCCGAACAGCTCAATGACTGGATCGCGGTGGGCGAACTGGCGCTCGACGGGCGGATCGTGCCATCGCCCGGCGTGCTGCTGGCGGCGATCCACGCCAGCGGCGAGGACAAGGGGCTGATCTGCCCGGCGGCACAGGGGGCCGAGGCGCGCTGGGCCAGCGGGGTGCCGGTGATCGCCGCGCCGGGGCTGGTCAGCCTGCTCAATCACCTCAAAGGCGTGCAACTGCTGCCCGAGCCCCAACCGGGCGAAGTGGAGGCGCCGGGACACGGCCCGGACTTACGCCAGGTCAAAGGGCAGGAGACGGCCAAGCGCGCGCTCGAAATCGCTGCGGCGGGCGGGCACAACTTGCTGATGATCGGCCCGCCGGGCGCGGGCAAATCGCTGCTGGCGAGCTGCCTGCCGGGCATCCTGCCCGAGCTGTCGCCGGGCGAAGCGCTCGAAGTTTCGATGGTTGCCTCGGTCGCCGGGACGCTCGAAGGCGGGCGGATCAGCCGCACCCGCCCGTTCCGCGCGCCGCACCATTCCGCCAGCATGGCGGCGCTGACCGGCGGCGGGTTGCGGGTGCGGCCGGGCGAAGTCAGCCTGGCGCATCTTGGCGTGCTGTTCCTCGACGAACTGCCCGAATTCCAGCGCCCGGTGCTCGATTCGCTGCGCCAGCCGCTCGAGGCGGGCAAAGTCGATGTCGCCCGCGCCAACGCCCATGTCACCTACCCGGCGCGGGTCCAGCTGGTCGCGGCGATGAACCCGTGCCGCTGCGGGCACCT
>JANOAH010000061.1:0-6529 GCA_031411075.1 Erythrobacteraceae bacterium
ATCGCCGGCGGTTCTGGCCCCTCACCGATATAGTCCATCGGAAATCCGGCGCGCGCGGCGGTGGCTTGCATCTGCGCGCGCATCGCGGCGACATCTTCGGCCGAGCGGCCATAGACTTCGGCGAGATGCTGGTCCTGCCGCTTGCCTTCAGGCGGGAGATCGGGATTGAGCTCGAACGGCATCCAGCGAACTGTTATGTCCGCTTCTTCCCCGACCTCGTTAACCGCTTTGGCAAAGCTGGTGTAACCGACTGCGCACCAAGGGCACATCACGTCGGACCAGATGTCGATCGAGACCTGCGGTTTGCTCATCAGCGTTGCTCCAGCCACCAGGCCAGCAAGTCATGCGCGATCGCCTGGCTGGGCGGGGCGAGGAAACTGGCGGACTCCGCCCCCTTCGCCAGCGCCTCGGCCACCTCGTCACGCGTGAACCAGCGGGCATCCTCGATTTCGGCCGTGTTGACGTTCAATTCAAGACTGTCCGCAAAGCCCAGGCAGCCGATCATCAGTTGCGACGGGAATGGCCACGGCTGGCTGGCCACGTAGCGGACTTCGCCCACGGTCACCCCGGCTTCCTCGAACACTTCGCGCCGCACCGTGTCTTCGATGCTTTCACCCGGTTCGAGGAAACCGGCCAGCGCCGAATAGCTGCGCGGCGGAAAGCGCGCCTGGCGGCCGAGCAGCAGTTGCCCTTCGCATTCGACCAGCATGATCGCGACCGGATCGGTGCGCGGGAAATGCTCGGTGCCGCAGGCGCCGCAACTGCGCTGCCAGCCGCCCTTGTCGAGTTGCGTCGGCTGGCCGCAACGGGCGCAGAAGCGATGCCGCGCGTGCCAATCGACGAGCGAGCGGGCGGTGCCGTAAAGCGCCAGATCGTCGGCCGAAAGCTGGCCGAGCAAGCCCCAGATCGCGCGCTGGGCATAAGCTGGCTGGTCATTGCCAAGATCGGGCACGGCGGCGAAATGCGCGGTGCCGTCGCGCAGGCCGAGAAACACGAGCTCGTCACCCTCCACCTCGTCCCATTGCAGCATGCCGTCATCGCCCAGCACCGGCGTCAGCCCGTCGAGCTTGAGCTGCAGCCCGCCCTCCCTTGCCCGCGCCAACGCCTCGGCATCGGTGCGCAGGTGATCCGCACGGTCGAGCGGTTGACCGCTGAACGCCGGGGCGCGTTCGTTCACGCCGATGCTGCGGCGAGATCGGCGAGGATCGCGGCGGGGAATTCGTCGATCAGTGGATAGGCCATCGACGGCATGTACTGAGTGTAGAGCCCGGCCCGCAGCCGCGCGGGCGTGTAGATGAAGCCGAGCGTCCCGGCCGCGCCGGCCCAGCCATAGGCGCCCCCCATCGCTCCGCTGCCGACCCGCCCGCCGGCGCCATAGCCCCAGCGGCCCTGTTCATACCGCGCCGTCATCGGCACGGTCTCGGGCGTCAGGTCCGAACTGCCCAGCGCCACCGCCGCCGCGCTCATCACTCGCGCGCCCTGGTAGAGGCCGCCGCCGTTGAGCATCGCGAGGAACTTGTCGTAATCGCGGGGGGAGCCGGCCAGGCCCGAGCCGCCGAACGGGAACGGCGGCGGATCGAGATAGACCGAATTGGCCGGCACATCGATCGGCAGTAAGTTGCCGTTGGCGAGGTAGTAGCTGGTGGTGAGGCGATCGGCCTTGGCGGGCGCGACGCCGAACGCGGTATCGGCCATGCCGAGCGGATCGAAGTAGCGGTCCTTGAGGAAGCGGTCGAACGGTTGGCCGGAGACGACCTCGATCACCCGGCCCATCAGGTCGAGCCCCATCGAGTACGACCACTTGGTCCCCGGCTGGTAGACCAGCGGGAATTCGGCCAGCCGGTCGGCGAACAGCGCCAGGCTGCCGACCGCGGTGCCGCGGAAGATCGGCAGCGCCTGCAGCCGGGTGACGAGGCCCGGCACCACCCCGCGTTCGCGGAAGGCCTGGGCGATCGGGCCCTGCTGGACGATGCCGTAACCGATCCCGGCGGTGTGGGTGAGCAACTGGCGGATTGTGATCGGGCGCACCGCCGGCTCGAGATTGTCGGCGCTGATCGGCCCGTCATAGACCTTTTGCACCTGCATCTGCCGGAACGGGGGCAGAATATCGTGCAAGGGCTGGTCGAGGCCCAGCTTGCCTTCGTCGATCAGCATCATCGCCGCCATGCCGGTGATCGGCTTGGTCATCGAATAGAGCCGGTAGAGGCTGTCGAGATCGGAGCGGCGCGGGGCCGAGAAACTGTCGAGCCCGGCGGCGATGCCGGTCACCGGCGCATCGCCGAGGCCAAGCGCGACGACCATGCCCGAAACCTTGCGCGCGGCGACGTAGGAATCGACCAGCCGGCGGACGTTGGTCCAGGCCGGTGCGGTCTGCGCGAAGGCCGGCAGCGCCGCCGAAGCGCCGAGCGCCGCCGCGCCGCCGAGCCATGCGCGGCGGGTCAGTTCTAAGTGTCTGTCGGTGTCCATCATCCCCGCCCTTGTCCCCCTTGCCCGGTGAACCCCAGCTTATCGCCTTCGCCGGGCCTGGGAAGCCCCGCTCTTGCAAGGCGGCGGTGTGCTATGCATATAGCACACATGCTCAACGTGCTCTCGTTCCTCGTCGGATTGCTGTCGCTGGCGATCGTGATCCCCTCGCAGATCCCGCTGCTCGGCTGGGGCAACTGGCTGGCGTTGCCGCTGATCGCGGTTGGCGTGGTGCTGGGCGCGCTCAGCTCCAAGAACGGCGGGCGCAACTTCTGCCTGGTGGTGCTGGCCATCGCCGCGGTGCGGCTGATGCTCGGCGGCGGGGTGATCTAGCCCAAAATACTCCCTGTGGGCGAAGCGCACGGGGAGGAATTAGCGAGCCAGCACCAGCCGCGCGGCCTTGGCGAACAACGTAGGGAGACCAGCGGCGTCGAGATCGGCGAGCGGCCACCATTCACCCTGGGTCGGCGCGGCCTGCTGGTCCCCGGCATAGATCGCCACGCCAAGCTCAATATCAAAATGGGTGAAGCCGTGGCGCACCACGCCGCCCGCGGCCCATGCCCCGGGCAGCGGCGCCTCGCCAGACCCGTCGGCGCGCGCCGACCAGCCGTCATCAGGCAGCGCGCGCATCCCGCCGAGCAGTCCGCGCGCCGGTCGCTTGACCAGCCACACCGCGCCGCCGCGCTCGATCCAGAACGCGGTCCCGGCGCGAAGCGGCTTGGCCTTCTTCGCCGCCTTGACCGGCAGCTCGGCCTGCCGCCCCTCGGCGCGCGCCTGGCATTCGCCCCCGAGCGGACACAGCAGGCACTTGGGATCGCGCGGTGTGCAGACCGTGGCGCCGAGGTCCATCATCGCCTGGGCAAAATCGCCGGCGCGCCGGTCGGGGGTGATCGAATCGGCCGCGGCGCGGATTGCGGCCCGGGCCTGCGGCAAAGGCGTGTCGATCGCGAACAGCCGCGCCACCACGCGTGCGACATTGGCGTCGATCACCACCGCGCGCTGTCCCTGCGCGATCGCGGCGATTGCGGCTGCGGTGTAGTCGCCGACGCCGGGAAGCGCGCGCAGTCCTGCCTCGTCACCCGGAAATCCGCCTTGCCCGGCCACCACATGCGCGCAGACGACGAGGTTGCGAGCGCGCGAATAGTACCCCAGCCCCGCCCACGCGGCCATCACCTCCGCCTCGTCGGCCGCGGCGAGATCGGCAACCGTTGGCCAGCGCGCGACGAAGCGGGTGAAATAGGGCGCGGCGTGGGCGGTGGTGGTCTGCTGCAGCATGACTTCGCTCAGCCAAACTCGGTAGGGATCGGGCAGGCCCGACGCGCCCGGCGGCGCGCGCCACGGCAGTGTGCGGGCGTGGCGCGCATACCAGCCTAACAACTTGTCCGAAACGCTACCGTCCATGCCCGCGCTATGGCATGGGGCGGCGAGCCATGGAACGCGAGACCAAGCCCGCCAAAGTCTATCAGCGCCCGCGCGGCGGGCCGGCCAAGCCGGTGGCCGAGCTGGTGCCGCAGATCGGCCGCGCCGCGTTCCGCCGCTTCGGCTTCATCCAGTCGAGCGTGGTGAGCCGCTGGCCCGAGATCGTCGGCACCCACCACGCCCGCGTGTGCCAGCCCGAATCGATCCGCTTTCCACCCGGCGAAAAGAGCGGCGGCATCCTGCAACTGCTGGTCCTGCCCGCGCACGCGCCGCTGATCCAGCACGTGATCCCCGAGATCATGGCGCGGGTGAACCGCTTCTTCGGCTATCAGGCGGTGGCGCGGGTCAAGCTGCGGCAAGGCGCGGTTCAGCCGCCGCCTGCTGAAGGCGAGCGCACCTCGCCGCCGTCGCTCAAGCCGATCCCGATGGAACTGGGCGAAAGCTTGCGCGATATCGGCGATCCCGAGCTGCGCGCGGTGCTCGAATCGCTGGCGCGCAGCATGGGCGCGAAGGAGGACGAAGGATGATCCGGCGCAGGCTGTTGGGCGCGGCAATTGCGGGCGTGGCGGCGCTGTCGCTGATCGGTGCGGCGCGCCCGGCCACCCAGCCCCGCGCGAACTGGGACACCCAGGTCACCGGCGCCGACCGAGTGCACGTGGTCGGCAACCCGCGCGCCGCGGTCAAGCTGACCGAATACTTCAGCTATACCTGCCCGCACTGCGCCGAATTCGCGCGGCAAAGCGATGGCGCGCTCAAGCTCGGCTATATCGCGCCCGGCCGCGTCAGCTTCGAGCTGCGCCACCTGATCCGCGATCCGATCGACCTTGTCGTCGGCATGCTGGTGACTTGCGGCCCCGCCGCAAAGTTCCGCGCCAACCATGACTTGTTCCTGCTCGGCCAGAACCGCTGGATCGGCCCCTATGCGCAGCACAGCCCCGCGCAGGAGGCGCGCTGGCGGCTCGACAGCGCGGCCGGCCGCCGCGCCATCGCCAGCGATTTCAAGTTCTACGAACTGATGGTTCCGCGCGGCTATACCCGCGTCCAGCTCGATCGCTGCCTGGCCGACCAGGCCAAGGCCACCCGCATGCAGAGCCAGGCGGTCGAGGAATGGAACAAGCCCGGGATCGATGGCACGCCGACCTTTGCGCTCAACGGCAACCTGATCGGCACGAATACCTGGGTCTCGCTCGAACGGCAGATCAAAGATGTGCTGTAAGCCGCCCATCGCCCCCTAGCTGTGGATACCGCGGCCAAGCCAAGGTTACCGCGCTTCTACCCCCTCACCCCATGCTCTAGCCTTCCCCCATTGCAAAGGAATCGACCGATGCCCCGCTTACGCCTCACGCTTGCCGTCCTCGCCGCGCCGCTGGCTCTCGCGCTCGCCGCCTGTGGCTCCGACGGCGAAGGCGCGGCGACGTCCGAACCGGTCGCCAAGGTCGCTGCGCCGGCGGGCCAGATGTGGAGCGACGTGGTCGCCATCACCGAACAGGGCGGCTGGCTGGTCGGCAATCCCGCAGCGCCGATCAAGCTCGTTGAATACGGCTCGCTCACTTGCCCCGCCTGCGCCAATTTCTCGCAGACCGGGATGCGGCCGCTGATGGAAAACTACGTCGGCTCGGGCCGGGTCAGCTGGGAACTGCGCAGCGTGCCGATTCACGGCGCGGTCGATCTGGTGCTGACCCGCCTGCTGCAATGCGCGCCCAAGGAATCGGCGCAGCCGCTGGCCGAACAGCTGTGGGCCGACGTCAACGCGGTGGTCGCGCCGATCCAGGCCAATGCCGCGGCGGTCGAACAGGCGATGAGCCTGCCCGAAAACCAGCGTTTCGTCGCTTACGCCCAGACCGCCGGGCTGCTCGATTTCTTCGCCGCGCGCGGGATCAGCACCGATCAGTCGCGCGCCTGCCTGGCCGATTCGGCCGCGATCACCACGCTGGCCGAACGGCTCCAGGCGCAATCGAGCGAAGACGGCGTCACCGGCACGCCGACCTTCATGATCAACGGCACCAAGATCGACGGGATCAACTGGGCCGATCTCGAACCGGCGTTGCAGCGCGCCGGGGCCAGGTAACGCCCCGCATGACCGCCAGCCTGCGATGCTGATCCGCAAGCTCAAGCTGGCCGGGTTCAAGAGCTTCGTCGAGCCGGCGGAGCTGCGCATCGAGCCGGGCCTGACCGGCGTCGTCGGCCCCAACGGCTGCGGCAAGTCCAACCTGCTCGAAGCGATCCGCTGGGTTATGGGCGAAAACTCGCCCAAGTCGATGCGGTCCGGCGGGATGGACGACGTGATCTTCGCCGGTACCGCGCAGCGCCCGGCGCGCGATTTCGCCGAAGTCGTGCTCGACGCCACCGACGCCGAAGGCGAGGAACTGCAGGTCACCCGCCGGATCGAGCGCGGCGCGGGCAGCGGTTATCGTGTCAACGGGCGCGACGTCCGGTTGAAGGACGTGGCGCTGGTGTTCGCCGACGCCGCCACCGGCGCGCACAGCCCGGCGCTGGTCAGCCAGGGCAAGATCGCCGCGGTGATCGCCGCCAAGCCGGCCGAACGGCGGATGATGTTGGAGGAAGCGGCGGGTATCGCCGGCCTCCACGTCCGCCGCCGCGACGCCGAAGGCAAGCTCAAGGCGACCGAGGCCAACCTCGCCCGGCT
>JANOAH010000062.1:0-3144 GCA_031411075.1 Erythrobacteraceae bacterium
TCGGGCACAGCGATCCCGTCGATCTTAGCCTTGCGCGCGTCGGTCATCGCCTGGTGCGCGCTCGGCGAGTAGTCGATGTTGCCGGTCAGCGGGTGCTTTTCGATCCCGCCGATGCGATGCATCAGGCCGGGCGTGCCGGGCTTGATCCACGGCCGCGCGCCCTTGCCGTCGCGCTTGTACGGCAGCAGGTTTTCGCCGTCGTTCTTCGCATCGAGGAAGCTGACCGGAAACGGCGCAAACGCACTGGGATCAGGGACTTTCCACGGCTCGGCCGCATTGGCGATGTAGCCGTCGGTGAGCAGGATCACCGGGGTCATGTACTGCACCGCGATCCGGCACGCCTCGATCGCAACTTCGAATGCATCGGCCGGGCTGCGCGCGGCGATCACCGGGATCGGCGAATCGCCGTTGCGGCCATAGACCGCCTGGTAAAGGTCGCTCTGCTCGGTCTTGGTCGGAAGGCCGGTCGACGGCCCACCGCGCTGCGAATTGACGATCACCAGCGGCAGCTCGACCATGATGGCGAGGCCCATCGCCTCGGTCTTGAGCGCGATGCCCGGCCCGCTCGAACTGGTGACGCCGAGCTGCCCGGCATAGCTCGCCCCGATCGCGGCGCAGATCGCGGCGATCTCGTCTTCCGCCTGGAAGGTGGTGATGCCGAATTCCTTGAGCCGCACCAGGTGATGCAGGATCGCGCTCGCGGGCGTGATCGGATAACCGCCGAAGAACATCGGCAGCTCGGCCAATTGCGCCCCGGCGACGAGGCCGAGGCTGACCGCTTCGGCCCCGGTGATCGTGCGATAGAGCCCCGGCGCGCTCTGCACCGGGGCGACGCTGATCTGCTTGAGCGGGCCGCTGATTTCGGCCGTTTCGCCATAGGCATGGCCGGCGTTGAGCGCGGCGATGTTGGCTGCGGCGATCTCCGGTTTGCCGGTGAACTTGGCGTTGAGCCAGTCGACGATCGGCTGCCGGTCGCGGTCGAACATCCACAGCGCCAGGCCGAGCGTCCACATGTTCTTCGAACGCAGCGCGTCCTTGTTGCCGAGCCCGAACGGCTTGACCGCCTCGATCGTCAGCGCGCTGATGTCGAACGCCAGCACTTGCCATTGGGCGAGGCTGCCGTCCTCCAGCGGATTGACCTCGTACTTGGCCTTGTCGAGGTTGCGCTTCGAAAACTCGCCGGTGTCGGCGATGATCAGCCCGCCGGGCTTGAGCGCCTGGAGGTTGGTCTTCAGCGCCGCCGGGTTCATCGCCACCAGCACGTCGGGCGCATCGCCCGCGGTCTCGATCTCGGTCGAGCCGAAGTTGATCTGGAACGCGCTGACGCCGAACAGCGTGCCTTGCGGGGCACGGATTTCGGCCGGAAAATCGGGGAACGTGGCAAGGTCGTTGCCGGCCAGCGCGGTCGACAGGGTGAACTGCCCGCCGGTCAGCTGCATCCCGTCGCCGCTGTCGCCGGCGAACCGGACCACCACGGCTTCGGGAGCTGCATTGTCGGCCGGGCGTTCGGCCGTCTGGGTTGCCATGCGTTCAGTCCTGCCGGCGCGCCGGGCGCGCTCGTCTCGGGTAAATTGTCAGCGGGCCTGCGAGCTAGGTCTCCACCCCTCAGGCCGCAATCAAGTTTTTCTGTCGCGCAATCAATCGACGCGGTGGAATTACCCACCATCCGCGCTTAACGCAAAGCGCATGAACGAACCCGATCCGAAACGCTACCGCCCCTGTGTGGGGGTGATGCTGGTCAACGCCGCGGGCCAGGCCTTCGTCGGCAAGCGCATCGACAACAAGGAAGGCGACTGGTGGCAGATGCCCCAGGGCGGCGTCGATCCGGGCGAAGACCTCGAACCCGCGGCGCTGCGCGAGCTGGGCGAGGAAGTGGGCGTCGGCCCCGAGCATATCGCGCTGATCGGCCGCTTGCCGGGCGAGCTGTTCTACGACCTGCCGCCCGAGCTGGTCGGTAAGCTGTGGAAAGGCCGCTACAAGGGCCAGCGGCAAACCTGGTTCCTCGCCCGCTTCACCGGGACCGAGGCCGACATCGTCCTCGACCGCCACTCGCACCCCGAGTTCTGCGAATATCGCTGGGTCGATCCGGCGCTGTTGCCCGAACTGATTGTGCCGTTCAAACGCGAGGTTTATCAGACCGTTGTCGAGGGATTTCGCGGACTTATCTGAATATTCCTCGCCCCTGCGCAGGGGTGACGATTATGGGACGAGGTCGGGGTGACGGGGCGCGTCAGTTCTGCGTCACCGTCGCGCTCGGCGTCACCGCTTCCGCAGTTAGCACCGTGGGCTGCGGCCCGCGCTGGATGGCGGCGGCGAGCTGGCGGGTTTCGGCGCATTCGCCGCCGCACAGCGATTGCAGCTGGGCAAGGTTGCGGCGAGCCTTTTCGATCGCGCCCTTTTCGAGCAGTGCTTCGCCCTCGCCCGAAATCGCGGCGAAGTTGCTCGGCTCACGCTCCAGCGCCTCGCGGTAATAGTGGATCGCCTTGCCCTGCAGGCCCGAGCGGCGCGCCGCTTCGGCCAGCTCGACATAGAGCGGGGTGTAGCCCGGATCGACCGTCAGCGCCGCTTCGAAGCTGTCGATCGCGGCCTGGACGTCGCCCGATTGCAACTCGCTGCGCCCTTCGGCCATCAACGTCGCCGCGCGCGGCGCCGGGGCGCGATCGGCGGCGGCACCGACGCTGGCGGTGAGCAGCACGGCAAGCGACAGGGCAACGGCGGCAGGGGCAAAACGCATCGCTAACTCCTTGAGCGCGGACCGGCGAGGATCGCGTTCGGGGGACATGGGCCGGGTTGCTAACACGGCTTACCTAGACAGGCGATGAAAAATCCGTCGGTTTCATCGTGCGCCGGGGTCAGCCGAACGCCCGCCCCGCGCGGCCGGCCGAACGGCGGCGGCGCGGCGGCCCAGCCGGGTTGAGCGGTAAGGAACGAGTCGGCCTGCCCGGCCCCTTCCTGGTCGAGCAGCGAGCAGACGACATAGATCAGCCGCCCGCCCGGCTTGACCAGGTCGGCCGCGATTCCCAGCAGCCGTTGCTGCAGCGCGCCGAGCCGGTCGAGCTCGCGCTCGTCGAGCCGCCAGCGGCTTTCCGGATTGCGCCGCCAGGTGCCGGTGCCCGAGCAGGGTGCGTCGACCAGCACTGCATC
>JANOAH010000063.1:0-7965 GCA_031411075.1 Erythrobacteraceae bacterium
CGTCGTCGCTTTCACCGCCGTGCCCCGCAGCAACGACGCCGCAATCGGCCCGCCTCACCGGTTGTTGGATGAAGGATCGTTCGCGGCCAAAACCGCGGCCCTCTATCCGAATATCGAACATGTTCGGGTGAAAGCGAAGGAATCACCGCTCGATGCATTGAGCTGGGTTTTCGAACTATGCGAGCAACCCACCCTCAATCTCTGCAATCAGGCCTGGCGAAGCGCGATCAACGATAGGGTTCAGAGCCGCGGGATTGCGGTGCTCCTGAACGGGCAAGCCGGCAACTTTACGCTGAGCTACAGAGTTTCGAGCCCGTTTCGCCAACGTTTGCGGGCCCGGGGCTTGGCCGTCGCGCTCGATGAAGCCCGCGCCCTGAGCTGGGCGCCTGGCGGGTTCAGGCAGGGCCTCTTCCAGGCGTTGACGCGGTTTTCGGGCACAGCGGCCCCGCCCAGGCTGCACAGTTTCATCAATCCGGAACGCCGCTTTGAACTGGAGGCGGCGGCGGCCGCCCGGTCGAACGGTCATCTTGCCGACAGCCGCAGCGATCGAGTCGCGTCGATCCAGCGGATCGACAAGTCGTTTTACGACAAAGGCACTTTGGCACGCTGGCGAATCGAAGAACGGGACCCCACGGCAGACCGGCGATTAGTGGAGTTTTGCCTGTCGGTACCGGACGTGCAGTATCGGCTGGGCGGCATTCCGGGATCGTTGGGTCGGCGGGCGATGGCTGATCGGCTGCCGAAAGAGGTCATCCAGTTGCGCACACGGGGCTTCCAGGCCGCCGATTGGCAAGCCGGTTTCACCGATCCCAAACGCGAACTCGGTGAAGAGGTGGCCGGGCTCGCCGCCTGCGAAGCGAGCGCGCGACTGTTGGATATTCCAGCCCTGCGGGATGCGATCGAACACTGGCCCTCCGACAATTGGGGGGAGCCTGGCGTGCTCGATCTCTATCGTCTGTCGCTGTTGCGCGCGCTTTCAATCGGCGACTTCGCCAGGCGCGCGGCGGCCTTGCGCGGGCCATAAGGGCCGACCGCCAGCGGCAATCCGCAGCCTTGGCGAGGATGATCAGCGGAGCACGCGCGGCCCGGTTTGCTTTCCCGCACCGTTTGCTAAAGCGGGCGCTCGATAAAAGCAGGGGAACGCGGGTGAGCATACTGGAGGGCCGGGTCGTCGTGGTGACCGGCGCAAGTTCGGGTATCGGCGAAGCATGCGCGATGGCTTTTGCGGCCAAGGGCGCGAAGGTGGTGCTGGCGGCGCGGCGGGCGGAGCGGCTGGCCGGGCTGGTCGAGCGGTTGGGCGATGCGGCGCTGGCGGTGACCACCGATGTCACCGACGAAACCGCGGTCCAGAACCTGTTTGATCAGGCGGTCGAACGCTTCGGCACGGTCGACGTGCTGATCAACAATGCCGGTGTCGCCGACAGCACCGCGGTTTACGAGATGAGCCTCGATACCTGGCACCAGGTGATCGAGACCAACCTGACCAGCGCGTTCCTGTGCAGCCGCGCGGCGTTTCGCGTGATGAAGGACCAGCGCCGCGGCCGCATCCTCAACATAGGTTCGATCTCGGCGCGGGTGCCGCGGGCCAACAGCCCGGCCTATGCCGCCAGCAAGTGGGGCCTCGACGGGCTGACCCGCTCGCTCGCCATCGATGGGCGCGAATTCATGATCGCCGCGTCGATCTTCCACCCCGGCATTGTCGCCACTGAAATCGCCCCCGGCGCGGTCAAGCTGGCCAAGGACTTCGCCGCCAGCCCCGAGGATATCGCCGACGTGATCGTGCACATGTGCGATCTGCCCGACCACCTCAATTTCTACGAAGGCATGGTGGTGCAGATCGACCTGCCGTTCCTGGGCCGGGGTTAGGGCTCGCGGATGAGCGCTGATCTTGCCTGCTACAACATCGCCGACTTGCGCGAGCGGGCACGGCGGCGGTTGCCGCATGGGGTGTGGGAATACGCCGAGCGCGGGGTCGAGGACGAGACCGGGATGGCGCGCAATCGCGCTGCGTTCGAGGCGGTGACGTTCCGTCCGCGGGTGCTGCGCGGGGTCCAGGCGATCGACACCAGCACCGAGCTGTGGGGCCGGCGCCTGCCATTCCCGCTTGCGGTGGCGCCGACGGGCGCGGCAGGCATGATGTGGCACCGGGGCGACCTTGCCCTCGCCCGCGCTGCCGCGGCAGCGGGCGTGCCGTTCACCATCTCAACCGCTAGCACGATGGACCTCGAGGACATCGCGGTCGCCGGCGGACGACTGTGGTTCCAGCTATATCTGTGGGAGGATCGCACGCTCAGTCACGCGGTGATCGATCGGGCCCATGCCCTCGGTTGCGAAGCGCTGTTCGTCACGCTCGATCTGCCGGTGATGCCGAACCGCGAATATATCCATCGCAACGGCTTCGGCACGCCGTTCCGCCTCAACGCGCGCAATGCGCTCGACGTGCTTAGCCACCCGCGCTGGCTGCTCGGCACGATGGGTCGCTATTCGCTGACCGGCGGCATTCCGACCCAGGCCAACCTGCCCGATCGCCTCCGCGCCCGCGTCACCAAAGGGGCGCATCCCGGAGCGCTGTTCAAGCAGGACGATCTCGATTGGGACGGGCTGAAGGACCTGCGCGACCGCTGGCCGGGCAAACTCGTGCTCAAGGGCGTGCTCCATCCGGACGACGCCTCGCTCGCGCTGGCAATGGGCGCCGATGGCGTGGTCGTCTCCAACCACGGCGGCCGCGCGCTCGACGCTTCGATGGCGACCCTCGATGCGCTCCCCGCGGTGGTCGCGGCGGTGGGCGGCAAGATGGCGGTTTTCCTAGATAGCGGGGTGCGGCGAGGGAGCGATGTGGTCAAAGCCGTGGCGCTGGGGGCCGATGCGGTGCTGGCTGGGCGAGCGCCACTCTATGGCCTTGCCGCCGCGGGTGAATCCGGCGTCGCCCGCGCGCTCGAATTGCTGCGCGCCGAGACCGCGCGGACCATGGCGATGCTTGGCGCACGCAACGTACCCGAAATCGCGCCGCTGCTCGCCTAACGCAACAAGGGCGGCGGGATTGCCCCGTCCGCCCTTATCGCTCCCGTCCGGAAGCTTGTTCGTCAGGGGCTGGCCGGCTTGTCGGTGTTGGCCAGCAAGACGCCGGCCACGCCGATCAGGATAATCACCGCCAGAAACAAGGTCCAGGTGGCGATGCCTTCGCTCGCGCGGATCGGCGAGGCGGAGCGGGCGTTGTCGATCGACGCCGGCGCGGCAGCCTGCGCGCCGGTCGAAAGCACCAGCCCGGTGGCGGCGAGCGCAGCCAGCGCGTTACGGTAAACCATCCTCGTTCCTTCCATCACCTTGGTCCCGGCGCGTATCACGGCGGCGCGGTGCGTCAACCCGGCGGCGTGGCGGCGCCGGCCTGACTGTGCCGAAACCCCGTCCACCCGTTGGCGTCGGTCCCCTGCCAGCCCTTGATTGCGATTTGCCTAACCCGCCCGGTCGAATTACGCGCCATGGCGATGCGTGCGATGTACATCCTTGCTGCCGCCGGAGCGCTGCTCTCCGCCACGCCTGCAGCCGCGCAGGATGGCGATGCGATCGCGTTGCTGACGCGCCAGGATGTTCGCTTGGCAGCCGTGGCGGAGCGATTGCAGGCCGCCAACCGCGCGCTGTGCCGGCGGCTGATGCCGCTGACCGGCCTCGTTCTCCACAGCCGAGAGCAATACCGGGCCGAAGCCTTGGGCAGCGCCTTTGCCAACGGGCTGATTGCCGTGGCCGCGGTGGTGCCCGGCTCGCCGGCGGCGGCCGCGGGAATCGTCGCGGGCGATGGGCTGGCGGCGATCGGCGGACACCGCACCGATGCCCTGGTCAAGCCGGCCGAGGCCCCGCTGCGCGATGCCGCGTTCGATCTGTTGGCCGATCAGCCGCCTGACGCGCCGGCCTTGCTCGGCGTGGTTCACGATGGGCAAGAGCGCAGCGTCACCCTGACGGTCCCAGCCGGATGCCGTGCGCTGGTCGAGATCCGTTCGGCCAGTTCGCTCGACGCGCGCACCGACGGGCGCGTGATCCAGCTCAATTATGGGCTCGCCGAGGCCGCTACCGACGACGAACTGGCCGCCGTGTTCGCCCACGAATTCGCCCACGCGGTGCTCGAACATCGCCGCCGGCTGGAGGCGGCCGGCGTCGAAAAAGGGTTCTTCGGCGAATTCGGCCGCAACCAGCGGCTTAACCGCCAGGTCGAAGTCGAAGCCGACCGGATGAGCGTCCACCTGCTCGCCAACGCCGGCTACGATCCTATGCTGGTGCCGCGATTGTGGCGGGCTTCGCTCGGGCGGCGGGTCGGCGGCGGGCTCAACATCAGCGCGACGTACCCCAGCGCCGAGGCGCGCGCCGCGCTGATCGAGCGCGAGATTGCGGATTACCTGGGTGGCAGAGCGGCGCCGAGCTGGCCCGGCCACCTCCTCGCCCGGCGCGACATGGCGTTCTAGGACGGGTCGCCGATGTCGATGTAGTGGCGGTCGTAATAAGTCAGCGGCAGGGCGTCGGCGCGGTGCTGCGCGGCGATCAGATCGCCGATGAAGATCGAATGGGTGCCATAATCGTGGCAATGGCGGCGGCGGCACACGAAGCTGGATTGCGCGCTGTCGAGCACCGGGACGCCGTGCCATTCGCTCCAGTTGCCCACCGCGAAGCGGTCGGCACCCGGCGTCATGAACTGATCGGCGACATCGCGGTTGCCGGTGCCCAGCACATTCACCCCGAACACCTCGGCGCTGGCGAGCGGCGCATGGAGCGAAGCCGAGCGATTGACGCAGACCAGCAACGATGGCGGTTCGAAACTCAGCGAACTGACCGCGGTGGCGAGGATGCCGTAGCGGCCGCCGCCGTGGCCGCTAGTGACGGCATAGACGGTCGCCGCGACATGGCGCATTGCCGAACGAAAGGCGTCGAGCAGCTCAGACGGGTCCTGGGCCAGGGTCATGGGCGCTCCATGCGGCGGCACGTCGGGACACGCAAGCGGCTTGGCTGACATGACCTTTGCGACAATGTGATAGCCCCCCTTGCTATCACATTTTAATGTGCTACCCACCGGCGATGGACAACGTGATCGACAAAGTACAGCGGCTCGTCTCCACTGGCCAGCTCACCCGCGCCGGGCTCGCTCGGGGCGCCGGGCTGCACGGCAACACCTTGCGCGACTGTCTCGAGCCGACCTGGAACCCGACTGTCGACACACTCGGCAAGCTCGAACGATTCCTCGCCGCGAACGACGACACGCCGGTGCTGGTGCCGATCGAGGCGATCATCGATCAGGCGCGCAACGGGCGGATGTTCGTGCTGGTCGACGACGAGGACCGCGAGAACGAGGGCGACCTGATCATCCCGGCGCAAATGGCGACGCCCGATGCGATCAACTTCATGGCCACCCATGGCCGGGGCCTCATTTGCCTGGCGCTGGCGCCGGCGCGGGTTGAAGCGCTGGGCCTGCAGCCGATGAGCCGCACCAACGGCACCCGGATGGGGACCGCCTTCACCACCTCGATCGAAGCGCGCGAGGGGGTGACTACCGGGATCAGCGCCGCAGACCGAGCCCGCACCATCTCGGTAGCGATCGATGCCGGCAAAGGAGCGGACGACCTGGTCAGCCCCGGCCATGTGTTTCCGTTGGTAGCGCGCGAAGGCGGAGTGCTGGTACGCGCCGGGCATACCGAAGCGGCGGTCGACATCGCCCGCCTCGCCGGGCTCAATCCCTCTGGCGTGATCTGCGAGATCATGGCGCAGGACGGCTCCATGGCGCGGTTCGACGCGCTGCTGGCCTTCGCGCGGGCGCACAAGCTCAAGGTCGGGACTATCCGCGACCTGATCGCATATCGCAGAAAGCACGATCATCTGGTTGAAAAGCGTGCCGAAGGGCGGTTCCACAGTCGCTGGGGCGGCGATTGGCGCGCGATCAGCTTCTATAACAAAGCGACGCGCGAAGAGACCATGGCGCTGGTCAAGGGTCACATCGACCCGGAGCGGCCGACGCTGGTGCGGATGCACGCGTTGTCCGTGTTCGACGACGTGTTCGCCCGCGATACCGAACGCCACGGCCTGCTCGAAGGCGCGATGCGGATGATCGGCGAAGCCGGCGCCGGCGTGGTGGTCCTGCTCAACCGCCCTACCCCCGGCCACGCCAGCGCCGCGATCGGCGGCCTCGACGGCGCCCGGCCGGCAAGCGACGACATGCCGAGCGAACAACGCGACTACGGCGTGGGCGCGCAGATCCTCGCCGAGCTCGGCGTCCACGATATGGTCCTGCTCACCAACACCCGCCACGCGCTGGTCGGGCTCGAAGGATATGACTTGTCGATCGTCGGCGAACAGCCCATCGCCGCGCTCTGATCCCCGCGCGGAGTTCCCATGGCCCGTTTCCTGATCGTCGAAGCGCGCTTTTACGAGCACCTGAACGACATGCTGATCGAAGGCGCGGCCGATGCCTTGTCGGCGGCCGGGCATTCGGTCGACAAGCTCACGGTGCCGGGTGCGCTGGAACTGCCCGGGGCGATCGCCGCGGCCGCCGACAGCGGGCAGTACGATGGCTTCGTCGCGGTGGGCGTGGTTATCAGGGGTGAGACCTATCACTTTGAAATTGTGGCCGGTGAGAGCGCCCGCGGGATCATGGCGCTGACGCTTGATGGCCTTGCCGTCGGCAACGGAGTGTTGACGGTCGAGACCGAAGCCCAAGCCTCGATCCGCGCCGATCCAAAGCAACTCAACAAGGGCGCCGGCGCCGCCGAAGCGGCGATGGCTCTGCTCGCCATCCGGGAGAAATTCGCATGACTTCGCACGCTTCGATTGCCGGCATTCCGCTGGTCCTCGGCGGCAACGTGTTTGGCTGGACGGCCAACGGCGACGGGGGCCTGGCGGTGCTCGATGCGTTCTATGAGGCAGGTGGACGGATGATCGACACCGCCGACGTCTATTCGGCGTGGATTCCGGGCCATGTCGGCGGCGAATCCGAACGGTTTATCGGCCATTGGCTCGATGGCCGCGGGGTGCGCGGCGAGATGCGGCTCCATACCAAGACCGGGATGCTGCCGCGCGGCGGCGGGCAGCATGCGTTCGGCTCCGACGGCGATCCGACCCTGTACGAGCCGGGCGAAGTTCTCGCCTCGCTCGACGCCTCGCTTGAGCGGTTGCGCACCGATTACCTCGATCTCTACTACGCCCACCGCGATTATCCGCAGCTCCCTGCAGAGCAGATCGCGGCGGCGTTCGATGGAGCGGTGAAGAGCGGCAAGGTGCGCGAGATCGGCGCCTCGAACTTCACGGCTGACCGGCTCCGCGCCGCGCTCGACGCCGCTGATTCTATGGGAGCAACGCTGTTTACCGTATTGCAAAACCAATACAATTTGGTCGCGCGCGAAGCTTACGATGCTGATCTGCAGGCGCTCGTCACCGGGCGGGGGATGGTGATGCTGCCGTTCTTCGGGCTCGCCTCGGGCTACCTTACTGGCAAATATCGCGAAGCTGCCGATTTCGAACAGGGCAACCGCGCCCACCGGGTCAAGGACTATGCCGAGGCGGGCCGCCCGGTGCTTGCCGCGATGGACGCGGTCGCCACCGAAACCGGGGCGTCGCTGCCCGCCATCGCGCTCGCTTGGCTGGTCCGCCAGCCCGGCATCCCGGCCCCGATCGCCAGTGCGCGAACGGTCGAGCAGCTGCACGAGATGCTCGAATTCACCCGGCTCGACCTAACCGACGATCAACTGGCGCGATTGACCGCTTCGGCGGCGTGACCCGATGGCGCTCTACGATCGGATCGGGGTCGGCTACCGCCACATTCGCCGGGCGGATCCGCGGATCGGCGCGCAAATCGATGCCGCGCTGGGCGCAGCGGTCACGGTGGTCAACGTTGGTGCCGGAGCCGGTAATTACGAGCCGGCGACGCGCTCGGTCACCGCGGTGGAACCCTCCGCCGAAATGATCGCCCAGCGTCCGCCCGGCGCGGCGCCG
>JANOAH010000064.1:0-2026 GCA_031411075.1 Erythrobacteraceae bacterium
GCCGTCGGTGACGTAGGGGCCGTAGCGGCCGGGCATGACCTTGATCTCGCCGCCGCTGGTGGGATGCGCGCCGAGCGTCTTGATCGGTTCCGCCTTGCCGCGGGCGCCGCCGCCGGCGCGATTGGCGGCTTCGGCGAGCAGCGTGACCGCGGCGTTCATGCCGGTCTCGAACACGTCGCGGGTGCCGCCGAGCTTGGCGTACTTGCCGTTGTGGGCGAGATACGGGCCGTAGCGGCCGATGCTGGCGGTGATCGGTGCGCCGGTTTCGGGGTGGGCGCCGATCTCGCGCGGCAGGCTCAACAGGCGCAGCGCCCAGTCGAGGTCGAAATCGGGCAGGTCCTTGGGGATCGAGGCGCGCTTGGCCTCCTTGCCGTCGCCCAGCTGGACGTAGGGGCCGAACCGCCCGGTCTTGCGGAACACCTCGAGCCCGTTTTCGTCGGTGCCCATCGCCGCATCGTCCTCGCCCTCCGCCCCCGGCTGGCCGAAGCGGCGGGTGTACGAGCATTCGGGATAGTTCGAGCAGCCGATGAACGGCCCGTTGCGGCTGCCGCGCAGCGACAGGCGGCCGCCGCTGCGCCCTTCGGCCAGGCACTTCTGGCAGGCCCGCGGATCGCTGCCATCGGCGCGCGGCGGGAACAGGTGGTCGTCGAGGAACTCGTCGAGCGCCACGGTGATGTCGGAGGGTTTCTTCTCCATCACCTCGTCGCTCATCGGCTTGAAGTCGCGCCAGAACGCCTGGAGCACCGCTTTCCAATTGGCCCGCCCGCCCGACACGTCGTCGAGTTCTTCCTCCATCCCGGCGGTGAAATCGAACGCGACGTAGCGCGGGAAGAAGCGTTCGAGGAAGGCGGTGAGGAGGTGCCCCGAATCCTCGGCGAAGAAGCGGTTCTTCTCCATCCGTACATAGGCGCGGTCGCGGAGCGTCTGGATGGTCGAGGCATAGGTCGAAGGCCGGCCGATGCCGAGCTCCTCGAGCCGCTTGACCAGGCTGGCTTCGGAGAAGCGCGGCGGCGGCTGGGTGAAGTGCTGCTCGGCCGCGACGCCGAGCTTGGCCGGGGCATCGCCCTGGCGCATCACCGGCAGCAGCCCCTCTTCGTCCTCCTCGCCCTTCTGATCGCGCCCTTCCTCGTAAACCGCCAGAAACCCCGGGAACCTGACCACCTGGCCGGTGGCGCGCAGTTCGTGCCGCCCGGTCGGATCGCGCAGCGTCACCGTGGTGCGCTCGAGGCTGGCCGAGGCCATCTGGCTGGCCATCGCGCGCTTGAAAATGAGGTCGTAGAGCTTCGCCTCGTCACCGCTGCCGGCGTGCTGGCGATGGAAGTCGGTCGGCCGGATCGCCTCGTGCGCTTCCTGCGCGTTCTTGGCCTTGGTCTGATAGAAGCGCGGCTTTTCAGGCAGGTAATGCCCGTCGAACCGGTCGGCGATGGCGCGGCGCGCGGCGCTGATCGCGCTGCCGTCCATCTGCACCCCGTCGGTGCGCATGTACGTGATCGCGCCCTGCTCATAGAGCGTCTGGGCGAGGCGCATGGTGTGGCTGGCCGAATAGCCGAGCTTGCGCGCCGCTTCCTGCTGCAGCGTGCTGGTGGTGAACGGCGGCGCCGGGTGGCGCTTGAGCGGCTTGGTCTCGACCCCTTCGACCGTGAATCGCCCGGCCTCGACCGCGGCCCGCGCGCGTTCCGCGGTCTCGCCATCCCCGATGCTCAGCCGCTCGAGCTTCTGCCCATCGAACAGCACTAGTCGCGCATCGAACTCGGTCCCGTCGTGCTGCATCCGCGCCACGACCGACCAGTATTCCTGTGCGCGGAACCGTTCGATCTCGCGCTCGCGGTCGACGATCAGCCGCAGCGCCACCGACTGCACCCGGCCCGCGCTCTTCGCCCCGGGTAGCTTGCGCCACAGCACCGGGCTGAGCGTGAAGCCGAACAGGTAGTCGAGCGCGCGGCGAGCGAGGTAGGCGTCGATCAGATCGGTATCGAGCTGGCGGGGCGCCGCCATCGCCTCGGTCACCGCCTGCTTGGTAATCGCG
>JANOAH010000065.1:0-9799 GCA_031411075.1 Erythrobacteraceae bacterium
GGCCCGCGGGGGGACCGTGGTCCTCGCGACGATCGCGGCCCGCGCGAAGAGCGCGGCCCGCGTCCGGAGCGTGAAGAAGGCGCCGCGCCGAACCACATGCCGGCCTTTCTCAAGGACGACTAAGGTTCGCGGCGATTAAGCCGACACCGGGGCCGCGGGGGCAACCTCGCGGCCCCCTTGTTTTGGGAAGCCCGCATATGCTGACCCGCGAACTCATCGGCACCGCGTCCGTCCCCGACGGCGAGGAACTGCGGCTCTACGCCCACGGCGGCGACTTCATTGTCACGCTCGGCCGCAACGAGCTGATGAGCACGCGCATGCGGTTTTCCGAAGAGCAACTGGCGGAGCTGACGCTGCAGCGCCTGGCCGTGCCGGCGCCGCGGCTGCTGATCGGCGGCTACGGTCTCGGCTTCACGCTGCGCGCCGCGCTCGCCGCTCACCCCCGCGTGCAGGTCACCGTGGCCGAAGTGGTGCCCGAAATCATCGCCTGGGCGCGCGGGCCGATGGCGGCGCTGACCGGCCAAAGCCTCGACGATCCGCGTGTCACGCTGGCGATGGCCGACGTCGCCGCGCTGATCGACGATGCCGCCGATGGCACCAGCGCGCGCTACGACGCGATCCTGCTCGACGTCGACAATGGCCCCGACGCGCTAGTCCGGCCTGCCAACCGGCGGCTCTACGGCGCCACCGGCCTGCGCGCCGCCAAGGCCGCGCTTGCGCCAGGGGGCTTGCTCACGGTGTGGTCCGCCGGGCCCGACGCGGGGTTCACTCGCCGGCTCGACAACGCCGGCTTTGCGGTCGAACAGATGACCGTCCGCGCCCGCCCCAACAACAAGGGCCCGCGCCACACCCTGTGGTTTGCGCGCAAGGTCTAGGCCGGCTGCGCCAACCGCAGTTTGCCGAGGTAGTCGAGCTTGCCCACCGGCACGCCGCGCGCGCGCAGGATGGCGTAGGCGGTGGTGGCGTGGAAATAGACGTTCGGCTGGCTGAAGCTGAGCAGGAAATCCTCGGCGGTGAAATCGAGCCGCTTTTCACCGATCTCGAAGCGCATCGGCTGGCCGATAAACGCTTCGACCTCCGCCGGATCGAGGCCGCCGAGGAACGCCACCGCCGCGTCGAGCCTGGCGTGCATCTCGGCCAGCGAAGCGGGCAGCGGTTCGTTGAACTTGGGGCGGAACACGCCGGCACGCACACCCTCGATCGCGCCCTGGCTGTGATCGGCCATCGAGCGCACCTGATAGGCGAGCGGCAGCATGTCGTCGACCAGGCGGGCTTCGACCAGGTCGCTTTCGGACATCGCCGCGGCCGCCTTGTCGAGCCAGCCGCGCGCGGCGCCGAGCAGTTGCAGCCAGCTGGGAACGACGGCGGCGTGGAGTGAAAGCGGCATGGTAAGTCTCCGGACGAGTGAGTCGCCGCTCGCCATAGACGCTGCCGCGCGGCTCTGCCAAACCTGCGGGCGGAGAGGCTGCGCTCAAGTAGGCGAAGCCGATAGCGCGACAAGCAGGCCGATGATCACGACCTTCGAAGGCAAGACCGCGTTCGTCACCGGCGGGGCCAGCGGGATTGGCCTGGGCATCGCGCGGGTACTCGCCGATCGCGGCGCGCGGGTGGTGCTGGCGGACTTGCGGCCCGATCACATCGATACGGCGCTGGCCGGCTTTGCCGGCGGCGAACGCTCGAACCAGGTCTCCGCCCTGCAGCTCGATGTCACCAACCGCGAGGCGTACCGCGCGGCCGCGGCGCGGATGCAGGCCGAGTTCGGCGGGATCGACATTCTGGTCAACAACGCCGGGGTCGGGCTCGAAGGGCCGATCCTCGAAGCGACTTATGCCGATTACGACTTCGGCTTCGGGGTCAACCTGGGCGGGGTGATCAACGGCTTCGTCGAGTTCCTGCCGCAGATGATCGCGCACCGGCGCGGCGGGCACGTGGTCTCGACCGCCAGCCTCGCCGCCGAAGTGGTCATGCCGCAGCACCTGGCGATCTACGCCGCCAGCAAGGCGGCGGTCGCGCACTATTGCGAGGCGGTGAAACCGGCGCTGGCCGAACACAGCATCGGTGTGTCGATCATGCTGCCCGGCCCCGTTAAGTCGAACATCCACGAAACCCATCAGAACCGGCCCGCGCACCTCGCCATGGCGAGCGGGTATCAGACGAGCGAGGAGCGGCTCAGCCGCCGCATCGTCGGCGACAACTGGATGGAGCCCGAGGCGGCGGGCGCGTTGGTGGCTGACGGCATTCTCGCCAACCAGACCTACATCGTCACCCACGGCTTCTACAAAGACGCCATGCGCGCCCGCGCCGAAGCGGTGCTGGCGGCGACGCCGGACAGCAAAGAGGAGGCGCCCGACTTCGGGCGATTCCGCGATGAATAAATCCTCCCCAGAATGGGGAGGGGGACCACCCGCACGGTGGTGGAGGGGCACGCCGAACAGGCTTTACGCCTGCCCGACGTGCGCCTCCACCAAGCTTCGCTTGGTCCCCCTCCCCGTGCCGGGGAGGAACTAGGAGAACAGCATGGAACAGCTTACCGGCAAAGTCGCCTTTATCACCGGCGGGGCCAGCGGGATTGGCCTGGGCATGGCGCGGGCCTTTCTCGAGCAGGGGATGAAGGTCAGCCTGGCCGACTGGAGCGACGACCATATCGCCAAGGCCAGGGCGCAACTGGCCGGCAACAACGCTGTCAACTTCGTCAAGTGCAACGTCGCCGAGCGGCAAAGCCTGCACGATGCGGTGGCCGAGACGCTGGCCGCGTTCGGCAAGATCCACGTCCTCGCCAACAACGCCGGCGTCAACGGCGGCGGCACCGCGGCCTCCGAGGATTTCGGCGATTGGGACCGCGCGCTGGCGGTGAACCTGGGCGGGGTGGTCAACGGCACCAATATCGTCGCCCCGATCATCCGCCGCCAGGGCGAAGGCGGGCATATCGTCAACACCAGCTCGATGGCCGGCGTGGTCCCGCTGCCCGGCCTCGCTGCCTATTCGACTGCCAAGTACGCGGTGCGCGGCTATTCCGAGAGCCTGAGGATGCAGCTGGCCAAGGACGGCATCGGCGTCTCGTGCCTGTTCCCGGGCGCCACCCGCACCGCGCTGGTCCCGCTGCCCGAGGACGATCCCGAGCACATCAAGGAAGACGGCGCGCCGCAGTTCCTCAAGGACCTGTGGGACGCAATGCGCGGTGCGATCGACCCCTACGACACCGGCAAAGCGGTGGTCGAGGCGATCAAGGCCAACCGGTTCTACATTTTCACCAACCGCGAATTCCTGGGCGAAGTGCGCCAGCGCCATCGCGAGATCGAGGACGCCTTCCCCGCCGACGAGCCGACCCCCGGCCGGGTCAAGTTCGAGGACATGCGCGCCGAGATGGTCCGCAACCTGATGGCCCCCGGCAACCGCCCGGTGCCGCAGCAAGGCGATAAGGATTTCGCGCTCGACCTCGGCAGCGCCAGCCCGGCGGGGGGCCAGTGAACCAATCGCGCCGCCGCACGTTACCCCCGGCATGACCGCGCGCCCCGCATCGATCGGATGGTTTGACCGCCTCCGCCAGCATCACCGCGTCGAAAGCCGCATCCTGCTGTATTTCCTTGGCGCCATTGTCAGCGTGTTCCTGCTCGGCAAGGCGGCGGGCGAGGTGATGGAAGGCGATACGCTGACATTCGACCGGGCGATCCTGCTGGCGCTGCGGACCCCGGGCGATCTCAGGAACCCGATCGGTCCGCGCTGGCTCGAAGAGGCGATGATCGATATGACCGCGCTCGGTGGCGTCACCGTGCTGACGGTGATCACGGTGCTGGTCACGGCCTATCTGCTGGTGTCGAAAAAGCCCGCCATCGCCCTGTTCACGGCGAGCGCGGTAGCTTTGGGCGCGGCGGCGAGTTCGCTGCTCAAAGGCTTTTTCATCCGCGCCCGGCCCGAAGTGGTCGACCATCTGGTCGGCACTCATTCGACCAGTTTTCCCAGCGGCCATTCGATGAATTCGGCGATCGTCTATCTGACGCTGGCGCTGCTGCTGGGGCGGGCGCAGACCAGCAGGGCGGTGCGCATCTATCTGATCGGGGTGGCGATCGCGCTGACGCTGACGATCGGCTTTTCGAGGCTTTACCTCGGCGTGCACTGGCCGACCGACGTGATGGCCGGGTGGACAGTGGGCACGCTGTGGGCGGCGCTCGCCTCGCTAGTGGCGAAGTCGCTGCAAGAGAACCGCACGATCGAAAAGCCCGCCGAAACCCGGGTCACGCTGAAGCCCGAATAACGCTTCCCTGCCCGCGGTGCGCATGGCACCTTCGCGTCCAACGATAATCGGGGAGGGGTGCGGCGTGGCGACATCATTC
This sequence comes from Erythrobacteraceae bacterium, assembly GCA_031411075.1. GTDB lineage: Bacteria > Pseudomonadota > Alphaproteobacteria > Sphingomonadales > Sphingomonadaceae > Croceibacterium_A. Next base: position 4,332 of record JANOAH010000065.1, read on the forward strand.
AGCGAAGCGATCTCGCGCGCGCCACTGAGGGCGTTCTCGGTCGTCACGTTCGCCATCTGCATGCTGGTGCTGGTCGCCGACGGGATGGACGCGCAACTGCTCGGCATCGTCGCGCCCAAGGTGATCGAGGCGTTCGGGGTCGATCGCGGCACCTTCGGCTGGGCGATGAGCGCGGCGCTGGTCGGCTTCGGGCTCGGCTCGTGGGGCGGCGGCTGGCTGGGCGATACGGTCGGCCGGCGCTGGTCGCTGGCGATCGCCACGGTGGTGTTTTCGCTCGGCACGATCGGGGCGAGCACGTCCGACACCGTGTGGCAGATGGCCGGCTGGCGGCTTTTGAGCGGGCTTGGCTTCGGTTCGGCCTATGCCAACGCCATAGCGCTGGCCGGTGAATGGTTGCCCGATCGCTGGCGTTCGGTGGGGGTGACCACGCTGTCGGTCGGCACGCCGGCAGGGGGCTTCGTGATCGCCGCGTTGGCGCCGAGCCTCGATGCCGCCTACGGTTGGCGCGGCTCGTTCGTCGCGGTCGGGCTCGGCACGCTGATCGTGGTCGTGCTGATCGTGTTCCTGCTGCGCGACAGCCCGTCGTTCCTGATGGCTCGCGGGCATCACGACCGCGCCCACGCCGCCGCGGCACGAGTGCTGGCCGGCGCGGTCGAGCTTGCGCCGGAAGAAGTCGCCGGCGGCGCCGACGGGCGCGGCGGCGTGTTCGCCCCGGGTAACGCGCGGCTCAACTGGGGCGTCGGCGTGACGTTCGCGGCGGCCGCGCTGGTCGCTTATGCGATGCTCAGCTGGGCCACGACGATGCTCACCGCCAAACAATTCAGCTTCGAGCAGGCGGCCTATGCCGTCTCGGTCGGCGGGCTGACATCGGTCGCGGCTTCGATCGCCACCGGCCTGCTGGTCCAATGGCTTGGCTCGCGGCTGGTATTCGCCGGGATCAGCGCCGCGCTGCTGGTGACGCTGATCGCGCTCGGCGCCCAGCTCGAAGGCCTGGCCGGGCTGCCCGATGCCGGGCAGGTGGCGGCGATCACCGCGCTTTACGGCGTGGCGGCGGCGTTTTTTTCGGGCGGGATCGCCTGCCTTTATGCGTTGATGACCCACGCCTATCCGCCTTCGTGCCGCTCGGCCGGGATCGGCTTCGGCATCTTCGTCGGGCGGATCGGCGCGGTCGCGGCGACGGGCCTCGGCGGTTGGCTGCTCGACCTTGGCGGCGGCAGCCTGGTGCCGTTTTTCGCCGTGCTGGCAGTGGCCGCGGTGCTGATGTCGACTGCGGCCATCGTGATCGAACCGGCGCGCCACGTCCCGCGCGCCGGCCGCCCCGCGCTCGCCTGACGACGATTTCGCTTTCCTACAGGCTGGCACCTGTGCTTGACCGGTCGAGCCGGCGTATCGCGATCAGACGGCGGCCGCGACGTCGCCGAAATCGAGCGTCGGACGTCGTCGTCGCAGGTGTATATTTAGTGTAACCTTTCGGCCCTTCGGCGCCCGGGTTATCGCACTCTGGGGCCGCCGAACGGCAGGGGCGGCGGGGGGCGGCGGGCACCGCGCGGCAGCTGCGCCTGATAGGCCCGACCGCAGTGATCGACGCAGTACGGGAAGCCGGGGTTCACCCGCTCGCCGCAGAAGTGGAAGTCCGGCTCGCCCGGATGGCCCATCGGCCAGCGGCAGACCCGGTCGTTGAGGTCGAGCAGCCCGGTCTTGTCGGCGATCTCGGCGCTCGGCTTGGCCGGCACCAGGCGGCGCGGCGGGGCCGGCGGGATCGGCGCCTGCTGATCGCCGGGGCCCTGGCGCAGGAACCCGCCGGGGCCGACCGAAACCACGCGCGGCGACGACGGCTCGCGGTTGGGCAGTGGCTGGCTGGGGATAGCGCTAGCGCCGAACGCGGTGTCGCCGTCCTCGTCGTCGTCTTCCTCGGCGGGCGCTGCGGCGGCAGGCGGTTTCGGCCGCGCCACGGGGCGGGCTTCGGCCACCGGCTTGCGCGGCGCGGCGGCCGGTTTGACCTCGTTGGCTTTGACCGGCGAGGGCCGCGCCTTGAGGCCGAGGCGGTGTGCCTTGCCGATCACCGCGTTGCGCGACACGCCGCCCAGTTCGTCGGCGATCTGGCTAGCCGTGGCGCCGCCTTCCCACATCTTGGTCAAAGTCGCGATACGTTCGTCAGTCCAGCTCATCTATCTTCCATCTGTCTTGCCAGGTGCCGGCCTGGCCGATACGCGCGGGTCATGGCCGATCAAGCCCCTGACCCCGTTCCATGGGCAACCGCGCCGGTCAACCCCGGCATGCCATCCGATTTCCCGTTGAAGGGACAGCCGCTGATTACCGGGTTCAACCGGATCGGGCTGTGGAGCCTCTATATGAAGGAGGTACGGCGGTTTCTCAAGGTCCAGACCCAGACGGTCTGGGCCCCGGCCGTCACCACGCTCTTGTTCCTGGTCATCTTCACTGTCGCCATGGGGAGGGGCGGTCGCGAGGTGCTGGGGGTGTCGTTCGCCACCTTCGTCGCGCCGGGGCTGATCATGATGGGCATGATGCAGAACGCCTTCGCCAATTCGAGCTTCTCGCTGCTCGCCGGCAAGATCCAGGGCACGATCATCGATCTCCTGATGCCGCCGCTGACCGAGGCCGAATTGATGATCGGGATCATCGGCGCGGCGGTGACGCGGGCGGTGATGGTCGGCGGCGCGCTGGCGCTGGCGATGGCGCTGTGGCCCGGGGTCGACATGCACGTGCACCACCCCTGGGCGATCACCTGGTTCGGGCTGATGGGCTCGATGATGCTCGCTCTGCTCGGCCTGATGGCCAGCATCTGGGCGGAAAAGTTCGACCATGCCGCAGCGGTGACCAACTTCGTGGTTGCCCCGCTCAGCCTCCTGTCGGGGACGTTCTACGTGATCGGCAACCTGACCCCCATGTTCCAGACGATCAGCCGGCTGAACCCGTTCTTCTATATGATCTCGGGCTTCCGCTTCGGCTTCATCGGCCAGAGCGACATCGGCAACACCAACCAGGCCGTGATCGGTGCGGCGGTGGGCGCCGCCGTGCTCAACCTGGTGCTGGGATTTGCGACCTATCGCCTGCTCAAGAGCGGGTGGAAGCTGAAAAGCTGACCTAATGTGTCAGGCTGCGGCGCAGGCGATAGCGCCCGCCGCCGAAGGTCTCGAACAGCTGCGGCACGTTGGGATGCTCGACCGGGCCGGCGGCACTGTCTTCGAGCAGGTTCTGCTGGCTGACATAGGCGACGTAGCTGCTGTCCTCGTTCTCGGCCAGGAGGTGGTAGAACGGCTGGTCGCGCGGTGGGCGGATATTCGCCGGTATCGCCTCGTACCATTCGTCGCTGTTGGCGAAGACCGGGTCGATGTCGAACACCACGCCGCGAAAATCGAAATGCCTGTGCCGCACCACGTCGCCGATCGCGAAGCGTGCGACGGCATGGCGCGGAGCGTCGATCCGGCGGCCCGCTTGCGGAGAATAGAATTGCGACCGTTCCATCGTTTTACGGATATAGGAACCCGCGGCAAGGCGGCAAGGTTCCGCACGCGCCAATTGGTGGACAAGCGCGCCGCGCCCGATGCTCCGCGCGGGGCTTGGCAAGCCCCAAGGCTTCGGCTAACCGCCGCGCTCCTGATCGACCGGGCGCTGCCACAGCGCCCTATCGCCCTCGCGGAGAGGTGGCAGAGTGGTCGAATGCGCCGCACTCGAAATGCGGTTTGCGGGCAACCGCAACGTGGGTTCGAATCCCACCCTCTCCGCCAGGCCTCCAGACGCCGCTAGAAATTCACCCGCGCGCCGACGCGGAAGGTGCGCCCGTAAGTGTCGAAATAGACCGGGTTGGTCGGGAAACCGTTGCCGCCCGGCGCGATCACCGGATCCTTGTCCAGCGCGTTGTTGAGCGATCCGAACACCTGGATGTGCTCGTTGATGTCGAACGAGGCTGCCAGGTTGAGATAGATCGCGCTGTCGACCGTGTTGTCGGTGATCGAGTTGGGATCGGTGGTCTTGTAGCCGGGATCGCTCGGGTCGATCGGCGGCCCGCCGGCCCCGGTCAGCACCTGATAGCGGCCCGGCCCGACGTAGCGGGCCTGAACCGTGCCCGAAAACGGCCCGCGGCGATACGTGGCGAACGCATTGCCCTGCCATTTGGGCGCGGTATTGAAGCTGCCGAACGCCGCCGTCGGCCCGCTGGTGCCGGCATAATTCCTGGGCGGGACCGGCTGGCCGGTGACCGGGCTGGTCTGCCCGGTATCGAACAGCTGGTCATAGAGGTACGAGGCCAGCACCCGCAGCGTGAGCGAGGAATCGTCCGCCATCGGCAGGCGATAGGCGGCCTCGAAATCGACCCCGCGCGTGGTGAAACCCTGCAGGTTGGCGGCGTTGTTGAAGACCGAGATGATGTCGGGCGTGCCTTCGCCCACGATCCGGTCGCAGAACACCTGATTGCCCTGGAAACAGCCGGTGACGATGTTCTGCGCCCCGATCCCGCCCGAGGCGATCGCGTCATCGATCTTGATCTGGTACCAGTCGGCCGAGAAGTTGAAGCCCGACAGCACGCCGCCCTGCGGTGACAGCACCACCCCGACAGTGAGCGTATCGGCCTTCTCGGGCTCGAGGTTAAGGTCGCCGCCGATCGTGGCGATGATCGAATCGTTCGCACCACCGCCGGGGAACGGGTTGTTGATCACCCCGAACGGCGGGCCGACGAACGGATCGCGGGTCTCGAACAGCTCGCGGAACTGCGCCGCGCGCACATCGCGCGAACGGGTGCCGCGCAGCCGAAGCCACTCGGTCACGTCGTAGATGCCGCTCACCTTCCAGGTGATGAATTCGCGGGTCCGCGACTGGCCGGCGCCGTTGCCGAGCGTGCCGACGTTCTTGTTCCGGGTGCCGCGCACCGCCCCGTCGAGCTCAAGATAGCGGCCGAACGGCGCATCGCGGAAGATCGGCACGTTGAGCTCGGCATAAGCTTCGAGCACTTCGGTCCGGCCGCCGTAATCGCCGCCATAAGTGAGGAAGAAACCGCTGTAGTACGGCTGATTGGCCAGATCGTGCGTCAGCAGACCGGTCTCGCGCCGCCATTCCGCGCCGGTAGCAAACTTGACCGCTCCGGGCGCCCAGTCGTCGATCAGATCGCCGCGGATGTTGAACGCCGCTACATTCTGCCGCTGTTCGACGTATTCGTTGAGGGTGCGGTAGGCATAGTCGATCGCCGCCTGGCTGGCGTTCGAGGTGCCGAACAGGTTTAGCGGCACACAGGGCCCGGCGGCATTGGCGAAGGCGACGTTGGCCGCGGTGTAGGGGAAGCCCGTGTCGGGGTTGATCCGCCCCGGGATCGTCACGCCGCAGACGATGCCGGCCGGAGTCCGGACCGCATCGAGCGCGAAGCGCAGCAGCGGCTGGACCATGTTGTGGATCAGGTGCTGGTCGTTCGAATTTTCGCCATGCGAAAAGTAAGCATCGAGCGACCACGATCCGCC
>JANOAH010000066.1:0-2922 GCA_031411075.1 Erythrobacteraceae bacterium
GCCGGCGCAAGTCGGGCAGCGGCGCACGCGGCTGGTTCGAATGGCAGATCATGCAGTTATCGGTGAACAGCGCGCTGCCCATGGCGATCATGGCCGGGGTGACGCCGGGCAATTGCGGCGGCGGCGCGGGCGCGGGCTGCAACGCGGGCAGTTCGGGCGGTAGCGTCACCTCGCCGCCATCGAGCTTGAATACCATCAGCCGGTTGGCATTGCCGCGCGCATAGGCGGCGGCATAGCCGGGCACGAAGCCCCAGCCGCCCCCGCCCCACCCGGTCTGCACGGCCATATACTGCACCCCATCGACCTTGTAGGTCATCGGCGCGGCGAGGATCGAGCGGCCGGTGTCGATCGTTCTAAGCACTTCGCCGCTTTCCGCATCGCGGACGATCAGCTTGCCGGCAAGCGTGCCGTGGACGACGAGGCCCGAGGCGGTCGCCAGCACGCCGCCGCGATCCTGCCAACCGTCGAAATCGGCCGCCCATTTGGTCTCGCCGGTCATCGGGTCGATGGCGCGAAGTTGTGAACTGAACGGCTGGTCGAGCACCTGCTGCCATTGCGGCAGCGCCTTCACCGCCGCCTGCATCGGTGGCGGCAGAGTGGCGGCGGCGGCTTCGAGGTCCGAGGTGAAGATCAGCGCCGCGGCCGGGTTCATGAACTTGGCGCGGCGCGGCGGGTTTTCCTGGCCGGGCGGGATGAACATCAGGTTGCCCATGTCGACCACGCTGGCGAAATAGAGATTGCGCGTCGGATCGTAGGCCGCGGCATGCCAGTTGCGTGCGCCGCTGCTGGCCGGAAAGACGATCTTGGGCCCGGTCGAATAATCGGACGATTCGGGCGTCAGCACCGGCTTGCCGGTGGTAAGGTTCCAGCCGCTGGCCCAGCTCGTCCGGACCAGCGCGTTCGCCGCCAGCGGCTTGCCGTTCTCGCGGTCGACCACGAAGAAGAACCCGTTCTTGGGCGTGTGCAGGATCACCGGCTTGCCGTCGAGCTCGGTGAAGACCATCGGCTGGGTGGCGGTGAAGTCCCACGAATCCTGCGGCGTTTCCTGGAAATGCCACTTGAGCTCCCCGGTTACGCGATCGAGCGCGACGAGCGAATCGAGATAGAGGTTGTCACCGCCGGTGGGCGACCGGGTCTTGTGCGGATACGGCCCGCCGTTGCCGGTGCCGACGATCACTTGGTCGAACTTGGGATCGTACTGGATCGCATCCCACGCGGTGCCGCCACCGCCGATGTCCCAGCGGCTCTCCGGGTCCCAGGTCTTGACCGCCGCTTCGAGCGCGGGCGTTTCCTGCGGCCCGTCGGCGGGATCGTGCGGCACGGTCCAGAACCGCCACGCCTCGGCGCCGTCGGCGATCTTGTAGGCGGTGACATAGCCGCGGGCGTCCATTTCGGCCCCGCCGTTGCCAATGAGGACGAGGTCACCCGCAATCTCGGGCGCGCCGGTGCTAGTATAGCCGCGGTCATGATCGGCGACCGTATCCACCTTCCAGGCGACCGTGCCGTCCTTGGCATCGAGCGCGTAGAGCACGCCGTCGAGCGCGCCGACGAACACTTTCCCGCCCGCCACCTGGACGCCGCGATTGCCCTGGTCGCAGCAGGCGTAGCGGTTGGCCTGCATGTCGACTTCGGGCTCGAACTTCCACAGTTCCTCGCCGGTTGCGGCGTTGAGCGCATAGACGCGGCCGAGATTGCCGCTGGTGTACATCACTCCGTCGATGACGACCGGCGTCGCTTCCTGGACCCGCGCGGTGCCGAGGTCGTAATCCCACGCTAGACCGAGCGTGCCGACGTTCTCGGGTGTGATGTCGCCGAGCCGGCTGAAGTGGCTGCCGGCCCAGTCCCCGCCCGGATTGTCCCAATCGTCGCCGGCGCCGATAACCGAGGTGTCTACTTGCGGTGTGGCGACGGTGGCATCCTGGCAGGCGGCGAGAGTGAGCAGCCCCGCCACGAGCGCGGCGCCCGCGCCCTTCGAGACGCTCGGACTTCGTCCTCGCTCCTCAGGACGAACGGGGTTTGGGAATAGCCTGAGCCCGCTCATCCTGAGGAGGGATCGAGGCCGCAGGCTGAGAGCCCGTCTCGAAGGACCTGGCGCCCTCATGCCGGCCAGGCCCCGCGCCACTGTTCACAGACGCTGCGCAAGGTCCGCGGCTTGCGGCCGGTGACGCGTTCGACGTCGTCCGAGGCCACATCCATGAACCCTTCACGGATCGATTGGCCGAACGTGACCATGCCTTCGCTGGCCCACGGGATCGGCCCGTCGGGCACCACGTCGGACGCCTTGCGCGCGACGCCGAGCGAATCGAAGTAGGCGAACATTCCTTCGTCATCGACCGCGTCGACCACGATCGGCTTGCCCGCCATTTCGCTGACCAGCGCCATCGCGCCCGGCAAGGTCCACATTTCGGGCCCGGTGACGTCGTAGGCGCGGTTGGCGTGGCCCTCTTGGGTCAGCACACCCACCGCGGTGGCCACGCAATCGTCGCGGCTGACCGGCGGCACGCGGCCTTCGCCGGCGTTCTCCGCCTTGCTGCCGCTGAGCAGCGCCGGGATCGCGATCGCGGTCGCCACCGCTTCGGCGTAGAGGCTGTTGCGTAGGAACGTGTACGCCAGGCCCGAGCCCTCGATCATCTTTTCGGTGTCGAAGTGATCGAACCCCTCGACCGACGGGTTGCCCGGCGTGCGCACCCCGAGCAGGGAGGTGTAGACGACGTGGCCGACACCCGCCGCCTTCGCGGCTTCGACCGCCGCGGTGTGCTGTTGGACCCGGCTGCCGACCCGCAGGGTTGAGATCAGCAGCAGCTTGTCCCCGCCCGCCATCGCCGCGCCGAGCGAGGCGGGATCGTCGAAATCGGCGTGCCGCACCTGCGCCCCGCGCGCGGCCAGATCGGCCAGCCCTTCGGGCGTGCGCGTCAGCAGCAC
>JANOAH010000067.1:0-24401 GCA_031411075.1 Erythrobacteraceae bacterium
ACCTCGTCGCGGACGAATTCGGGGGTGACGTAATCGGGAATGCTGGCGCCGAAGTCCTCGCCGTCGCGCTGGTGCGCGATCTGGGCGCGGCCGAGGTTTTCGCGGATCGCGACGTATTCCATCTCCGGCGTGACGATGCCGCGGCGGGCGTAGTGCATCTGGCTGAGGTTGGCGCCGGCACGCGCGCGCAGCGGGCGGCGGATGACGCCCGGATAGGCGGGGACGCCGCCGGAGCGGTCGGGGCCGAGCTGGCCGTTGTCTTCGGGCCGCACCTGGCGCGCGTCGTAAGCCTCGACGTCGCCGCGGGCGAGCTGCCATTCGCGCCGCAGCTGCGGCAGGCCGGCCATGATGTCGATGCTGGCGGCGGGATCGGTGTAGGGGCCGGAGGTGTCGTAGACCCGCACTGGCGCCTCGCCGCTCGACGGTTCCAGATCGATCTCGCGCATGGCCACTCCGAGCGGGCCGACGTGGATCTTGCGGCTGCCGCGGATCGGTCCGGTCGTCACGCCGATCTCGAGCGGGGAATTGATGTCGGCCATGCGGCGCTCCTCTGGCGGACGGATCGAGGGCGCGAAACCCTTCCCTCCGCCCGTGCTAACGGGTTCAGGTTCGACGGGTCGGCGGACTTCAACCGCCCTCTCAGCCTTATGGCTCCCCGGGGATGGCGCGACGATAGGACCGCCGCGGCGCCATCGCAAGCGGACCTTGCCTGCCCGCCGCGCCGCCCCTATCGCCCGGGCACGGCGGCTACGCACGGGGTTCCCTTTGTCGACACAACGCAAGACCGCGCTGATCACCGGCGTGACCGGGCAGGACGGCGCTTATCTGGCGCGGCTGCTGCTCGATAAGGGCTATGTCGTCCATGGCCTCAAACGGCGCTCGTCGTCGTTCAATACCGGCCGGATCGAGGACATCTATCAGGACCCGCACGAGGCCGATCCGCGCTTCGTGCTCCATTTCGGCGACCTCACCGACGCCACCAACTTGATCCGCATCGTCCAGGAAACGCAGCCCGACGAAATCTACAATCTCGCCGCGCAGAGCCACGTCCAGGTCTCGTTCGAAACGCCCGAATACACCGCCAATGCCGATGCCATCGGCACGCTGCGGCTGCTCGAGGCGATCCGCATTCTCGGGCTGGAGAAGACCACACGGTTCTACCAGGCCTCGACCAGCGAGATGTACGGCATGGTCCAGCAGGTGCCGCAGCGCGAAACGACGCCGTTCTACCCGCGCAGTCCCTATGGCGTGGCCAAGCTCTATGGCTACTGGATCACGGTCAACTATCGCGAGGCCTATGGCTTGCACGCCTCGAACGGCATTCTGTTCAACCATGAAAGCCCGCTGCGCGGCGAAACTTTCGTGACCCGCAAGATCACCCGCGCCGCCGCCGCGATCGCGCTCGGCCGGCAGGACAAGCTCTACCTCGGCAACCTCGCCGCCAAGCGCGACTGGGGCCACGCCAAGGAGTACGTGCGCGGGATGTGGCTGATGATGCAGCAGGACGAGCCCGACGACTACGTCCTCGCCACCGGCGAAACCACCGAAGTGCGCGAGTTCGCCCGCTGGGCGTTCGAGGACGCCGGCGTGCCGATCGAATTCCGCGGCGAGGGGCTGGACGAGAAGGGCCACGCGCTCGATGACGGCCGCGTGCTGGTCGAGGTCGATCCGGCCTACTTCCGCCCGACCGAAGTCGACTTGCTGCTCGGCGATCCGGGCAAGGCGCACCAGAAGCTTGGCTGGCGGCACGAGACTTCGGTGCGCGAACTGGCGCGCGAAATGGTCGCCGCCGACCTGGCGCTGGCCCGCGAAGCCCACGGCTGACGGCTGAACGACCGCGCCGATGAAGCTGCTGATCGTCGGCTTGAACTACACCCCGGAGCCGGTCGGGATTGGCCCCTACACCGCCGCGATGGCTGAAGCGCTGGCGGCGCGCGGACATGCGGTGCGGGTGATTGCCGGACGGCCTTATTATCCGCAATGGCAGGCCTATCCCGGCTATCGCGGTCTGTGGCGCACCACCACCGAGACCGGCGTCATGGTGACACGCTGCGCGCATTATGTACCGCGCCATCCGGCTGGCCTGGCGCGGATCGTTCACCTGGCAAGCTTCGCGCTCTCGGCGCTGATACCGGCCTTGCGGCAGACGGCGGCGTGGCGGCCCGACGTGGTGCTGTGCATCGCGCCGGCGCTGCTGAGCGTGCCGACCGCGCGCCTGGCGGCGTGGGCGGCGGGGGCAAGGCTGTGGGTCCATGTTCAGGATTTCGAGGTCGAGGCGGCGCTCGCCACCGGGCTGGTGCGCGACGGGCCGCTGGCGCGGCTGGCGCGGTGGTTCGAGAACCGCGTGTTGCGCAGCGCCGACCAGCTTTCGACCATCAGTCCGCAAATGATCGACAAGATGGACGGCAAGGTCGCCAATACGGTCGGCACGGTCGAAATACGCAACTGGGCTGACGGCCGCTTCGCTCCCGATCCGGCGCGCGGCGCGCGTTACCGCGACGAATGGCGGCTGGGGCAGCGCAAGGTGGCGCTCTATTCGGGCAATATCGCCAACAAACAGGGCATCGAAATCCTGATCGCGGCGGCCGAACGGCTGGCGGCGCGCGACGACCTCGTGTTCGTGATCTGCGGCGAAGGCCCCAATCGCGCGCGGTTGGCGGCGCTGGCGGGGAGTGCGGGCAATGTCCAGCTCCACGATCTGCAACCGGCCGAACGGATGGGAGAGCTGCTGGCGCTGGCCGACGTCCACCTGCTGCCGCAGATCCCCGGCGCCGCCGATCTGGTGCTACCATCGAAACTGACCAACATGCTGGCGTCGGGCCGGCCGGTGGTGGCAACCGCGCTGCCGGGCTCGGGCCTGTACGACGAGGTCGACGGCTGCGGTGTGCTGACCGCGCCGGGCGATGCCGGGACGCTGGCCGCAGCGGTGGCAGCGCTGGTCGACGATCCGGTGCGGGCGGCGCGCCTGGGCACCGCCGCGTCCGAGCGGGCCCGTGAGCGGTGGTCGAAGGACCGGATCATCGATCGGCTGGAATCCGAGCTGGAAGCGCTCGCCGCGTCCTAAATTCCCAGCTCATCGAGCAGCGCGGCGATCCCCGCCTGGTATTGCGCGAACGAATGCTGGCGGCTTTCCCCCTGTGCCGCGGCGCGCCAGCGGTTCAGCCGGTCGCGATCCTCGATCGCGGTCATCATCGCTGCAAAGACCGCTTCGGTGCTCGGCGCGCCGATCTGCAAGCCGGTCTCGGGCGTGACCGCGGGCGTGCAGCGATCCGACTGGATCAGCGCGCAACCGGCGGCAAGCGCCTCGTAAAGCGTGATCCCGGCGCCTTCGAAATAGCTCGGCAGCAGGAACACGTCGTGCGCCGCCATGATCGCCGGCACATCGGCCCGCGCCACGGTGGGGATATAGGTGACCCGATCGGCATAGGGCGCAAAGGCCTTTTTCGGCACGCCCAGATCGCCGACCACGGTCAGTTCGGCCGCGCCGCGCGGTATCCGCGCGATCGCTTCGAGTACGTGGTGGATGCCCTTGCGCGGGATGACCAGGCCGACCCACAGGAACCGCACCGGGCGCGTGGCCGGCACCGGCGCGGGCGGCGGCAGGTCGCCGAACAATGCCTCGTCGAAGCAGTATTCGAGCACGCGCAGCTTGGCCGCGATCGCCGCATCGCCGGTCGCCTCGCGAATGGTCTGCGCGGCGAACGGGCTGCCCACCACGATCGCGTCGGCGAGTGCGTACTCGCGCTCGTCTTCGGCAATATGGGCGGGGGAAAATTCGCGCTCGATCGGCAGGAACCACGCGCCATAGCGATCGCGCACTTCGGCCATCATCGCATTGTAGATGCGGAAATCGCCGTTGGTGCGATCGAGGATGCAGGTCCGCCCATGGCGGCGCCCAAGATCGAACGCGGGGCCGGCACTGCCGTTGTAACCCCACAGCGCAAACCGCTCCGGCGCGGCGATCTGGGCCGCCAGTTGCGCGGCGAACCGGCGATTACCCCATTCGTCGATGCGCCTGGCCAGCCGCCGCATCCCGGCGCGCATTGCCGCCCGTTCGGCCCATTCGGCCAGGCCCGTGGTGCGCACCAGCGCGGGATCGAGCCCCGGGTGGCTGATGCGGCGAAACTCCGCCTCCATCCGCCGCGCCAGCGGTGCCGGGACGTGACGGGCCAGGCGATACGGCCAGCGATCGGGCTGGTGAAAGATCGAGGTCGCGTACCATTGCAGCCGGCCGAGCCGTTGCAGCGCCAGCGCGGTCTGCCAGCTATGCTGAATGCCGGGGTGAAACAGGCCGACTTTCATCGCCGCGCCGCGTCCACGGCGCCAAGCAAGGCATCGATGTTGCCGCCCCACGATGCTTCCCGCCGGAAGCTGTCCCAGTGCCCGCGGTCGGCTTCAGGATCGCCGACGCGCCGCATCATGGCCCGAAACCCATCGGCCAGCGCCGAAACCGAATCGGGCTCGATTATCAGACCGAGCGCGTGGCTGCGCACGGCCTTGAGCAGGGGCCCCTCCCCGCCGGCCGCCAGGACCGGCTTGTTCCAGTTGGCGGCGATATGCAGCACCCCGCTCTGCGACACGAACGACCGGGTGTAAGCCAGCAACAGGAAATCGGCCGCGGCGAACAGGCCGGGCAGTTCTTCGTCGGCCAGGTAGCGGTCGATGAAGTGGCATCGTTCGGCCACGCCGCGTTCGCCGGCCCGGTCGCGATAGAAGCCGACCGGCCGATCCTGGCTCGACCCGCGCCGTCCGGCGACGATCAGGTGCAGCTCCGGGACCTGGGCGAGCGCATCGATGGCAAGGTCGAGGTTCTTGCGGTCGGAGACGAAGCCGAACGCCAGCGCCACCGGCGCGGCGGCGGCGATGCCGAGCGCGGCGCGGCTATCGGTCGGCGCTTCTTCGGCGGCGGCAGCGGCGGGAAACACGCCATGCGGCACTTCGACCAGGCGCACGTGATCGGGCACCCCGGCGCGGCGCGCCACCGCGAGGTCGTGACTGAGACCGATCGATAATGGCGCATAGGCGGCCCGCAACGACAGGCGATGCCACCAGCCCGGCCCGACCGCCTCGCGCAACGGATCGTGCAACGCGGCCGCATAAGTAACGCCGCCGAGCCGGGCGAACAGCCAATGCGGCCCGAACCACAACGGCGCGAGCAGTTCGTTCATCGCATCGAGCACCACCAGCCGCGGCCGGAGCCGCAGCACGTGGAGCGCCAGGATCCACGGATTGAGCGTTGCCACCAAGGCATGCAGCGCGCGGCGCCGCCACCGGCCGCGGACGCCCGAGGGAACGGTCAGCAGCACGCCGCGGGCGTCGTACCGCGGGCGGGGATGGCGGGCGAGGAAGGCCGGCGCCGCCAGCAGCACCGGGCGCAGCCCGCGCGCCGCCAGTTCGTTCGCCTGGGCGTGGACGTATTCGCAGATGCCGCCTTCGGTCATCGGTGAATAGAGCAGGATCGGCCGATCGGCGCGGGCCACGGCGGCTCCAATGCTGGCGTCGGAGCTCGGCGGAGGCGCATTCCCGCTCATTCGATTGGCGCTCCCCGGCTGTGGCGATCCTGCCGGCCAGGCAAAATCGCTGGGCAGGCCTTGGCACGTTTTGTATCGCAGCGCCAACCGCCGGCTTGCCAGGAAACGATACCGACCGTTCGTGCCGATCAGTGCCTCCCCGTTCGACCCCGGAGCGCAAGACCCGGAAGTCCTTGTCGTCGGCGCGGGAGCGGTCGGGCTGTCGCTCGCCATCGCCCTGGCTCGGGCCGGGCGACGGGTCGTGGTGCTCGAAGCCGGGCCGGCGCAGCCCCCGCCCGGCTATCGCCGCCGCAACGCCGGGCCCAGCACCGGGCGCGAACACCGCGGGCTGGTCGAGGGCCGGATGAAGGCGCTGGGCGGGACCACGCGGCTGTGGGGCGGGCAACTGGCGGCGTTCGGCCCGGGCGATTTCGCGCCAAGCTATCCCGGCAAGCCGCGCTGGCCGATCGACTATGCCGCGCTGCAGCCGTTCATCGAGCGCGCCTACGCCTTCCTCGGCGTGCCCGAAGCGGCGCTGGCGCCGGCGCAACTGTGGCAGCGGCTCGGGCTCGTGCCGGCCGATCTCGGCCCCGACTTTGAATGGACGGTCAACACCTGGTTGCCGACCGCCGACTTCACCCGGCTCTTCGCCGAAGAGCTCGGCGGACTGAGCACCTTAACGGTCGTCACAGGTGTCGAAGTGACCCAGCTGAGGTTCGGCGCCCTGGGCACGATCGACGCGGTCGAGGCGATGACCGCCGCCGGCCAGGCCGTGACCTGGGCCGCGCCGCATGTCGTGCTTGCCGCCGGAACGATGGAAGTGGCCCGCCTGCTGCTGCGCGCCGCGGCGATCGCGCCGGGCTGCCCGTTTGCCGCCAATGCGCATCTCGGCCGCGGTTTCATCGATCACCTTCACGGGTTCATCGGCCGCGTCATACCCGCCGATCTCAAGCGTTTGCGCCAGAGCGTTGCCGACATTCGGGCCGCCGGCCGCACCTATTCGGTCAAGCTGCGCGCGGCCGACCGCTTGCTGGTGCGCGCAGGCCTGGTCAATTGCGTGGCGACTTTCAACGCGGCGAGTTCGTGGCGCGAAGCGCTGGCGGATATCGGCGCGCTGGGGCGACGACTGTTTGCCGGGGGCGGCGCCCTGCCGCTGCGGGCGGCCCTCGCGCAAGCGGGCCGAGGCCTGGCGGTCCTGGCGCCGGTGCTGTGGCATTACGCGCTGCGCCGCCGCGCCTATGCACCGTTCGGCGGCGGCATTCGGCTGGGTCTCGAGCTCGAGCAGATCCCCAGCGCCGAATCGAGGCTGTTCCTCGATCCCGCTAAACCGCCCGAAACCGCGCCGATCGGCGTTCACTGGGCGCTCGATGGGCGCGAACTCGACAGCGCCGCGCGCTTCGCCGAAACGTTTGCCGCGGCCTTCGAGGCCGCCGGGCTCGGGCGGATCGAGCTCAACCCGCGGCTGGTGGCGCGCGATCCGGCGATGCTCGACGCCTTCCATGACGCCTACCACCAGATGGGCGGCGCGCGGATGGCGGCGGGGCCGGAAGAAGGCGTGGTCGATGCCGATCTGCGCGTTTTCGGTTGCGCCAACTTGTGGGTAGCCGGCGCCGCGGTGTTCCCGACCGGCAGCTTCGCCAATCCCACCCTGACCGCGATCGCCCTGGCGCTGCGCCTGGCCGAGCGGCTCGAGCGGGAGTTGGCGGCATGCTGATCGAACGGCTGGTGTTCGGCTGCGGCCGGCTCGCCGGCGGGTTCGAGGCGCGGGCTTCGCGCGCTTTGCTCGAACGGGCGCTGGCCGGCGGCATCCGCGCTCTCGACACCGCCCCGTCGTATGGCCTGGGTCTGGCGGAACAGGTGGTCGGCGAGGTGGTCGGCAACGATCCGGCGATCGCGGTGACGGTCAAAGTCGGTTCGGACCGGCCGCGTCACCCGCTGCTGCGCTCGGCGCTGCGCCGCGCCCGCCGCTGGCTGCCGCGACCGTCCGCGCTCGACCACGACTTTACGCCCGCCCCGCCCCAACCTGCCGAACCGGAGCGTTTCGCGGTGTCCGAGCTGGAACGATCGCTGACCGAGAGCCGACGCCGGCTGCGGCGCGAAAGCTTCGAGCAGCTGCTCCTGCACGATAGCGGCGCGGCGCCGCCCGATCCCGCTGTCGGCGCTTTTTTGGCGCACCAGCAGGCCGCCGGCGTAGCGCGCGGCGTCGGCGTGGCCAATGCCGCGCTGTACGATCCGGGCTTGCGGCTGGCCTGTCCGCCCGGATGGACCCTGCAGGCCGCGATCGATCCGGCGATGCTGTGCGGCCCCGTCGCGCTGCCGGGAGCGGTCATCCTCCATTCGCTGGCGCGCACCGACCGCTGGCAGCGCGGCCGAGATCCAGCTTACGCCCGCGCCGCCGCGGCGGCGGTGGCGGCGCTGGCGGGGTGCGGTGAGCGCGCGGCGTTGGGGATTGCCCTGCCCTATTGCCTCGCCGCCCATCACGTTCCTGCCGCGCGGCTGATTTACGCCACGTCAGTGGCCGAGCGGCTGATCGCGGTGCTGGCGGCGCTGCAGGCGATCGATCGCGGGCCGGGGATCGCCGCTGTGGCGGACGTTTTTGCCGGTGCCTATGCCACCGGCTCTCGATAACGCGGGCGGCAGCCGCTAGGGATGCGATCATGAGTGGGGGATCGCAGCATCGCGCCGTGGCCGGCAACCTGGTGGCGTTCGCCTACAACGCGCTGGTCGGGCGGCTGCCGTCACGGCTGCTGCGGCACGCCTTTCTGCGGGCGTGGCTCGGCGCGCTCGGGCGTGGCAGCGGGGTCCAGATGGGCTGCCGTTTCCTGAACGCGCGCAAGGTTCACCTGGGCCAGCGCAATGTCATCAACTTCGGTACGCTGATCGACGGCCGGCGGTATCGGGTGGTGACCGGCAACGATGTCTCGATCGGGCCCGAAGCGGCCATCCTGACCCTGGGGCACGATCCGCAGTCGCCCGATTTCGCCGACCGCGGCGGCGATGTGACGATCGGCGACCGGGTGTGGATCGGCTATCGCGCCATCGTGCTGCCGGGGGTGACAATCGGCGACGGCGCGGTGATCGGCGCCGGCGCGGTGGTGGCTGGCGACGTCGAGCCGTTCGCCATTGTCGCCGGCAACCCCGCCCGGCCGATCGGCACGCGCCGTCAGACGCTCGAGTACGCGCTCGATTACCGGCCCTGGCTGCAATGAAATCGAGCTTTGGCCTGCGGCAGGGTGCACGCAATGCCGCGACAACGGTGATCACGTTCGGCTTTACGATCCTGACGGGCCTTTTTTTCACCCCCTACCTGCTAAGCCGGCTGGGGCCGGAGAGCTACGGCCTAGTGATGCTGGCGGCGATGGCCGTGACTTACGGCGCGCCGCTTGTGCAGACGTTGTCGACCACGCTGGCGCGCGAGCTGGCTTTCGCGCGCACTGCCAACGATCCGGCGCAGCTCCAAGCGCTGTTCGACCGGGCGATGGCGCTGAGCCTGCGCCTGGTCGGCTGGTTCGGCGTTGCGTTGCTGCTGTTGACGCTGGCGGGACCGTGGCTGCTCGGCGTATCGCTGCCGTTCCGAGCCGAAGCCTCGGTCATCTTGCTGGTGACCGGACTGGCGTTTCTGGTTTGGACGGTCTCAAGCCCGTTTTCCTCGGTACTCTATGTCACCAACCGGGTCGATATCGGCAACAACGCGCAACTACTGCAGGCCGTGACGCGGATCGCCAGCGCGGTATTGATCATCGAACTGGTCGCGCGGGCCTCGTGGGCGGTGCCGGGCGCGACACTGATAGGCGCGCTCGTGGCCGCGGTCGTGGCCGCGAAAGCCAGCTTGCGCCTTTCATCGCTCAGCCTTTCGCTCGCGCGCGCCGTGCGCAGCCGCCCGCTTGAGCTTAATGGCATGGGCGCTGCGGTCCTGCTGTACTTGACCGCCTCGGCCTTTCTTCTGGGCACACCGTTGCCGCTTGTCAGCCACCTCGCCGACGAGCGGACAATGGGCTTCTATGCCGCTGCCACGCAGATCGCTGTGCTGGTACGCGGCGCGTTGCTCAGCCTTTCGGGCGTGTTTGGGCCGCTGATCTTGGCGCGTTGGTCGGAAGGCGACGACCTGGGTGCGAGCCGCGAGGCAATCACCGCCATGCGCTGGCTCGGTATCATCGTTGCGCTGCCGGCGGGCGTGGCGTTCGCTGCCGCACCGATGATCCTCGAGGTCTGGCTCGGTCCGGAGTACGCCGCCTACGCGCCTGTCCTGCGGGTCGAGATGGTCAGCACGATCTTCCTGGTGGCGGCGTTGCCGATGAGCATACTGATGGTGAGCTCGGGCCGCATGTGGTGGCCCGCGATCGTGCGCCTGGGCGCGGCAGTCGGGCAGATCGTGCTGGCGCTGGTGCTGGTCCGGTTTACCGGAATGGGTGTGATCGGCGTGGCCGCGGCGCTGGCGTTGATGCTGGTAATCGCTGACTTCGCGTTCGCGACTTGGTACGCTGCACGCATCGTCGGCGGGCGCTGGGGTACGTTCGTCGCCCCGTATGGCGTGATCGCCGCGGCAACGGCGCTGGCGGCGGTGATCACCGTAGCGGCGCAGCAGATCCGCACGCCGACAACAGTGCTCGAACTGATGGTGTTCGGCGCGGCGGTCGGCACGCTGTTTGCGTCGATCGCGGCCGCGCTGTTTGGGCGGCAGGAAATGCGAGCTCTCTACGCCAAGCTGCGCCGAACGCCGGCGGCCACGGCCGATCCGGCCGCCGCGTTCAATCCCGAGCAGCTACACCCTTAGGAGGCGCTAGTCGGCGCCCCACAAGCGGTCGGCCATTTGGGCCAAGCGGCGTGAGCGCAGCCGCAGTCCAGCAGCCCGGAGCAGGTGCGAGGTGACTTCATTTTGGCGGCGCGGGACGCGCGTATGCGGAAGGTCGACCCGGCTGGCATGCACATCGACCCAACCAGGCCGAATGAGTGCGAAATAGCCCAGGAATGCGTCGGCCGAGAGCCAGGTGCCGCGAACATCATTGCCGAACGGGCCCGAACCATGCGGCCACGGAAAAGTATAGGATTTAGGCCCGCTGTCGGTGGCGATGGGCCAAGCTCGATAATCGCGGCCGATGTCCGCACCGATTACAAGTTTGAACGCGTCGTAGCCCCCCTGCGCGACCAGCGTGCAAAACACATCGGCGCTGTGCGCTTCGGCCGAGATGTAGGGCGGAAAGATGCCGTGCGAAAACAGATCGGCCAGCAGTGGTTTGTCGAACCCTTCGAGGTCGACCTTCATGTAGTGCGGCTGACCGTGCCGGGTGACGACCTCGCTGATGGTGCTTGCCGGCAGCACCACCGGCTCGAATTCGTGCGCCGTTTCCTTTGGCGGCGGTGCAAGCTGGCTGAGCACATCGGCGGTCTTGTGCACCCAGAAACGCGTTTCGCGTACCTCGGGATCAACGGTCAGCACGCAGTTTTCAACCACCAGACGACCTGCGGAGATGGCATCGGGGAAGCGCGCTCGAATCACGTCGGCCAGGACCGGCACGGCCTCGATCGCCACGACCTTGTCGGCCTTGAGCAGGTAGTATTCGACATCGTCGCCGTTGTTGGCGCCGACATCGTAGATCACCCTTGGCTGTGCCGATGCTGCCGTTTCGCCCATCGCCCGTGTCCACCCCGCCAGTCCACGCCAAACGCGCCGATCGCACTAGGCATCGTTGGCGATTTGATGCAACCGGCCGCGCATGCCCCGGCTGTCGGTCATCATCCCCAACTACAACCGCGAAAGCCTGATCGGCGAGACGCTGACCAACATCCTGTCGCAAACCCGCCCGCCGGACGAGCTGATCGTGGTCGACGACGGGTCGACCGACGGATCGGTCGATGCGATTGCCGCGTTTGGTCCGGCTGTCACCCTGCTGCGGCAGGCCAATGCCGGCCCGGCCACGGCGCGCAATCGCGGTTTTGCCGCCTCGAGCGGGGAGGTCATCCAGTTCTTCGACAGCGACGACTTGTGCAGCTTGAACAAGCTCGAAGCGCAACTTGCCGCGCTCGATCGCAGCGGCGCGGATTTCGCCTACTCCCCGTGGCTGCAGGCGCGGCTCGAACAGGGGCTGGCGATCCATCCCGGGCCCGTGCTGCAGCAGCGCGAACTGCCCCCGGCACGCACGCCGCTGGCCTGGTTCCTGCGCGGCTGGGTGATCGTCTTCCAGTGCTGCCTGTTCCGGCGCGCGCTGCTCGAGAGCGTCGGACCTTATCGCGAAGACCTGATGCCGAGCGAGGATTCGGAGCTGCTGTTTCGCATCCTCGCGGCGGGCGCGCGGCCGGTCCATGTGCCCGAGGCCATGGTCCTCTATCGCCTGCACGGCGGCGGCCAGATCAGCCTCGGCGGGATGCCGGCTGAGCGGCGGGCCAGGGATTGGGCGCGGTTTGCCGCCATCGTCGGCCATGCGCTCGACACCATGGCCGATCTTCCCGCGGCCGATCGGCGGGCGTGGCGCCGGATCGAATGGGGCGCGGCGCAGGGCCTGCGGCAACTCGGCCTCACAGTAGACGAGCCTGGGCTGCCGCGTCCTGGCGCCGCTGATCGCGCGGCGCTGGCGGGGGCCGGCGTGATCGAACGGATCGACCGGCGCTGGCGCGGCCACGGCTGGCCGACCGCCTATCAGGCCGACCCGCCGACCGCGTATCAGCGGGAAGCGCTGGCCACACTCGGTTATTCACCGAGCACGGACGACCAGCGCAGTTGATAGAGATATCGCCTATTTGGTTTTTTCGTTTTCCTACATGTAACCAAATGTGCATCAAGGCACGAATCACTCTCGAAAGGATTCGTGCATGCCCGACATCCCCATTTCCTATCCCGGCCGATATGCACCGGGCGTGGCGGTCAATTTCTCCGACAGCAGCGGCAACGCCAGGAAGTCAGCGCCAGCGCACCGCTTCCGGTCACGCTTGCCGCCGCCACCGGCTCGGCGTCACCGGCACCCCTGTCCGGCTCCGCCACGGCATCGACCACGCAGGGTCCCTTCGTGCCGGTGACCGGCAAGCCGCTGCTGCTGTCGCTGTCCGGCACCTGGACCGGCACGGTGCAGCTGCTGCGCTCGGTCGATGGCGGCGCCACGCGCCTGCCGCTGAGCCTGGCCGGAGCACAGTGGGGCAAGTACACCGGCAATATCTGCGAACCGGTGTGGGAAGAAAGCGAGGACGCGGCCCGCTTCTATCTCAAGATCATACCCAGTTCGGGTTCGGTCGTTTACCGGTTGGCGCAGTAGCATGGCGACCGATCTGATCGCCCGCGGGCTCGCCGCCGCCGCGCGCAGCGCCGCGCAATCCTTCACCGCCTTTGCCGACATCGCGGCCAGCCCGATCGCGGCCCAAATCCGGCACATCGACGCCGGTAGCGGAACCGCGCGCGGGATGTACATGGCGGATGCCGGCGCCACCCAGGCGCTGGCATCCGCGCATCCGCTGTTCTGCCGCGCCGATGCGCTTGGCCGCTACTTCCGCTTGCTGCCGGATGACGATAACCTGATCCCGGTGGCCTGTGCCGGCGCCTTGGGACAGGCGGGGCCGGTCACCGACGCTTCGGTTGACGATCGTGCGGCGATCCAGGCCGCGCTCGATTATGCCCGGGCCATCGGCGCGGCGGGCATCCGGCTCGACGCGCGGCATTACGCGGTGCGGCGCAACCCCATCACCGCGGGCGATCACGCCTGGGATCCGCGCCTCAACGGCTATCGCGGCCTGCTCTTCCGCTGCCAGTCGACCGCGCTGTGGAAATCGACCCATGCGCTCGGCAGCGACCTGTGGCGCCGGCGCACCGACGGCACGGCCATGGTCCAGGCCGAATTCCAGGTCGATGCCGACGGCTATGTCTGGCGCGGCGGTGGCATCTGGGTCGACGGGGTCGGCGGCGTCGGCACGGCCGATCCGGGTGTCGATGGCTGCGCCTCGCTCACGCTCGACGGGGTGCGCTTGCAGGGCGGGCTTCCGACTTCCGGCAACGGCACCTGGCCGGCCAGCACCGCGACCGGCGATGGCTGGGATCTGACCGACAAGGGGATCTGGCAGGCGAACGACCAGCACGGCGGCCACCTGACCTTCAGGAACGGTGCCGGGTGATCGGCTTCCGCGGCGAACTGACCTATCTCAGCGGTACGACGACAACCGATAGCGCCAAGCGGTTCTTCACCGTCGACGATAGCTGCGTGTTTGGCGAAACCAACGCCACCTGCCTCAATGCCGGCGGCCAGACGCTGCAGATCGGGCGCTGCAAGCTTTACAACGCCGTCGGGGGGGTCGAACTCCACACCGGCGATTTCGGCGGATACGTTCGTGCGCGCATGTACAACCTGGCTGGCGCGGGCGTGATCTGGGGCGGCGTGGTCAACCACAATCAGGCTCTGGGGCTCTACCACTATTTCACCCGCTCGATGTCCGGCGACTTGCCGCTGTGCGACCTCGACCTGTACCTCGACCGCTGCGTCAATATCTACCTCGGCTCGGCCCTGACCGGGCGGATTACTTGCGTCGACACGCTTGTTTCGCTGGGCGATCTGTCATCGATGTCGGAATGCAAGAGCACCGACCTCGAGATCGTCAGTTTCGTCGACAAGACCGATCTTGTTTCCGGGGTCTATCTGACCGGCGGGGCCGGAACCGGCGATCAGACGACGGTCGGCGTGTCGGTTCGCCTGCATTGCAAGCGCACCGCCAACGCGGTCGCCAACGGTTTCAAGCATCAAAAGGCCGTCACCTACTACGGCTCGTTCGGCCCCGATGTGCGCGTGGACGTGGCAACCTTCGAGAACGCACCCTACGCGCAGCTGATCGGTTTCGGCACGGTCTATGACAACCACCCGGGGGTGACGATCAGCCGCTTCGACGAATCGATGAACACGGTCGAATACGACATCGAAGCCAATGCCGGCGGCACTTTCCCGTACAACCCTTATGCCGGGCTGCGCTGCGGCGGCAGCGCCAGTGGCGGCTATACGATGTACCTGCCCACCGCCGGCATCCAGCGGGGTGCGGAAATGCGCATCATGAACATGACGCCAAACTACACTTCGGGCGGGGTGGCGTTGCGCTTTTCCGGCAGCCAATTCCGCGATGGCAAGGATCGGCTCATTCCCGCGAGCTATGCCATGGCCCGTGTTCGCTTCAACGGCGGGCGCTGGGAATGGATCGAGGGCATCAACGAATTGTCCGGTTCGACCACCTGGAACCCCGGCAGCATCGCCAACGGGGCGCAGGAATTGAAGACCGTGGTGGTCAAGGGCGCGGTGCTGGGAGACCGGGCCGAAGTCGCCTTGAGCGTGAGCACGGGCGGCCTGGTCCTGACCGGCGCGGTGACCGCGCCCAATACCGTCACCGCGACGCTGTCCAATAATTCCGGCGCGGCGATCGATCTGGGCAATGCCACGCTCAACGCAACCGTGCGGGCCTGACCGGGGAAGCGGGGCCCTGGCCGGCCCCGCTTTCGCCCCACAGCGCGCGCATGAATTCCTCCCCCGAGTGTGCGGCCAGCGCCGTCTTGCTGCGCTCCGCCGCCAGACGGGCGAACCGCGGCCGCCGGGCGGCGAGGGTGGCCAGCGCCGCAGTCAGTGACGCCGCATCGCCATCGGGCACCAGCAGCCCGGCGCCCGCGGTTTCGACGAGCTCGGCGGTCCAGGTATCGGCGGTGGTGATGACCGGAATGCCGGCCGTCACCGCTTCCACCGCAACCCCGGAAATGCGTGCGAAATAGGCCGAACGGCGATAGGGCAGCACCATGCAATCGGTCTGCCCGAGCAGAGCATCATACCCGGCGCTGTCGAGCGGCTCGGTGACGAAGGCAACCTGGCCCGACGCGGCCAGGCCGCTATCGGGTTCATAGCGCTGCCCAGCCGCATCGCGGATCGGCGCCGGCCATTGAATGGTGAAACGGGCCGGCGGACTGGCCGGGTCGGCAAGGTAGCGCGCAATCGCCTGCTGCAGCACGTCGATGCCCTTTTCGAACCGCGCCGGGCCGAGGCAGGCGAAATGCATCGGCTGGGCAGCGCGGCGGCGTGGGCGGGCCGGCATCGGCGCGGCAATGCGCGGGCTTGGGAAGACGACGAAATCGATCCCGGTCAACTCGCGGTATTCCGCGGCCAGGCGCCGGCTGTCGGTGGCGAAGACCACTCGTCCGGCGGCTACATCGCCGGCAAAGGCGCGAATGCCCCACCCAATCACGTGTGACACCCCGCCGAATACCGGCACCGCACTGTCCGGCCGATAGGTGGCGACATTGTTGCGCACCAGCAGCACCAACCGGCCGATGCGCGCCGGGTAGAGCGCGTAGAGCAGCCACCAGGCCCAGATCTGGAAGACGAACACGGTCGGGACAAAAGTGCAGTCGAACGGCCCGCGCCGCCGCAGGACTGCGCCGATCTGGCGAACAGTCTGCCAGGCATGGCGGAGGATCGCCAGCTTGCGCCACGGGGCAAAGGGCTCGCGATAATCGCCGTCCCACGGGCTGCGAGCGAACAGCGGCTCGACCGCCAGTTCGGCTACAAGCGCCGGCGTTGCGCGCCGGTGGCCGACTACGCTCACCCGATCACCTTCACCCTGCGCCAATTCGGCCACGGCGCGGACGTATTCGTACCAGTGGCCGACGTAATCCTTGAGCGCTTCCTCGACGATCAGCAGCCGCCGGCCGGAGGGCCGATCAGGCATGGGCCGCAGTCCTGGCCCCGCGATCGAGCTGCTCCGAGTACCAATCGACCGTCTGGGCAATGCCCTGTTCGAGCGACGTGGGCGCGGTCCAGCCCAGCAAGTCGCGCATTCGCGACACATCGAGCTTGCGCGTTTTGACCCCGACGAAGCGGTTCATGTTGTAACGGATTGCGCCTTCGAACCCGGCGGCGGTCTTGATCCAGGCCGCCAGCTGCCCGATCGACTGGGCATCGCCCATGCCCAGGTTGAGCGCCGGCTCTTCGGAGCGCAGCGCGACTTGGATGATCCCGTCGACCGCATCGCCGACATAGAGGAACTCGCGCTCGGCGGTCCCGTCGCCCCACACCTCGACTTCGGCCGCGCCCGAACGCGCGGCGCGCACGAACTTGCCGATCAGCGCGCCGACCACATGGCTGTTTTCGGCGAAACTGTCGCCCGGGCCATAGACCGTGGGCAGCACCACGCTGGCCGCCTTGAGGCCGTATTCCTGCCGGTAGGCGCGCTGGCCGATCAACATCGCCTTCTTGGTCAGCGCATAGGCGAACAGGTAATCCTCGGGCTCGTGTCCATAGAGCTCTTCTTCGGGATGCGCGTTCTCGGTCGACGGGTACATGCAGTAGCTCAAGATCGAGGTGAACTTGGCCTGCGGAAAGAACCGTCGCCAGCCTTCGAGCGCGTTGACGTTGATCTGCATGTTGACGTTGAACTGGGTGGCCGGGTGATGCACCGGCCAGTCTCCCGCCTTGTACAGCGCGGCGAGGTGGACGATGTGATCGACCTCTCCGCCCAGCGCCTCGAGCCAGCCGAACCACGCCGCCTCGTCGGCGATGTCGACTACCCGGCTGCCGATCGGGATGACCTCAGCCTGCGGGTAGCGGCGCCGCAGCTCCTCGACCAGCGCGCCGCCGACGAATCCCGTCCCGCCGGTGACCACGACCCGCTTCATCGCGGCACGATTTCGCCGCCGCGGCCGACGATCCGCACATCGGGCACTGCGCTGATGAAGCGCCCGCCGCCGGCGAGGTAATTGTCGTACTTGCCGACCAGGAAATCGAGGAAGTTCCAGGCGAGGACGAGGTAATAGTCCGGCCCGTGGCCGAGCGAGCGTTCGTCGACCACCGGGATATGCGTGCCGGGCGTTACCTTGCCGATCTTGAACTGGTTCACTTCGGTCGCCAGTTCAACCAGTTCGGGACCGATTCCGGCGTAATTGAGCGTCGTGCTGCCCTTGAGGGGCGCGCCGAGGGCGTAGACGGTCTTGCCGGCCGCCTTGAGCTCTTCGAGCAGTGCCTTCAGCGCGGCCATGTTGTCCGCCACACGCCGGGCAAAGGCGTGATAGGTGTCGAGCTGATAAAGGCCCGCGGTCCGTTCCGCCTCGATCGCCGCGGCCACCGCGGGCGTCGTCGCGCGCTCGCTCTCGCCGCGCACCACATAGAGGATGAACGAGCCGCCGTGGATCGGCGAGAACTCGACATCGAAAATGCGCAAACCGTGCTCGCCGAACAGCCGGGTGAGCGGGCCCAGCGAATGGATGCAGCTGTGTTCGTGGTAGAAGTGATCGAATTCGTTGTGCTCGATCAGGTCCTTGAGGTTGACGCCCTGGACCACGAACACGCTGTCCGGACCCATCACTTCGGTCAGCCCGGCGCAGAAATCGTGCAGATCGGGCACGTGGTAGAACACGGCGGTGGCGGTGATCACTTCCGGGCAGATGCCGAGCTGGGCGAGCGATCGGCCGGTCTCGTGGTTCCAGAACTGCTTGAACACGGTGACACCGCTCTCGCGCGCGATCTTCCCGGGCCGTGTCGACGGATCGACCCCGAGCACGCGCATGCCCTGCTTGGCGAACATCTTGAGCAAAGTGCCGTCGTTGGCGCCGACGTCGATGACGAGGTCGTTCGGGTGCAGACCCAGCTTGAACACCACGTGCTGCGCCAACTGGTCGAAATGCGCCACCACCGGCGCGTTGACGCCCGACAGATAAGGGTGATCGGTGAACAGCAGGTCCTGCGGCGGGAATTCGGCGATCTGCACTTCCCAGCAGTCTTCGCACACCATCATCGCCAGGGGGAAGCTGACCTCGCGATCGGTTTCATCGGCAGCGAGAAAATTGTTGCCGTTGGGCTGATCCTTCAGGTCGATGAATTCGACCAGCCGCGGACCGCGGCAGACCATGCATTGCGTCCGCTTCATTACCTGCCCTGTCCGCGCTGAGGCTGGCGATCGCGGATCATAGTCCGCGCGCGCTTTGCCGATGATTTTCAAACCAGGCGATGGTTCGCTGCAACCCGTCGCTCAATCCCGTCGACGCCTGCCAACCCATGGCGTTGAGCTTGCCAGTGTCGACCAGCTTGCGCATCACCCCGTCAGGCTTGTCGGCATCGAAGCGCAGCGCGCCGCCGAACCCGACGAATTCGCAGATGGTGGTGGCCAGATCCGCGATCGAGACTTCCTCACCACTTCCGACATTGACGATGCTCTCATCGCTGTAGGTCTTGGTCAGAAACACGATCGCATCGGCCAGATCCTCGACATAGAGGAATTCGCGCAGCGGCCGGCCGCTGCCCCACACCACCATCTCGGCCGCGCCATCGTCACGCGCGGTCAGCGCCTTGCGGATCAGCGCCGGGATTACGTGACTGCCGGTGAGTTCGAAGTTGTCGCCCGGGCCATAGAGATTGGTCGGTTGCAGCGAGATGAAGTCGCAGCCGTATTGCCGGCGATAGGCCTGGGCGAGCTTGATCCCGGCGATCTTGGCCACCGCATACCATTGGTTGGTGGGTTCGAGCGGGCCGCTGAGCAGCGCGTCTTCGCCCATCGGCTGGGCCGCGTCGCGCGGATAGATGCAGGCCGATCCCAGGAACACCAGCTTGCGCACGCCGGCAACGCGCGCCGCTTCGATCAGGTTCGCCTCGATCATAAGGTTGTCGTAGAGAAACTCGCCCGGACGGGTGTCATTGGCATAGACCCCGCCGACCCGCGCCGCGGCGACGATCACTACATCGGGCCGTTCGCGCGCCATCCAGCGCTCGACTTCGGCCTGGCGGCGCATGTCGAGATCCGCGCTCGACGCGCCGAGAACCTCGCAGCCTTCGCTCGCCAGCCGCCGCACCAGCGCATCGCCGACCATGCCGCGATGCCCGGCGACGAATACCCGCGCGCCTATCAGCGACGGCGTCGGCGCCGGGTGATCGCTGCTGGCGGCAGTGGCGGTTGCGCTCGACATCGTGCGGCGTGGCCTAGCCGCCCGTCGCCGCCCTTGCCAGCCGTAACTGGCGCATCGCCGTGCTTGCCCATTGCGCGATGGCCGATGCGCGTCCATGCGTTGGCGCCGCCGACTGTCGCCAGCCTTGAAAGCGTCCGAGTGCCTGACGAATCCATGCCCACGGTCGGCATCATCTTCGAACAATTCGCCGCTTATCATGTCGATCGCTGCGAAGCGGTGGCGCAGCGGCTGGCCGGGCAATATCGCACCCTGGCGGTCGAGACCGCGACGCGTTCGGTGACGTATGCCTGGGAGCCCTCGGGCGGTGTCGCGGGGGCGGACAAGTTGACCTTGTTTCCCGGCCGAGGCTTCGAGGAGATCGGCTGGCCGCGCCGGCTGCTGGCCGCGTTCGGCGCGCTGCGCGCCTGCCGGGCGGTGTTCGTCGGCTTGCCGTACAGCCGGCCGGACGCCATCGCCCTCACCTGGTGGCTGCGCCTGACGGGTGTCCCGACGTTCGTGATGACCGAATCGAAGCGGGACGATGCGCCGCGCCGGGCCTGGTTCGAATGGATCAAACGCCAGCTGCTGCGCAGCTATGCGGGCGCGCTAGTCGGGGCGGGGCGTCAGGCCGCTTACATGCGCGAGCTGGGCTTCACCGACCGCCCGATCGTGCCGGGCTACGACGCGGTATCGATTGCGCGGGTCCGCCGCCAGGCGGCCGCGGCGGCGGGCGGCGCGTGGCAGGAGCGGGCGTTCGTCTATGTCGGCCGCTTTGTCGCCAAGAAGAATCTGGCGACGTTGCTGCGCGGTTATGCCGGATACGCCGCGCGCGCCGGAACGGCGGCACGATCGCTGCGGTTGATCGGCGACGGCGCGCTGCGCAAAGACCTCGAGGCACTTGCGCGCGAGCTCGGCGTGGCGGACCGGGTCGAGTGGCCGGGGTTTCTGCCCGCCGAAGGGGTCTCGCGCGCGCTCGCCGATGCACTGGCCTTGTGCCTGGTCAGCACCGAGGAACAGTGGGGGCTTGTGGTCAACGAAGCCCTCGCGCTGGGCCTTCCGGTTATTGTGTCGTCGCCGGTCGGCTCGCGCGATGCTCTGGTCCGCGACGGCGTGAACGGCTACGTGGTCGAACCGGACGATGCGGAGGGAATCGCGCAGGCCATGTTCGAATTGAGCCACGAGCCCGCGCGGTGGGAGAGGATGAGCGCGCAATCGCACGCCCGCGCCTGGCTCGGCGATAGCGAGCGGTTCGCCGACGGTGTCGAACAGCTGCTCGGCCAGCCGTCGGCCGAAGCGCGAGATCGTCTGATCCGCTTCGGCCGCGAAATGTCGGCGGATTAGGGCGGGCGGCGGCAATGGGCGGCGGCCTTTATCAGGTGATCATGCTGGGTTCGGTGCTGGTGTTCCTGGCCACGCTGGCGCTTTACCTGCGCTCGGGCCGGGCCAGCCTGTTCCACCCGGTGACGATCTACCTGGCGTTTCACTTCGTGGTGTTCGTGTTTCGCCCGCTGCTGGTGTTCTACCGCGGCTATGACCTGATCTATCTCGGCTTCGATTTCCAGCCGACGTTCACGGACAAAAGTGTCACTTTGCTGGGCGCCAATCTGGGCCTGCTGGTGTTCGTGGCGGCGTGCATGCATTTCGGCAGCGCCTGGCCGCGGCTGACGACCTTTCCCGACCGGCAGCTCGGCGCTTATGTCAAGCCGGTGGCGCTGACCTGCGTGCTGCTCGGCATTCCGGGGTTGTGGTCGCTCTATACCGTGCTCGGCATGACCAGCCTCGGCACGGTCGACAACCAATGGCAGATGGATGCCGCCACCGGGATCACCATCAACACCACCAGCAACGGCTACTTGCTCGACGCGCAGCTGATGCTGGCGACGCTGACGGGCATGTTTGCCTATGTCCACCGCTTCCGCATCTGGGCGTTGCTGCCGTTCATTATCTTCGTCGTGCTTCGCGCCGGAACCGGGGGGCGCGGACCGTTCATCTCGGCCACGGTGTTCATCGTGCTGTTGTACCTGTTCCATCGCCGCCGCCGCTGGCTGAACGCGACCACGGTCGTCCTGGGCGGCTTCATGCTGACGCTGTTCAGGCTGGTCGGCGACTATCGCTCGGTCGGCTTTCAGCAGCTGTTCGCCAACGATTCCCGCGTCGAGGGTCCGCGCCAGACGCGCTTCCTCGAAAGCATGGATTGGGCCAATCTCGAATTCTACGAATTCGTGGTTTACGCAGTCCCGCAGCGGACCAAGACCTACGATTACTTCGCCTCTTTGCTGCAGCTGTTCACCGAACCGATCCCGCGCGTGCTGTGGCCGGACAAGCCGATCGGCGCGCCGATCAAGATGTTCAATCTGCTCGATTACGGCCGGCCTTACGGGGCTACCCTGTCGCTGCCCGGCTCGGGTTGGTACGAGCTGGGCTGGGCCGGCATCGTCATTCTGTGCGCGGCGTTCGCTTGGCTATACGGCCGGGCCTACAATCGCTTCATGCGGGCAGAGCAGACGCCGTTCGCCGTCATGCTCTACTGCGCCTTCATGATGTCGGCAGTGGTCGCGTTTCGCGATGGGTTGATCATCACCGTCGCGCGCCAATCGCTGTTTTACCTCGCGCCGGTGGTGGTGATGGAAATGCTGGCCCGCGCCTACGGCGCCGGTCGGCGCGCGAGTTCCGGTGCAATCCCGGCGCCCATGCCCCACAGACCAGCGGCCGAAGTACCGATTTCCGCCAGCACCCCGCGCGAACGCCGCCGATCGATGGCCGCGCGCCTCGACGGCCTCTAGGCCCACGACGGATGCGAATTCACGTATACTGTCACCGCTTCCCGCCCGACATCGGCGGCATGGAGCGGCTACTTCACACGTTATGCGGCGAGTTCGTAGCGCAGGGCCACACGGTCGAAGTCGTTACCGAAACGGTCGGGCGGATCGAAGCGCCATATCCGATTCACAGCGCGCCGAGCGCCGGAGCCTATCGCGAGATTGTCCGGCGAAGCGATGTAATCCTGAGCGCCCCGCTGGCCCTGCGCCGGTTGGGATCGCAGCTAGCCTCGGGCAAACCGGTGTGCGTGGCGCATCCGCTGGTCCCGCTGATCGTCTATCCCGGCGTCCCGTTCCGTGCATGGTGGCGCCGCTCGGTGCCGCACGCCGTCAAACGGCTGGCATCCTTCCTCGTCACCAATATCGTGCCCAGCAGTCACATGGCGCGGTCGTTCCCAAGCGCAATCGTCATCCACAATCCGTTCGATAAAGCGATCTTCCATCAACGGGATGACGAGCCACGCAAACGCGACATCCTGTTTGTGGGCCGCCTGATCTACGAGAAGGGTTGCGACATCTTGCTGGAGGCATTTCGGCAGATTGCTTCAGACCATCTGGAGGTCAATCTGACGATCGTTGGCGACGGGCCGGTGCGCCCGGAACTCGACCACTGGGTGCTGCAGCATGGTTTGCAGCGGCGCGTCACCTTCCTTGGCAGTTTGCCAGCCTCACAGGTTGCTTTGCAGATGCGGCGCCATCTAATGATGGCCGTACCGTCGCTTTGGGACGAGCCGTTCGGTATCGTGGCACTTGAAGGGATGGCTTGTGGATGCCGAATCGTGGCCGCCCGGGTGGGCGGTTTGCCCGAGGCCGTGGGCGACAACGGACTGCTGTTCGAACGCGCCGACGCCGCCGGTTTGGCCCAATGCCTGCGCCAGGTTCTCGATGACGATTGGCAGCCCGACCCGCGCAACGTATCGCGCCATCTCGACCAACATTCGCCTGCGGCCATTGCACGCCAGTATCTCGACGTCCTTGGCTGCGCAGCCCGGCAAGGCCCGACAGCACTAGGCGCCTAACCGCGCAAGGCTCGCCAACCTCTGGGGGCGAGGGCGGCCTGCGTCGCCGCCGGCTCGACGGTCGCCAGGAAGCAGGGCGGTTCCCAATCTGACACGAACGCCGGCCGACCGGCCGGGACCATGATCGGTCCCCAGAAACCTTTGCGAATTTGCCGCACGGTATAACCTGTGGCTCGGAGGTGTTCGATCACTGGCGAGCCGACGGGCCGATGGTCTTCGAAGATGATGTTTCGGATGCGATGTTCGGCAATCAGGCGCTTTGCGGCGTTCAGCACGGCGAGTTCGTGCCCCTCGACGTCCAGCTTCATCATCCCGATCGCCGCGGTAGGTCCCACGGTCTGATCGAGTGTCACCATAGTAATGCCGATTTCATCGGTGCCTTCAGTTTCGACGGATTCCATCGTCGCGATGCCGCGATTGTAGGCGAACGCTGCGGGAATCCGCAGGACCGCCTTTCCAGGCCTGTCGCTCACCGCCGAATTGATCGCGCAAACCTTCGTCCCAGCGATATTGAGCACGAGGTCGGAGAACAGATCTGGGTGCGGTTCGAACGCCGTAACGCTGCCACCCTCGCCCACTGCATGTGCCATTATGCGCGCCGTAAAGCCGATGTTGGCGCCGACATCGAGCGCCGCATCGCCTCGGGCCGTGAGCCGCAGCAGACATTCTGTGACGACGAGATCATAAAGACCGAACGTCATGATCTGCTGGCCGATCACGTCGCGGGGCCGAATGCGAAAAGGGCGGCCGAGCAAGGGGACATCCAATGTTTGGGGTAGGTCGTCGAGCCATCGGCGGCCAAGCCGCGCAGAGATGCTGCGCGGCCTGAACAAATACTCGGGTTTGAAAAAACCCCCTAACGACACAGCGGCCTCCGCACTCGCGATTCTCGGTTCCGCCTTTCGCTTTCCGCTCGATAAAGTCCAGATCGGCAAACGACAGGGGGTAGGCGAGTGCGCCAAAAGGGGTTGATGCGTCCGCGCGAGACGGCAATAGAGCGGCCGCAGAGGTTGCGCAGCCGTGCTCGGGCCACCATCACGGTCGCCCGCCCAGGCCAACGCGGGTGTAGCTCAATGGTAGAGCAGAAGCTTCCCAAGCTTACGACGAGGGTTCGATTCCCTTCACCCGCTCCATGCCTGTCGAGGGTTCGATTCCGTTGTGGCTGCGCCACAGCTGC
>JANOAH010000068.1:0-1876 GCA_031411075.1 Erythrobacteraceae bacterium
CTCGGCGCCGAACTGGGTCGCGGCGCCGGAGAAAAGCTTGGACTGGGTAGTGATCTGGGCGTGGACCTCAAGGCCGATAACGACCTCCCAATCACCGGTGGCGCCCTGGATGCGGTAAGCAGACTGCGTCATTTCATTTCACCGTTCGTGTCGAGCGTAGTCGAGACACGCTGTGCTGTGCCGCCGTCTCTCGACTTCGCTAGAGACGAACGGGGCTTCGTTACCACCACTTGCCTGGCTTGGCACTGAACGCCGCCCGTTGCTCGATCGCTAGGCCGGCATTGAGCACGCCCTGCTCGTCGAACGGCTTGCCGATGAGTTGCAGGCCGAGCGGCAGGCCCTCGCGGTTCAGGCCGGCCGGCACGCTCATCGCTGGCAGGCCGGCGAGGCTCGCGGGCACCGAGAACACATCGTTGAGGTACATCTCGAGCGGGTCACCGCTCTTCTCGCCCAGCGCGAAGGCGGCGGTCGGCGTGGTCGGGGCGAGGATCACGTCGCAGCTGGCAAAGGCGTCCTTGAAGTCGCGCGAGATGAGCGTGCGGACCTTTTGCGCCTGGGTGTAATAGGCGTCGTAGAAGCCGGCCGAAAGCACGTAGGTGCCGATCAGGATGCGGCGCCTGACCTCGGCGCCGAAGCCGGCGGCGCGGGTCGCGGCGTACATGTCCTGAAGGTTCGCTCCGTCGGGCAGGTCGCGCAGGCCGTAGCGCACGCCGTCGTAGCGGGCGAGGTTCGAGGAGGCCTCGGCCGGGGCGATGATGTAGTAGCACGGTAGTGCGTACTTCGTGTGGGGCAGCGACACCTCTACTACCGTCGCGCCGGCGTCCTTGAGCCACTCGACCCCCTGATCCCATGAGCGGGCGACGTCCTCGTCCATCCCGTCCATGCGGTATTCGCGCGGGATGCCGACAGTCTTGCCGCTGAGGTCGGCCGAGAGGTTCGCGCTCCACTCCGGCACTGGCAGGTCGAGGCTGGTCGAATCCTTAGGGTCGAACCCAGCCATGGCTTCGAGCATGATCGCGCAGTCGGCGACGTCGCGCGCCATCGGCCCGGCCTGGTCGAGCGAACTCGCGAAGGCGACGATGCCCCAGCGCGAGCAGCGGCCGTAGGTCGGCTTGATCCCGGAAACGCCGGTGAAGGCCGCGGGCTGGCGGATCGAGCCGCCGGTGTCGGTTCCGGTCGCGGCCGGGCACAGCCGCGCCGAAACCGCCGCCGAGCTCCCGCCCGACGAACCGCCGGGCGCCAAAGCCGCATTGCCGCCGTCCTGGCGCCGCCACGGCGAGATCACGTTCCCGAAGTGGCTGGTCTCGTTCGACGAGCCCATCGCGAACTGGTCGAGGTTGAGCTTGCCGAGCATGCCGGCGCCGGCATCCCACAGCTTTTGGCTGACGGTGCTCTCGTACTGGGGGATAAAGCCCTCGAGGATGTGGCTCGCCGCGGTGGTCTGGACGCCCCTGGTGGCGAACAGGTCCTTCATCCCGATCGGCACGCCGGCTAGCTTGCCGAGCGGGCGCTGCGCGGCGCGGTCGGCATCGACCTTGCGCGCGGCCTCGATCGCCTTTTCGGGGGTGGCGACGATGAAGGCGTTGAGCGCCTGCTGTGCCGCGGCGACGTTGGCGTTGAACGCTTCGGCGGCCTCGACGGCGGTGAAGTCGCCGGCGGCCACGCCGTCGCGAATTGCGGCGACGCCAAGTTCGGTGAGGTCGGTCACAGGGTTGGACCCGAGGTTGGCGCGCGGGCTTCGACAGGCTCAGCCTGAGCGGGGTTGGGGTAATGATCCGATGAGATTCCGCTCAGCCTGAGCTTGTCGAAGGCCCGGCGTTCAAACGCACCGCCCATCACTCGATCACCTTGGGCACGCCGAAGAAGCCATGCTCCG
>JANOAH010000069.1:0-12565 GCA_031411075.1 Erythrobacteraceae bacterium
CAGAGCACTCTGACGTTCAACTACGGATCGATCGTCGGCGGCGAGCTGACCGCCGCGTTCGGGGCGATCTTCCACAACCCGACGCTGTCCAGCTTCGCCATCGGCAACACGCTGAAGATGGGCAACGCCTATAACGCGGCCAACCTGTTCAATTACGCCGGGACCGGCATCACCAGCGTGGCCTGGAACGGCCGGCTCGACACGGCTGGCTTTGCCACCACGGTCAGCAACTTGGCGTTCGACGGGATCCAGCTCCTCGGCCGCGCGGTTGTCACCTCGAGCAGCGGCGCGCTCAATCTCACCGTCAACGACAATTCGACCGTGGCAATCGCGCAAACATGGGGCAATTTCACCGGCACGGCTGGCGCCGACAGTATCGTCGTCAACGTGCTCAACGATTTCAACCTCACCGACGTCAACTTCACCACCTGGACCGCCGGGACCGATACGATCACCTACAACGGCAGCGGCAATGCCAACGTCGTGATCGGCACGCCGCAGCGCGAGACCTTCAACGGCGGCGCGGGCAACGATACGCTGGTCGGCGCCGGCGGGATCGACGTTTTCAACGGGGGAAGCGGCAATGATCTGATCGCGGTCAACGGCAGCAACGATGGGTCGCTGGTCGATGGCGGGGCCGACATCGATATCTTGCGCGTCACCGGCGGCGGGACCGTCAGTCTCGGCTCGCTGGCCAACATCGAAGCGGTCAACCTGCAGAGCGGCTCGATCCTGGTGCTCAGCGCGGCCCAGTTCGCGACCGGCTTGCTGTCCACGCGACGCTTTCGGGCACCGGCTCGATCCTCGTCACCATGAGCGCCGGAAACACCCAGGTGGCGGCCCGCGCGATGAGCGTCGGCGGCGGATCGAATCTCGAATTCTTCGTCGCGGGGACGAGCGGCAGCGATGTTGCCATGGGCGTGTTCGGCACGGTCAACACGCTGGCCGGATACGCCGGCAACGACCAGCTGGTCGGCGGCAGCCTGGCCGACGACATCAACAGCGGCGACGATGCCGACAAGCTGCGCGGCGACGGCGGCGCCGACCTGCTCACCGGCGGCCTCGGGGCCGACGTGTTCAAGTATCGCGCGACCGGCGATTCCACCGTGGCCGCGCCCGACACCATCGCCGATTTCAGCAGCGGGGTCGATAAACTCAACTTCAAGCGCATCGACACCAATGCCGCGCTCGCCGGCGACCAGGCCTTCGCCTACATCGGCACCACGGCGTTCAGCGCCAACGGCACCGCGCAAATCCGCTGGGTCGACCTGGGCGCCGACCTGCGGGTCGAAGCCGATCTCAATGGCAACGGCACGGCCGACATGCACATCCTGCTGCAGGGCGCGGGCAATCAGGTGCTCACCGCGAACGACTTCGTATTGTAACCGGCAGAGTCGGCCCAAGCGACTGAGTGAGCCGCGGTGCGGGCGTCGCCCGCCGTGTCAGTCGATGCGGTCGCGGTGCCGGCTCGCTCGTCCGCCGAATATCAGCCCGAACGCCACGCCGAGCGCGATACCGATGGCAATGTTGCCGAACGCGGCCCCGAGCGCCGTGCCGAGCGCGATGCCGAGGCCGAGCCCCATGCCCATCTTGGGATTCTTCCTCATCCCGCTCCCTTTACGATCTCGGCCCAGGCGACCTCGTCGATCACCTCGATGCCCAAGTCCGCCGCCTTCTTCAACTTGCTGCCCGCGCCCGGCCCGGCGACGACCAGATCGGTCGCCGCGCTGACCGCACCGGCGGCGCGCGCGCCGAGCCGTTCGGCCTGGGCCTTGGCCTCATCGCGGCTCATCGTCTCGAGCTTGCCGGTGAACACCACGGTTTTGCCGCTGACCGCGCTGGCCCTGGTCTCCACGACGTATTCGGGCGGATCGACCTCGCCGAGCAGGTCGTTCCATGCCGCGCGGTTATGCTCTTCGTGGAAGAAGTCGCCGAGCGCCTCGACCACCACCGGCCCGACGCCGTCGATCGCGGTAAGTTCGGCCAGCGCCTCGGCCTCGCCGGCGTGGGCTCGCTCGGCCGCGTCGCGCAGCGCCGGCAAGGTGCGGAACCGCTTGAGCAGATCGCGCGCGGTGACCGCACCGACATGGCGAATGCCGAGCCCGAACAGCAGCCGGGCGGCATCGGGGCGGCGCTTGGCCTCGATCGATGCCAACAGGTTGTCCACAGACTTGTCCTGCCAGCCGTCGCGGCCGATCATTTCCTCGCGGTGGGTGCACAATCGGAAAATGTCCGCCGGCCCCTTGGCCAGCCAGCCGAGCTCCATGAACTCGGCGATGGTTTTCTCGCCCAACCCTTCGATGTCGAGCGCGGGCCGCGAAGCGAAGTGGCGCAGCCGCTCGAACTGCTGCGCGGTGCAGACGAGGCCGCCGGTGCAGCGCACGTCGACTTCGCCTTCCTCGGCCACCGCTTCGCTGCCGCACACCGGGCAACGATCGGGGAAGGTGCAGGCCGCGCGCGTTTCGTCGCGCGTCAGGTTCTCAACGACCTGTGGGATCACGTCGCCGGCCCGCTGCAGCACGATGCGGTCGCCGACGCGCAGGCCCAGTCGGGCGATCTCGTCGCGGTTGTGCAGGGTGACGTTGGTCACCGTCACCCCGCCGACGAGCACCGGCTTCAACCGTCCGACCGGGGTCAGCTTGCCGGTGCGGCCGACCTGGATGTCGATCGCCTCGAGCACGGTCTCGGCCCGCTCGGCCGGGAATTTGTGCGCCAGGCCCCAGCGCGGCGCCTTGCCGACACTGCCGAGCCGCGCCTGCCAGTCGAGCCGATCGACTTTGTACACCACCCCGTCGATGTCATAGGGCAGCGCAGCGCGCTTCATTCCGATCATGGCATACTGCGCCACCATTTCATCGAGCGACTGGCACAGCTTGAGGTCGGGCGAGATCGGCAGGCCCCATGCGGCTATGCGCTGCATCATCTCGAACTGGCTCTGCCCCGGCAATCCTGAGCCTGTCGAAGGGCTCGCCGCGCCCCAGCCGTGGGCGAGGAACCGCAGCGGACGCGCCGCGGTGACCGCCGGGTCCTTCTGCCGCAGCGATCCGGCGGCGGCGTTGCGCGGGGTCGCGAAGAGGCGCTCGTCCTTCGCTTGCTGCGCAACATTTAGTGCGGCAAACGATTGTTTTTCCATGTAAACCTCGCCGCGAACTTCGAACAGGTCGGGCACTTCACCGGTCAGCTGCTGCGGAATATCGGGGATCATCGCCACGTTGGCGGTGACGTTCTCGCCGACTTGCCCGTCACCGCGGGTGGCCGCCAGCACCAACGCGCCGTGCTCGTAGCGCAAGCTGCACGACAAGCCGTCGATCTTGTCCTCGGCCGTCACCGCCACCGGCTCAGCTTCGGGCAAGTTAAGGTAGCGCCGCACCCGGGCGAGGAAATCGGCCACTTCGTCATCGGTGAAGGCGTTGTCGAGGCTCAACATCCGCACCGCGTGCGGCACTTTGGCGAGTGGGGAGGACGCCACCTCGTGGCCCACGGCGGCGTTCGGGCTGTCGGCGCGCACCAGGTGCGGATAGGCCGCCTCGAGCTCCGCATTGCGGCGCACCAGCGCGTCGTATTCGGCGTCGGAAATCTCGGGCGTGTCCTGGGCATGGTAGAGCCGGTTGTGCCGCGCGATCTCGCGCGCGAGCCGCATCAACTCGTTGGCGGCATCGGCTTCGGCGCTCATTGCGCCAGCAGCCGCGGATCGGCGGCGAAACGCCACTCGCCGCCTTCGTAGCTGAGCGCATAGCGCTTGGCCGGCGATCCCGGCGCGCTGACCCAGCCGGTGCAGGCATCGGGCGAGCGGCAGACGAAATCGTACACCTCGACCGCTTGCGCCGGAGCGCCGGTGATCGCATCGACATAGCCGCCGCCCTGAGCGCGGCACCGCGACGCCGGGGCCAGACGCACGAAGCGGGCGATCAGCGCCGCTTCCTGCGTCGCGCTCAGCGCGGTGGGCCGCAGCACCACGCAAGTAGTCGGCGGATTGGCTCCGAACGCGGCAAAATGACCGGTCAGCACATGCTCGAACAGCGCCAGCCCCGGCTGCGCCCGGTCCGCGGCCAGCGGCGGCAGCGGCGGAGGTTGGCCCGCGCCCGAAACGCAGCCGGCGAGGATTAGCGGAAGGAAAGCCGGGCCGAGACACCGCATCACACCCCCTCCAGCAGCCGATCGGCCTGGGCGCGGGCTTCGCTGGTGATTTGCGCGCCGGACAACATGCGGGCGATTTCTTCCTGCCGGCCGGCGGAGTCGAGCCGCGTCACCGAGGTGCGGGTGACGGTGCCTTCGCTCGATTTTTCGATCAGGTAATGCGTGCTCCCGCGCGCGGCGACTTGCGGGCTGTGCGTGACGGCGAGCAATTGCCCATCGGCCGCCAGCCGCGCCAGCCGCTCGCCGATCGCGCTGGCCACCGCGCCGCCGACGCCGCGGTCGATCTCGTCGAAGATCACCGTTGCCGCGCCGCCCTGTTCGGCGAGCGCGACCTTGAGCGCGAGGATGAAGCGGCTGAGCTCGCCGCCGCTGGCGATGCGGTTGAGCGCGCCGAATTCCGCGCCCGGGTTGGTCGAAATGAGGAATTCCACCGCGTCCGTCCCCTGCGCCCCCCAGCGCTCTTCGGGCAGCGCGGCGATCGCGGTGCGGAACCGGGCCGCATCGAGTTTGAGCGGGGCGAGCTCGGCCGCCACCGCCGCATCGAGCCGTGCCGCGCCCGCGACACGTGCCGCGTGCAGTGCTTGCGCTGTGTCCCGATAGCGCACGCCCGCCTCAGCCGCCGCGGCTTCCAGCGCGCCGATCTCGGCATCGCCGGCCTCGATCGCATCGAGCCGGGAGCGCAGGTTGACCATCACGCCAGGCAATTCGTCGGGCTGGCAATCGTGCTTGCGCGCCATCGCGCGCAACTCGAACAGGCGCGCCTCGCTGCGGTCGAGTTCGGCCGGGTCGAAGCTCAGCGCCTCGGCCGCCTTGTCCAGCCGTTCCTCCGCCTCGCCCGCTTCGATCACCGCGCGGTCGAGCGCGGCGAGCGCTTCGCCCAGCAACGGGTGCTCGCCGCCGATCCGCCCGAGCCGCCGGGCCGCGGCGCGCAACTGGGCCAGCGCCGAAT
This sequence comes from Erythrobacteraceae bacterium, assembly GCA_031411075.1. GTDB lineage: Bacteria > Pseudomonadota > Alphaproteobacteria > Sphingomonadales > Sphingomonadaceae > Croceibacterium_A. Next base: position 5,087 of record JANOAH010000069.1, read on the forward strand.
CCGACCCGTCCCACACCAGCCGCAGCGCCTCGAGGTCCTCGGCCAGCTTCTCCCCCTTCTGCATGTCGGCGCGGGCCAGCGCGAGCCGCTGCTCCTCGCCTTCCTCGGGTGCAAGGGCGGTCAATTCGGCGAGATGCGCTAGCAGCAGGTCCTGGTCGGCCTTGGCCTGGGCGATACCGGCGCGTGCCGCCTCCAGCTGCGCTTCGGCCGCCCGCCACTCGGCCCACGCCGCTTCGACCGAGGCCAGGTCTCCGCCGGCATAGCGATCGAGCAGCGCGCGGTGGCCGCGCGGGTTGACCAGACCGCGATCGTCATGCTGGCCGTGCAGTTCGACCAGCGCCGGGGCGATCTCGCGCAGCAGCGCCGCGCCGACCGGCTGATCGTTGATCCAGGCTTTCGACGCGCCATCCGCGCGGACCCGGCGGCGCAGGATCAGCGGCTCCCCCGGCTCGAGCGCGATGTCGGCGTCGGCCAGCGCCGCCGCGACCGCAGCGGGCAGCGCCGGAAATTCGAACGTCGCGATGACACCGCCCTGCTCTTCCCCGGCGCGGACCAGCGCGGTTTCGGCGCGGTTGCCGAGCACCAGCCCGAGCGCGTCGAGCAGGATCGACTTGCCCGCCCCGGTTTCGCCGGTGAGCACGCCCAGCCCCGCCCCGAACCCAAGGTCGAGCGCGTCGATGAGCACGATATTGCGGATCGCGAGCGAGGTCAGCATGGCGCGCATCGGGCATAGGTGACCGCCCGGCGCCGCGCAACGCGGCTGCGCGTCCTGCCCACCGTCAAAACGGTTCGTCGCGCGCCGGCCGGGTGTTGAAGACTTTGTTAAGAAAGCTGTGACTTACTATCGAATGGGTAAAGTAGTCGGGGGTTTAGCGATGACGGTGCTGACGATCCGCGCACACAGGCGCTACGCCGTCCGGCAGATGGTGCGACTGGCGCGCGCCGGCGAAAAGCCGCTCAAAGGCCTGATGATCGAGCTGTCGTCGGAAGGCTGCCGGATCAGCAATCTGGGCCGGCCAGGGCTGGTCGTCGGCGATGAAGTGACGGTCGAATTCGACGGGCGCAAGCTTGCCGGGTATATTCGCTGGAGCCATGACGGGATTGCCGGGGTGCGGCTGTCGAAGGCCCTGTTCCCCGCCCAGCTTGGCCAACTGATCGCCAGCGGCCGCGGCGACGTGGCCGCCGAACTCGCGCTCTACGGGACTTAGTCGCCGCCTGCCGCGGTCGGCGATTTGCGCTCGATCAGCTCGTAGGCCTTCTCGTACCACTCGCTGCCCGGGTAATTCGCGCCGAGCACCGCGGCATAGCGGTTCGCTTCGTCCGGCACGCCCAGCGCCAGGCTGGTTTCGGTCAGCCGGAACAGCGCCTCGGCGATATGCGTGGTGGTCTGGTAATCCTTGACGACGTTCTGGAAGCGGATCTGCGCCGCCAGCCATTGCCCGGTACGCTCGTAAAAGCGGCCGATCTCCATTTCCTTGCCGGCGAGGTGGTCGGTGACGAGGTCGGCCTTGAGCCGCGCGTCGGCGGCGTAGGGCGTGTTCGGATAACGCCGCTGGACATCGTTCAACGCGGTCAGCGCCTGTTCGGTGATCTTCTGGTCGCGCTCGACGTCGCTGATCTGCTCGTAATAGCTCAGCGCGACGAGGTAATAGGCATAGGGCGCGTCGCGGTTGCCGGGATGGATCTGGAGGAAGCGCGTCGCCGTCTCGATCGTCTTGGTATAGTCTTTCTGGATGTAATAGCTGAACGCGCTCATCAGCTGCGCGCGGCGCGCCCACGGCGAATAGGGGTGCTGGCGCTCGACCTCGTCGAACAGCGCCGCGGCGACGCGGGCGTTGCCGCTGTCGAGATTGGCCTTGGCCGCCGAATAGAGCGATTCCGCGTCACGTGCGATGTAGCCGGTGTCCGATGGGCCTTTCGCGCCCCCGATCATCCCGCATCCGGCGGTGAGCGAAAGCAGCGCCAGGGCGGCGGCGGAAATGGCGATGCGCGGCAGGCGGGAGGCGTTCATGCGCCGCCCTATAACGAGCGCCGGCGTGAACGCCAAGTGAAGTGACCATCGCTTCCCCGCAAGCGCTGGTGCACTACGCGAAAGACCCTAGGCTGCGCTCAGGGCAACTTCACCGCGATGCGGCATGGGTTGGCGATGGGGCAAGCTGACCTTCCGACCCGGCCAACGCCTGCGATGGGACCGGCCGCGCCCGATTCGCTCGGTCGCAGCGAAGCGCGCTGGCGGTTGGTTCAGGAGCTGACCGGGCTGGCGGACTTCGAGGCCGGGCCTGACGGGGTGACGCGATTTTCGGCGCGGTTCGTCGATCAGCTCGGGCTGCCGCCGGGCACCCGCGCGATCACCAACGAAGAATGGTTCGCCCGCATCCATCCCGATGACCGTCCCGGCATGGCGGAGACGATCGCCTCGACGCTCGAGTCCGGCGACGGGTTCGATTGCGAGTTCCGGATCGTCCGCGCCGATAGCGGCGAAGTCCGCTGGATCTCGAGCCGCACCCGTGTCGAGCGCGATGCGCAAGGCCGGCCGGTGCGCAGCATCGGCGCGCACCTCGACATCACCGAACGCAGGGCGGCCGAACACGCGCTGCGCGAAAGCGAGGAGCGCTTTCGCCTGGCGGCCGAGGCGGCGGCGCTGGGCGTGTGGGATTATGACATGGTGCTCGACCGGCGCGAATGGTCGGGCCGGCTGCGCGAAATCTTCGGCTTTGCCGCCGATCTCGACGCCACGCTGGAAGCGGCGCTGGCCTGCATCCATCCCGAGGACCGCGCCCGAGTCCGCGAGACGCTCGACCGGGCGCGCGCCACCGAAATCGGGCGGTTCGAGGATTCGTTCCGCATCCGCCGCGCCAACGACGGCGCCGAACGATGGGTGGCGATGAACGGCTGGCGCACCGATCGCGGCGACAGCCACGTGCGGCGCATCCTGATGACGATGCGCGACGTCACCGCCGAAAAGACCGCCGAGGAACGCATCCGCTGGAGCGCCAGCCACGATCCGCTCACGCGCCTGGCCAACCGCGCGCTGTTCCAGGAGCAGCTCGACCTGGCCATCGACGCGTCGCAGCGCGGCGGCAATTCGGTCGGCGTACTGCTGCTCGACATGGATCATTTCAAGCAGATCAACGATTCGCTCGGCCACGATGCCGGCGACATGCTGCTCAAGATGTTTGCCAAGCGGCTGCGCAGCGTGGTCCGCGCGCGCGACACCGTCGCCCGGTTCGGCGGCGACGAATTCGCGGTGATCCTGCCCGAGCTCGACGACGAGGCGACGCTGCTCAAGCTGGCGCAATCGGTGCAGGAACGGCTGCGCGAACCGTTCATCCACGCCGGGCGCATCCTCGACAGCAAGGTGTCGATCGGGGCCAGCCTCTATCCGGCCCGCGCCACCAACGCCGCCGAACTGGTCAAGAGCGCCGACATCGCGCTGTACGCCGCCAAGGCCGCCGGGCGCGGCCGGGTCATGCTGTTCGAAGCACAGATGCGCGACGAAGCGCAAAAGCAGCTGGCCATCCTCAAGCTCGCCCGCAGCGCGCTGGGCAACGACCGCATCATCCCCTATTATCAGCCCAAGTTGGCGCTCGGCAGCGGCGCGCTCGACGGGTTCGAGGCGCTGCTGCGCTGGCGCACGCCCGGCGGGCGGATCGCGCCGCCGACGCTGCTGGCCGGCGCGTTCGAGGACCAGGAAGTGGCCGCCGATCTCAGCGACCGGATGATCGACCGGGTCATTGCCGACATGCGCCGCTGGCTCGACCTCGCCATTCCCTTCGGCAGCGTCGCGCTCAATGCCTCGGCGCCCGAATTTCGCGGCGATCATTTTGCCGAGCGCCTGCTCGAGCGGCTGCACCAGGCGCAAGTCCCGCCGCATTGCGTCCAGCTCGAAGTAACGGAAAACGTGTTTCTCGGCCGTGGCGCCGATTTCGTGCAGCGCGCGCTCGCGCTCCTGAGCTCACGGGGAGTGAAGATCGCGCTCGACGATTTCGGCACCGGCCACGCCTCGTTGCGCCATCTGAAGCAGTATCCGGTCGATTTCATCAAGATCGACCGCAGCTTCGTGCGCGACATGGAAACCGATCCTGGCGACGCGGCGATCGTGCGCGCAGTGATCAACCTCGGCCGCAGCCTCGGCATTCATGTCGTGGCCGAAGGAATCGAACGCGCGGCCCAGGCCGCCCATTTGCTCGAATGGGGCTGCGACAGCGGCCAGGGCTACCTTTTCTCGCGCGCCGTGGCCGCAGCCAAGGTCCCGGCGCTGGTCGAACGGTGGAGCGAAAAGCCGGCGCGGCGCGCCGCCTGACGCGCGCGCTCAGCGACCGCGGTTTTCGCCGCAAACGCGGTCGAGCGCCCGGACCAGGGGATCGAACTTGCGGTCCTGCGGGATCGGAAAGATCTGACGCAGGCTCGGTCCCAGCATCTGGACATTGGCCTGGGTCAGCAGTCCGATAGCAACGAAGGGTTCTTGTTTCACGATAAATTCCTCGCCCGCATAATGGTTTTGGGGCTCGGTTGGTTCCCCCTTTCCTATGCTTTGCCACGCCCGCGCACGGTGCTAGAAGCGGCCGGACAAGGAGATTTTCGATGGGTGGCTTGAGTTTGTGGCATTGGATCATCGTGATCCTGGTCGTGCTGGTACTGTTCGGCCGCGGCCGCATTTCGGAAACGATGGGCGATTTCGGCAAAGGCATCAAAAGCTTCAAGAAGGGCCTGGGCGAAGACGACGCCAAGCCCATGGCGCCGCCGCCCGCCCAGCAGATTCCGCCGCCCCCGGCCGCCGAACCCGCTCCGCCCGCGCCCCTGCCCGATACCACCCGCTCCGACATTTAGGCGGTTCAAGGGCCAGGTCTGATCCCCAATTCCCTCGTCGCCCCTGCGCAGGCAGGGGCCCATCTGCGGCCCGCCATGACGACTGACGTCGGCGCCTTTCACCGATGGCGGATGGGTCCCTGCCTGCGCAGGAACGACGAGGCCTTGGAATAGACCGAAAGCTGTCGCGACCTGCTCGTTGGCGGCCGGTTCGGGCTGCGCGGTCGCGGCGTCGGCCGCGGGCTCGGCTTCCGGACCGGCGGCGGCATCGTCGCCCCGGCCGCGCTTACTCCCAATAGGCGACTGAACGCACCTCGATGCTCTCGCGGATATTCGCGTCGGCGAAGCTGGGATCGTGGAACGCGGTGTGCGGGCAGCGCCAGGTGCGGCTGTGATCGCTGTCGTGGAACTTGAACAGCAGCGCGTCGTCGCGGGTCATGTTCGAAAAATACCACCAGCGCATCGCTGGCGAATGGCTGAAGATCGAGGCGGCGATCATGCTCTCCTCGCCCTCGACCGGGGCTTCGAGCGCCGCGCCTTCGGGAAACGCGTCGACCACGAACAGCGTGTTCGACTTCTCCTCGCCGGCGAAACTGGTGCGCCCGTCGCAAAGCGCCAGCGGCACATCCTGCGGCGGGGGTGAAAAGGTGCGCCAGTAGCTGGTGATCAGGAACCGCTTGAACCCCGGCCCATCGGGAAAGTGCTTGTTGTAAGTGAATTCGGCCATGCGGTTGGCAGTGGAGGTGTTGAGATCGACATGCGCCTCGCCCGCCGGTGGCTGGATGCCGCCGCTATGCTGGTAATTCTCGCTCTTGGCCTGGGCGTGCGCGGTCAGATCGGCGCTGGTGCGCACCATCCAGCCGCGCGCCACGCACTTGTCGGCCCCGGTAAGCGCGATGACGTGGCGTTCCACCTCGCGTTCGTAAATCGCGTCGACTTCGGCCTTGTCGTGGAAATCGGCCACCGCGGTCGGCTGGGTGGCGATGCGAAAGCCATGCACGTCGAGCGCGAAGTGATCGCGGATCGGCATGCCGTCGCGCACCACCACGCGGTGATCGGAATAAGTGCCGGTGTTGATCTCGGCCCCGGCGCGGACATAGCGGCGGGTGACGAAACGGCCCGGATCGACGAAGCGGATCGAGGTTTCGACCTGGCGGGCGCTGTCTTCGCCTGCATCGATCCTGGGCTCGGCGGGGGCGGTAGCCATCAACTCTCTCCGATTCCTGTTTGGCCGATATGTGCCACGCCGGCTCGGCATCGGGCAAGCGCCGAGGCGCCGGGCGGCCGGACGTAACCTGGCCTGTAACGGCGGGGCTACCGTAATTAACTTACCCGCGCCGATCCGCTCGGCTCTGCGCAGCGGGATGAGGAGCCCGATCATGGCCGGCCGCCAGGGCGCCTCGACCCTGCTCGCCAATATCCGCGCCGCCTGGACCCCGCACGCGCTCGGCGGGTTCGAATTCTCCGCCGAACTGCTCAACGTGTTCGACAGCCGCCGCCACGACGTCGACTATTTCTACCCCACCCGCTTCGCGGGCGAACCGGCCGACGGCGTGGTCGAAGGCACCTTCAAGAAGACGTTCTGACGGGGGCTAGCCAAGCCCGCCCGCCCCGCTATCGTCCCGCCAAAATCTAAGGGGGATTCGGATGGGACCGCTGCCGCCGACGAGCGACGACCGCGTTATCTGGGACATGTGGGAAGCGCAGTTCCGGCTGCCGGTGATGACCGCGGCGGACGAGCTGGGCGTGTTCCGCGCGCTCGGCGATGCGGCGCTGACCACCGACCAGCTCGCCGGCAGCCTTGGGCTCGACGCGCGCGCGCTCGCCATCCTGCTCGCCGCGCTGGCCAGCTCGGGCCTGATCGAGAAGCGCGAAGGCAAGTGGGCCGCGCTGCCCCCGGCGCGCACCTGGCTCCACCCCGAGGCCGAGGGCTACTGGGGCGGGTTCGTGTCGAGCTTCCGCGAGCGCACCCCGCTCCACGCCCAGCTGGTCGAGGCGATGCGCACCGGCAAGCGGCCGAGCACTTCGCGCACCGGCGCGCCCGAATGGGAACGCGGCGAAATGAGCGCCGAGGCGGCCACGAGCATCGCCAGTTTCATGCACGCGCACTCGATGGCCCCGGCGCGCGGCGCAGCGGCGCAGGCGGTGTTCGGCAAGGTCGAGCACCTGATGGACGTCGGCTGCGGCTCCGGCGTCTACGGCATCGAGATCGCCCGCGCCCACCCCGCGCTCAAGGTCACGCTGATGGACCTCGCCGCGATGGCCAGCGAGGCGGGCACCTACGCGCAGCGCTACCAGGTCACGCCCCGCGTCGGCACCGCGGGGGTCAACATGTTCACCGAGGACTGGCCGACTGGCCCCGACGCGCACTTCTTCGCCAACGTGTTCCACGACTGGTCGGTCGAAACCAACCAGCTGCTCGCCGCCAAGAGCTTCGCCGCGCTGCCCAGCGGCGGGCGCATCTTCCTCTCCGAAGTGCTGATGGACGACGCCGGCACCGGCCCGTGGCACGCCGCCAGCTTCAGCCTGCTGATGCTGGTCGGCACGCTCGGCAAACAATACTCGCTGCCCGAATTCCGCAGCATCCTCGAAAGCGCCGGCTTCGTGGACGTGGCGGCGGTCCGCACCGGCGGCGGGTACTATTCGCTGGTCAGCGCCAGAAAGCCCTAG
>JANOAH010000070.1:0-7582 GCA_031411075.1 Erythrobacteraceae bacterium
GATGCCTTACCCCCAGTCTCGTCATTCCCGCGAACGCGGGAATCCAGTCGGCTCTGACGGCGCCGGGAAACGGCGACTGGGTCCCCGCTTTCGCGGGGATGACGATGATGAAGATTGACGTGTTGGATTCGGCTCCGGGCGGCATGATTCCCCGGGCCTGTCAGAAACGAAGCGAGTAGGAAAGTTCTATCCCAGCCGCGCCAGCGCCGCCTCCAGCCGCTCGGCTTCGGCGGCATGGTGGGCGTGGTCGGCGCGGGCCTTGTCGACCGCCTCGGGCTTGGCCTTTTCAACGAACGCCGGGTTGCCGAGGCGGGCGGCGAGCGAACCCGCTTCCCTGCGCGCGGTGTCGAGCGCTTTGGCGAGCCGGGCCTGCTCGGCGGCGATGTCGATCACGCCTTCGAGGGGGATGACCAGCAGGTCCGCGCCGGCCGAAAGCTGCATCGCCGCACCGGGCGGGGCAGGCTCGAAGCGGATCGCCGAAAGCCGCGCGAGGCGGTCGATCACGCCCGCATTGCGCTCGATCATCGCGCGGTCGGACGGCTCGGTCAGGAACGCCTCGAGCCGAGCGCCGGGCGCGATGCCGAGCTCGTTCTTGGCCGCACGCAAGGCGCTGGTGAGCTGGATCAACCACTCGGTCTCGGCCTTGGCGGCGCGGTCGATTGCGGCGCGGGGTTCGGGCCACTTGGCCACGATCAGCTCATACGGTCGCGCGCCCTGCGCATGCCACAGCTCTTCGGTGACGAACGGCATGAAGGGGTGCAGCATGACCAGGATCTGGTCGAGCACCCACCCGGCGACGGCGCGGGTTTCTTCTCTCTCCCCCTCCCCTTCAGGAGAGGGGGTCGGGGGGAGGGGGCCGTCGTCGTCACGCGACTTCCCCTCTCCCAACCCTCTCCCCTGAAGGGGAGAGGGCTTTTCGTTCAGCACCGGCTTGATCAGTTCCAGATACCAGTCGCAGAATGTGCCCCAGGCGAACTGGTAGATGGCGTTCGCCGCCGCATCGAAGCGCAATTCGGTCATCGCCTTGTCGAGGCTCGCCAGCGTCTCCACCGTTTCGCCGATGATCCAGCGGTTTACCGCCGATGTCGCAGACGGCGCGGCAAGCGTCGCGCTCGCGCCGATGCCGTTCGCCTGGCAGAACCGGGTCGCGTTCCACAGCTTGGTGGCGAAGTTGCGATAGCCTTCGACGCGGCTCTCATCCATTTTCACGTCGCGGCCCTGGCTTTCCATCGCCGCCATGAAGAAACGCAGCGCGTCGGCCCCGAACTTGTCGATCAGGCCGAGCGGATCGACCACGTTGCCCTTGGACTTGGACATCTTCTGCCCGTCCGCCGCGCGCACCAGCCCGTGCAAATACAGCCGCCGCCACGGCACATCGCCCATCAACTTCATCCCCTGCATCGCCATCCGCGCGTCCCAGAAGAACAGGATGTCGGTGCCGGAAATGAGCAAGTCGTTCGGGTAATGGCGGGCGAGCAGCGACTCCCCTTCCCCTTCAGGAGGGGGGGCTGGGGGGAGGAGGCCGTCCGGTGCATCAGCCGCAGCCGCGTTCCCCACTCCCAACCCTCTCCCCTGAAGGGGAGATGGCTTTTCCTCGGGCCACCCGAGCGTAGCGAACGGCCACAGCGCGGAGGAGAACCAGGTGTCGAGGACGTCTTCGTCGCGAACCAGATAAATCCCGTCGAACGGCGCGGTGATGTTGGCGTCGTAGCAATCGTCTTCGACCACTTCGATCGGCAGATCGAACCCGAACGAGCGGTAGTATTGGGCGGCGATCTCGAGAGCCTGTTCCTCGCTTTCGGCGACGAAGACCCTGTTACTGACCATGCCCAGATCGATCACCAGCTTGCCGTCGATCACCTCCGGCCCATACCACGCCGGAATCCGGTGCCCCCACCACAATTGCCGCGACACACACCACGGCTGGATGTTTTCCATCCAGTTGAAGAAGGTCTTTTCCAGCGCCTTGGGGACGATCTCGATGCGGCCGTCGCGTACCGCCTGCATCGGCGCCTGGGCGAGGCTTTCGGCGTCGACGTACCACTGGTCGGTCAGCCAGGGTTCGATCACCACGCCGCCGCGGTCGCCGAACGGGGTAGGGATGACGCGGTCCTCGACCTTGTCGAGCAGGCCCTCGGCCTCGAGCATTTCGACGACCCGCTCGCGCGCTGCGAAGCGGTCGAGGCCGATCAGCTCCTCGGGAATGCCGCCGCACTGAACAACGCGCGCTTCCGCGTCGAACATGTTGAGCATTTCTGCGGGTTTGAAGCCGGCTCTTTTGCCGACTTCGAAGTCGTTGAAGTCATGCCCGGGGGTGATCTTGACCGCGCCGCTGCCGAGTTCGGGGTCGGCGTGCTCGTCGGCCACGATCGGGATCTCGCGCCCGGTGATCGGCAGCCGCACTTTGGCGCCTGCGGCGAGCAGCGCGGCATAGCGTTCATCGCTCGGGTGCACCGCCACGGCCATGTCGGCGAGCATCGTTTCGGGCCGCGTGGTGGCGACCAGAACGTGGCCCTCGCCCGAAGCTAAAGGATACTTGAGGGTCCAGAAGTTGCCTTGGAGATCACGCGTTTCGACCTCGAGATCGCTGATCGCGGTCTTGAGCTTGGGGTCCCAGTTGACCAGCCGCTTGTCGCGGTAAATCAGACCTTCGTTGTAGAGATCGACGAACACTTTCACCACCGCGCGGGTGAAGTGCGGGTCCATCGTGAACTGCTCTCTGGACCAGTCCATCGAACAGCCCAGCCGGCGCAGCTGGCGAGTGATCGTCCCGCCACTTTCGGCCTTCCATTCCCATACCTTGGCGACGAAATCCTCGCGGTTGTAGTTGGTGCGCTTGTCCTGGCTTTTCTCCAGCTCGCGCTCGACCACCATCTGCGTGGCGATGCCGGCGTGGTCGGTGCCGACCACCCACAGCGCGTCCTTTCCGCGCAGCCGCTCATACCGGATCACCACATCCTGCAGCGTGTTGTCGAGCGCGTGGCCGATATGCAGGCTGCCGGTGACGTTGGGCGGCGGGTTGACCAGCGTGAACGGCTCGGCCTCGGGCCGCTCGGGCCGGAACAGGCCATGGCCTTCCCAGTGCGCATACCACTTCGCCTCGATTGCGGCGGGGTCGAATGTCTTGGCCAGTTCGCTCATCTCGCGCGGGCCTTTGCCAGCCCGGCAGGCTCAGGGCAACGCTGCGCTGCAACGCCTTGCCGCGCCAGTGTTTTACCCGCATAGCGTGCCCGCAATGCGGGAATGGGCCGATTTCACCGTCAAGGAAGCGGGCGGGCGCACTACACTGGTGCTCGAAGGGCCGCTGATCGTCTCGTCGATCGGCCTGCTCGACCGCAAGCTGCGCGAATATTCCGACCCGGTCCAGTTCGTCGACCTGTCGGCCACCGGCGACATCGACACCATCGGCGCGTGGACCGTGGCTCGCTTCGCCGACGACAACAAGGCCGAGGTCAAAGGCGCCAGCGACAAGGCGCAGACGCTGATCGAGGCAGTGCGCGACAACGCCAGCGAGGCGCCGATCCAGCCCGAACGCGGCCCGCCGCTCGAACGCATGGCGGTCGACACCGGCGAGAAGGTCTTCGCCTTCGGGCATGGCGTGCGCGATTTCATCGGTTTTCTCGGCCGCTCGATCGCCGGCGCCGGGGCGCTGTTTCTGCACCCCAAGCGGTTTCCGTTCCGCGACCTCGTCCGCCAGTTCGAGCTGGTCGGGGTCACCGCGCTGCCGATCATCGGGCTGATGAGCTTCCTGATCGGCATCGTCATCGCCCAGCAAGGCGCGGCGCAGCTGCGCCAGTTCGGTGCCGAAATCTACACCATCAACCTGACCGGCCGGCTGGCGATGCGCGAGCTGGGCGTGTTGATGACCGCGATCATGGTCGCCGGCCGGTCGGGCAGCGCGTTCGCCGCGCAGATCGGCACGATGAAGCTGACCGAGGAAATCGACGCGATGCGCACGATCGGCGTCTCGCCCACCGAGGTGCTGGTGATCCCGCGGATTATGGCGGCGTTTTTCATGATGCCGCTGCTGGGCATCTATTCGGCGATCATCGCGGTAATCGGCGGCGCGTTCATTGCTGATCTGACGCTCGACATCCCGTTCCTAACTTTCCTCTCCCGGGTCCAGGAAGTGGTGCCCCTGCACGACGTGTGGATCGCCCTGATCAAAGCGCCGGTGTTCGGCCTGATCGTCGCGCTCGCCGGCTGTTATCAGGGTATGCAGGTAGAGGGCAATTCCGAGGAAGTCGGCCTGCGCACCACCAAGGCGGTGGTCCAGGCGATCTTCATGGTGTTCGTGCTCGATGCCTTCTTCGCGGTGTTCTTCACCGAGGTGGGCTGGGCATGACGAGCGAAGAGGATGACGCGCTCGCCGGGCAAGTGCGCGAAGACGCGCGCGACGATGTCGTCGAGGAGTTCGAGGGCAAGTATCCGATCGAGATATCGGGCCTAAAGAACAGCTTCGGGGAGCAGGTGATCCACGAAGGGCTCGACCTCAAGGTCAGGCGCGGCGAGATCATCGGCGTGGTCGGCGGCTCGGGCACCGGCAAATCGGTGCTGATGCGCTCGATCATCGGGCTGCAGATCCCCGACGAAGGCGCGATCAGCGTGCTCGGCAAGAACACCATCGGCGCCGAGCCCGATGAAGAAGCCGCGGTGCGCAGCCGCTGGGGTGTCTTGTTCCAGGGCGGCGCGCTGTTCTCGACGCTGACGGTGGCCGAAAACGTCGAAGTGCCGCTCAAGCAGTTCTATCCCGAGCTCGCCTCCGACCTCAGGCACGAGATCGCCCGCTACAAGGTCAAGATGAGCGGGCTGCCCGACGACGCGGCGAGCAAGTATCCGTCCGAGCTGTCGGGCGGGATGCGCAAGCGCGCCGGCCTGGCCCGCGCGCTGGCGCTCGATCCCGAACTGCTGTTCCTCGACGAGCCGACCGCCGGCCTCGACCCGATCGGCGCGGCCGCGTTCGACGAGCTGACCCGCAGCCTGCAGGAAACGCTCGGCCTGACGGTGTTCCTGATCACCCACGACCTCGACACGCTCTATGCGATCTGTGACCGGGTGGCGGTGCTGGCCGACGGCAAGGTGATCGCGGTGGGCACCATTCCCGAGCTGCTCAAGACCGATCACCCGTGGATCCAGGAATACTTCAACGGCCCGCGCAGCCGCGCGGCGCAGACCAGCCGCGACGCAGAGGCCAGCCGCGGGAAATCCGTGGACAAGCCTGCAAGCACAAAGGCATAGGGCACGGCGATGGAAACACGCGCAAATTACGTCTGGGTGGGGGCGATCAGCCTGATCCTGCTGGCCGTCGCGGCCGGCTTGATCGTGTGGATTGCCCAGTGGGGCAACCGCGACCGGCGCGAATACGACATCTTCTTCCCGCAATCGGTCGGCGGCTTGGCCAACGGCTCGGCAGTGACGTTCAAGGGCGTCGATGCCGGCCAGGTCAAGCAGATCAAGCTGTGGGACAAGGACCCCGAATTCGTGCGGGTGCGCGTCTCGCTCGATCCCGAAATTCCCATCCTGCAGGGCACCACGGCGTCGATTTCGGCCAGCTTCACCGGCGTCTCAACCGTTACCCTGGGCGGCGCGGTCAAGGGCGCGCCACCGATTACCTGCGAAGTCACCTCGTGCCCCGAAGGCGTGCCGGTGATCCCGGCCGAAGCGGGCGGCCTCGGCGAAATCCTCGCCAGCGCGCCGCTGCTGCTCGAACGCCTCGCCACGCTGACCGACCGGTTGACCCGGCTGCTCAGCGACCAGAACCAGGCCTCGATCGCCGGCATCCTTGAAAACACCAACCGGATGAGCGGCCAGTTCGCCGATATGAGCCCCGACATCCGCGCTTCGCTGGCCGAACTCAAAACCACGCTGGCTCAATCGCGCGAAACGCTGGCGGCGTTCGAAGGCACGCTCAATTCGACCAATTCGCTGCTCAACAACGAAGGGCAGAGCCTGGCTCGCGAAATGCGCACCACGATGCAATCGGCACAGCAGGCCGCCACCGCGCTCGAAGCGACGCTGACCGACGCCCGCCCCGCGGCGCGCGAGCTCGCCACCACCACGTTGCCGCTCGCCAACGCCACGCTGGCGGACCTGCGCCGCACCAGCGCCTCGCTGCGCACGATGACCGAACAATTGCAGAGCGAAGGCGCCGGATCGCTGCTCGGCGGCGCGCCGCTGCCGGATTACAAGCCATGAGGAAAGGAGCGACGATGCTCAAACAGGCGCTGCTCCCCCTTGGCCTGGCGGTCATGTTGTCAGGCTGCCTCAGCCTCGGCGGCAAGGCGCCCGACCAGCTGCTGACGCTGACGCCCGCGCGCATGGCCCCGGCCGGCGCGACCACCACCGGCAATGCGGCGGCGGCGCTGGCGGTGCTTGAACCCAGCGTCGAACAGCGGCTCAACGTCACCCGCGTGCCGGTGCAGATGACCGATTCGAGCGTCGCCTACGTCCAGGAAGCGGTGTGGGTCGATAAGCCGGCGCGATTGTTCCAGAGCCTGCTGGTCGAAACCATCCGCACCCGCGGCAACCGCCTGGTGGTGCGCGAAGTCGACCTCGGCACCCGCGGCGCCACCACGCTTTCGGGCCAACTGCTCGACATGGGCTATGACGTTGCGACGAGCAGCGTGGTGGTACGCTACGACGGCGTGCTGCAACGCCCTGACGGCACCATCCAGACCCGCCGCTTTGAAAGCCGCGCGCCTGCTGCGGCTGAAGCGCTGGCGGTGGCGCCGGCGCTGAACCAGGCGGCCAACGATGTGGCGAACCAGGTGGCGGACTGGGTGGGCTAAGGCGTCGGCTCGTGCTGGCGCACTGCGGGAGCACAGCGCCGGCAAGATTGCGGACCAACTCATCTTTATCGGTTTGTGCGGGGCCTGTGTCTGCTTGCCGCGCGTACGGTCATCATGACCATCCAATATTCGCGCAGCGGCAGCGGCAGGCCGCTTCTCCTCGTCCACGGCCTTGGCGGCAACAATCATTCGTGGCGGACGATCGCCCCGGCACTTGCCCAGGGCCGCCAACTCATTGCCATCGACTTGCCGGGGCACGGACGCTCGCCGGCTGAGGCGGATAGCGGCACCTTTGCGGGACTGGTCCGCAGCGTGGATGAGTGGCTGGACCAGGAAGGACTGATCGGAGTCGACATGGTCGGCAGTTCGATGGGGGCGCGGCTGGTGCTGGAACTGGCGCGGCGCGGCAAAGCGGGGGCGGTGGTGGCGCTCGACCCGGGCGGGTTCTGGCGGGGCTGGGAGCGGACGTTCTTCGGCACGACGATCGCCGCGTCGATCCGGCTGGTTCGGGCACTGCGGCCCGCGCTGCCCACGCTGGCGGCCACCGCGGTCGGACGGACGCTGCTGCTGGCACAGCTTTCCGCCAAACCGTGGAAGCTGGCTCCGGAGGTCGTCGCGGACGAATTGCGCTCGTTCGCCGACACCCGCACATTCGACGCGCTGGTCAAGGATCTGGCGGGTGGTCCGATGCAGCAAGGCCTTGCGCAGGCCGCGCGCCCGATCGCGATCGGCTGGGGCCGCCACGACCGCTTGTGCCTGGCGCGGCAGGCGCGGCGCGCGCACGCGGCCTTTCC
>JANOAH010000071.1:0-1664 GCA_031411075.1 Erythrobacteraceae bacterium
GCGCTGGCCGGGACGAGCGCCGCGGACTTCGTCGGCGAGCTGCTCGGCCGCCGGATCGGCGCGGCGGGCGTGGTGACGGGCGAGGACTTCACGTTCGGCAAGGACCGCGGCGGCAATGTCGGCGTGCTGGCGAGCGAGGGCGCCCGGCACGGCATTGCCGCGCGCACCGTTGGGCCGGTGATGGCGGGCGGCCGCGCGGTCAGCTCCAGCCGCATCCGCGACGCGCTCAAGGCCGGCGACTGCGAAACCGCGACGCGGCTCTTGACCCGGCCGTTCGCGGTGCGCGGAACGGTGCAGCACGGCGACAAGCGCGGGCGCGAAATCGGCTATCCGACCGCCAATCTCGACCTCGGCACCTATTTGAGGCCGCGTTACGGCATCTACGCGGTGACCGGGCGGGTGCTGGCGAGCGGCGAGGTGCTGAAAGGCGCCGCCAATCTCGGCATCCGGCCGAGCTTCGATCCGCCCAAGGAGCTGCTCGAACCCTATTTCTTCGATTTCGCCGGCGACTTGTACGGCGAGGAAATCGAGGTCGCCTTGCACCACTTCCTGCGGCCCGAAGCGCGGTTCGACGACCTCGCCGCGCTCCAGGCGCAGATGGCGCAGGACTGCCAGCGGGCGCGCGAATTGCTCGGCTAAGGGAAAAAGGAGTTTCACGCAGAGGCCGCAGAGGAGCAGAGATCGCAGAGAGGTCGGGCTTGCGGCGGAGCCGCTCTCCATACCATCGATTTGAAGCATGAGCCTCCGGCTCGGAGCGACATCTCTGCGCCTCTGCGCCCTTTCTTCCTCTGCGGCCTCTGCGCAAAACCTCAACCTGCCGATCTGGCGCAACGTCGCAGGACGAGAACAAAAATTGCGCCGCCCGCTCCCCCTCGCTAAGGCCCGCGCGCGATGAGCGAACCCCGCGACTACCGGAATACCGTCTTCCTGCCGAAGACCGACTTCCCGATGAAAGCCGGCCTTCCGCAGAAGGAGCCGGGCCTGCTCGCGCGCTGGCAGGCCGCGGGGCTGTACGAGCAAGTCCGCGCCGCACGCGCGGGCCGGGAAAAGTTCATCCTTCACGACGGGCCGCCCTATGCCAATGGCGACATCCACATCGGCCACGCGCTCAACCACGTCTTGAAGGACATGGTGGTGCGCACGCAGACCCTGCTCGGCAAGGACGCGCCTTATGTGCCCGGGTGGGACTGCCACGGGCTGCCGATCGAATGGAAGGTCGAGGAGCAGTACCGCAAGCAGAAGCTCAACAAGCCGCTGCCGACCGGCGCCGACGCCGACGATTTCGCGCTCGACGCCTTCCGCGCCGAGTGCCGCGCCTATGCGCAAGCCTGGGTCGATACTCAGAGCGAACAATTGCAGCGCCTGGGAGTCAACGCCGACTGGGATCATCCCTACCTGACCATGGACTTCGAAGCCGAAGCGACCATCGTGGCCGAGCTGTTGAAGTTCGCGCAGAGCGGCCAGCTTTACCGCGGGGCCAAGCCGGTGATGTGGTCGCCCGTCGAAAAGACCGCGCTGGCCGACGCCGAGGTCGAGTACGAGGATATCGTTTCGACGCAGATCGACGTGGCGTTCGAGATTGTCGAGAGCCCGATCCCAGAACTGGTCGGCGCGCACGCGGTGGTGTGGACGACGACGCCGTGGACGATCCCGGTGAACCAGGC
>JANOAH010000072.1:0-2082 GCA_031411075.1 Erythrobacteraceae bacterium
CCCCCAAAGGCCGCCAGGGCCATGAGGGAGAGAGCGATGGCAACCCCGTTCAGCGCGGCGATCGCCAACCAGCCGCTGCGCCCGTTCCAATGGGTGGTGATGGGCGCGGCGCTGATCGTGCTGGTGATCGAAGGCGTGGACCTCCAATCGCTGCCGCTCCTGTCGCCCGAAATCCTCAAGGAATGGGGCCTCGACCGCGAGGAGTTCGGCCTGGCGTTGACCGCGGCGCTGGCGGGCATGGCGGTGGGTTCGTTCGGCGGTGGCTGGCTCGGCGACCGCTGGGGCCGGCTCAAGGCGCTCTATCTGGCCGCGCTGATCTTTGGCGCGAGCACCATTGCCGCCGCCTATGCCAGCGACGTCAACACGATGGCGCTGGCGCGCGTGCTGGGCGGACTGGGCTTTGGCGCGGGGTATCCGAACGCGCTGGCGCTGGTGAACGACTGGGTGCCGGCGCGCGTGCGGACTTATGTCATCGCCACACTGTCGATCGGCATCCCGCTCGGCACCACGGTCGCCGCCTATGTCGTGCCGCCGCTGCTGCCTGGATACGGCTGGCGCGGCATCTTCCAGATCTTCGGTATCGGCTCGATCGTGATCGGCACCGCGCTGTTCTTCGTGCTGCGCGATTCGCCGAGCTACCTGCTGGCTCGCGGCCGCCGCGACCAGGCGCAGAAGAATGCCGCGCGGGTGATCGACCCGGCCATCGAATTGGCGCCCGAGCCGCCCAGCGCGGTCGAGCAGGCCGCCGGCACCCAGGCCATCGGGGTCCTCCACGCGAGCAACAAATGGCTCAACTTGGGCATCGGGCTGAGCTTTGCCGCCTGCACCACCCTGATCTACGGGGTGTCGAGCTGGGCGCCGATCTTCATGACCGCGTCGGGCTTTACCACCGCACAGGCAGCCAGCGCGATGGGCACGTTCGGCCTGCTGTCGATGGCCGGCGCCATCGCCGCCGGGTGGCTGGTGCGGCAGTTCGGCAGCCGCCCGGTGATCGTCGCCTGCGCCGCGCTGACGTTCGCTTCGATCGTCGCGTTGGGCTGGCGGATCGATTCGATGCCGGACGCCCCGAGCTGGAACGAGCGGCAGGCCGCGGCGCTGCTGATCGGCGCCATCGGCGGGCTGGTCAGCATGAATATCGCCACCTTCTACGCGGTCATGGCGGTGGGCTATCCGCAAAGCTGCCGCGCGGCCGCGATCGGGTTCCACCTGACCGTGGCGCGGGTCGGGGTGATTACCATGGTCTATTTCGGCGGCGCGCTGATGAACCTCGGCCAGGGCAGCTTCGTCTATTACTTCGGCACGATGGCCGCGGTCAGCCTGCTGATGTTTTCCGCCGCCGTCATTGTCGACCGCCATATCGCGCGGCCGCTGCGAAACCCGTTGCCGGTCTAGCGCGCCACCACCGGCCGGCCGTCCATATTGCCCGGCGGGGTGTAGCGGCACACCAGGGCAACATACTGGCCGGCGGCGTAACCGCAGCCGATGTCGGTCGTCGCCGACCAGATCATCTGCGTGTAATGCGAACAGACCGTCCAATCGCCGTTGCAGACGTTGGGATAAGTCCCGCCACGATAGAGCCGGTTCTCGTTGAGCCAGACTTTGGCCATGTCGGCCGGGGCGATGTTGCTGCGCGGGCCGAGCATCAGGTTCTCACGCTCGTTACCGCGGCTCTCGCGGGTCGAATGCTGCAGCTTGCCGCTTTGCGCCAGCGTATCGGCATAGGCCTGGGCGTGCGCGGCGAGCGTGGTGTTCCAGCGCAGCGGCGGGGCGCCGGCATCGCGCCGGGCGTTGTTGTGCAGATCGAGGATCGCCGCGTAATCGCTGCCGCGCGGCAGCTGGGTCAGCGCTTCGCGGCTGATCGTGGTGATCGGCGCGGGCGCATCGCGGCGCACCTCTTTTTGAACTTGCGACAGCGCCGGCACCGCGAGCAGCGGAGCGGCGACGAGCGACAGGGCGAGGGCCAGGCGTTTGCGGGTCATGGCGGCCACGCTAACACGCGATCACGCCCCCCGGCTAGAGCAGGTAACGCACCCGGATCGATTGCCGCGTGGTGCCGGCGCCGAGCGTCAGTTCGGCCTGGCG
>JANOAH010000073.1:0-3227 GCA_031411075.1 Erythrobacteraceae bacterium
ATCGCCGAATTCCAGAACACCCAGTTTATGCTCGCCGACATGGCGACCGAGCTCGAGGCCGCGCGCGCGCTGCTTTACCTCGCCGCCGCCAAAGTAACC
Source organism: Erythrobacteraceae bacterium (assembly GCA_031411075.1). Taxonomy (GTDB): domain Bacteria; phylum Pseudomonadota; class Alphaproteobacteria; order Sphingomonadales; family Sphingomonadaceae; genus Croceibacterium_A. The sequence continues at coordinate 100 of JANOAH010000073.1, forward strand.
GCCGAAGCGCCCGACAAGACCCGCTTTGCGGCGATGGCCAAGCGCCTTGCCAGCGATACCGCCAGCGCGGTGGCCGACCGCGCGCTGCAGCTCCACGGCGGCTACGGCTATCTGCAGGATTACCCGGTCGAGCGGTTCTGGCGCGATCTGCGCGTCCACTCGATTCTCGAAGGCACCAACCAGATCATGCGCTTGATCATCGGGCGCGACTTGTTGCGGCAATAGCTAGCGCCGCATCCACGGGTCCGCCGTGGGCTCGACCGTCATGTCATCGGGATAGGGCCGGCACAGCAGCCCGGCAGCGTCGGGTGCTCCATCGAGCCAGTCCGACCAATCCGCGCGCTTGAGGATCACCGGCATCCGGTCGTGCACCCCGGCGATGTGCTGGCAGGCTTCGGTCATCACCATGGTGTAGGCCGGCCCCCATTCGGGCGTGTCGCGCCATAGCCCGGCGACCGCGAACACGTCCTGCCCCGGCAGCGAGAACCAGGTGCGGGTCTTCGAGCCTTTCTCGCCCTCCGCCTCGGCAAAGGCGCTGACCGGGATCAGACAGCGTCGCTCGGCGAACGAGTAGCGCCACATGAACCCATCGAGCTTGTCGGCGCGGGCGTTGTTGACCGGCTTGGGCTTCAGCGGCTGCCCGCTCTTGCCCTTGAGCGTGAGCGGAAACCCCCAAACCATCGAGCGCAGCTCGCCCCGGGCCACCACCAGCCCGGCCTGGCCCGGATAGACCTCGCCCTTCCCGGCGTTGCCGACCGCGCCCATGATCGCGTCGAACAAGTGCGCCAGTTCGGAATGGGGCTTGGTCAGCCGGTAGAGATTGCACATAGCCGCGCTATGCAACACGAGCCGGGCATGACGGAAGACGTGATCGTTCGCCGCGAAGGCGCTGTGGGGTGGATTTCGCTCGATCGCCCGCGTGCGCTGAACGCGCTGACCAGCGACATGTGCGAGGCGATCAGCGCGGCGCTGCTGGCATGGCGCGATGACCCCGAGGTCGCGCTGGTGATGATCGATCATGCCGGCGGCCGCGGCTTTTGCGCCGGGGGCGATGTGGCAATGGTCCGCCGCTCGGCGCTGGAAGACGGCGGCTCGGCGGGCCGGGCGTTCTTCCACGCCGAATATCGCCTCAACCACCTGCTGTTCACTTATCCCAAGCCGACGGTGTGCTTCATCGACGGGGTGACGATGGGCGGCGGCGTGGGCCTGGCGCTGCCGTGCCGGATGCGGGCGGCGACCGAAAACACGCTGTTCGCCATGCCCGAAACCGCGATCGGGCTGTTTCCCGACGTCGGCGGTGGATACTTCCTGTCGCGGCTCAAGTGGCGCTACGGGCAGTTCCTGGCGCTGACCGGGGCGCGGCTGGATCCGGCGGAGTGCCTGCACCTGGGTTTGGCGACGCGGTACATCCGGAGCGAGCGGCTGGCCGAAGTCAAAGCCACGCTGATCGGCGATCCCGCGAATGCCGACCGCCACCTGGCGCTCGCCGCGACCGAGGCCGGTCAACCGCGCATCGCCGGCAACCGGCTCAACGTGATGAAGCACTTCGCCTCCGACCGGTTCGAAGACATCCTTGCGTCGCTCGCCGCCGACCACGGCAAGTGGGCGCAGACCGAGCTCGCCACCTTGCGCAAGAAAAGCCCGCTGGCGTGCAAGGTCGCGCTCGAAGTGCTGAGGCGGGGGGCCGCGACCGACGATTTTGCCGAGGAAATGGCGCGCGAATATGCTGTCGCCGCGCGGGTCATCGTGCAGCCCGACTTCGCCGAGGGTGTGCGCGCGGTGCTGGTCGACAAGAACAACGCCCTGGCCTGGGACCCGGCCACGCCCGAGGAGGTGACCGACGCCATGATCGCAGAAATCTTCGCTCCGCTGCCAACAGAAGAGGCATGGACGCCGTTTTCATAACCGCAGAGGCAGCACCCGGATCGGTTTCGCGCAGAGGCCGCAGAGGAGCAGAGATCGCGGAGGGGTTGCGCTGGCGACGAAGTCGCTCTGCCCATCCAGCGCCGAAATTGTGAGAGCGGCTTCGCCGCATAGAGCGACTTCTCTGCGCCCTCCGCTCCTCCGGTCTCTGCGAGAAACGGATCAGCGCCGGTCTCGCGGGACAGCTTAGCGGCGGCAAAGAATTTCTGCCCTTCCCGCCGCGCCCGGCAGTTGCCAAGTGCCGGCCATGCAGCGGCTGACGCATCTCGACCGTCTCGAGGCGGAGAGCATTCATATCATGCGCGAGGTTGTGGCCGAGGCCGACAACCCGGTGATGCTCTATTCGATCGGCAAGGACAGCGCGGTGATGCTGCACTTGGCGAGGAAGGCGTTCTACCCCGCCCCGCCGCCGTTCCCGCTGCTGCACGTCGATACAACGTGGAAGTTCCAGGCCATGTATGCGCTGCGCGAAAAGGCCGCGCGCGAGGCCGGGATGGACCTGCTGGTGTGGCAGAACCAGGAAGCCAAGGCGCGCGGCATCAACCCGTTCGATCACGGCGCGCTGCACACCGATATGTGGAAGACCGAAGGGCTCAAGCAGGCGCTCGGCCAATACGGCTTCGACGCCGCGTTCGGCGGCGCCCGCCGCGACGAGGAGAAGAGCCGCGCCAAGGAGCGCGTATTCAGCTTCCGCACTGCGAGCCACGCGTGGGACCCGAAGAACCAGCGGCCCGAGCTGTGGAACCTCTACAACGCCCGCAAGCACAAGGGCGAAAGCATCCGCGTGTTCCCGCTGTCGAACTGGACCGAACTCGACATCTGGCAATACATCATGGCCGAAGGGATCGAGATCGTGCCGCTGTACCTGGCGGCCGAGCGGCCGACGGTCGAACGCGACGGTTTGCTGCTGATGGTCGATGACGACCGCTTCCCGCTGGCACCCGGCGAAGTGCCAATGAAGCGCTTCATTCGGTTTAGAACACTGGGGTGTTACCCTCTGACCGGGGCTGTCGAGAGTAGCGCGGCGACGCTGACCGATGTCGTTCAGGAAATGCTGCTCACCACCACCAGCGAACGCCAGGGCCGCGCGATCGACAAGGACGCTGGCGGAGCGGGGATGGAGAAGAAGAAGCAGGAGGGGTACTTCTGATGACGGAAGTGTTCCGCCCCGATGCGCTGATCGCCGAGGATATCGACGCCTACCT
>JANOAH010000074.1:0-6650 GCA_031411075.1 Erythrobacteraceae bacterium
CGAGTTGGCTTCGTCCACGGCGCCGATCGCTTCGAACCGCGCATCGTGCTTGGCCCGGCGCGAGCCGTCGACCAAGCCCGAGGTGCCGTCGTCGCCGGTGCGGGTGTAAATCTTGTTGAGCTTGACCACCGCGGCGAGGGGTTAGTTGTTCATCGCCAGAAGCAGGATGACGATCACGATCGCACCGGCTTGGAACAGGATGCGGTGCATCATCATGCGGTTCTGCTTGAGCTGCATTTCGCGCTGCCGCTCGCCCCCGCCATCGATGTCGGCGCGATGCGACTGCAGGAAGGCGATCACGCCGCGCACAAGCGAGACGACCACAAAGACCATCGCCAGGATCAGCGCAATGATGAGCACGGTGTTCATGGCGCCTCCTCTACCCCTTCGCCAAGCGTAAGACCAGCGGGCAAGCGGCGTTCGCGCAAGGCCTGGGCGAAGGCTAGGCCATCGACGCCGTCGCACCGCAAGTCGGCCAGCGCGGCCGAACCGCGCCGCTTGGCGAGCTTGCGGCCGGCGGCGTCGAGCACCAGCGGATGGTGATGCCAGACCGGCACCGGCAGCCCCAGCAGCACCTGCAGCAGCCGGTGGACATGGCTGGCGGCGAACAGGTCCAGGCCGCGAGTCACCACCGTCACGCCATCGGCAGCATCGTCGAGCGTCACGGCGAGGTGATAGCTGGCCGGCGTCGCCGCATCCTTGCGCACCAGCACCACGTCGCCGAGCAGTGCCGGGTCGGCGGCCTGCCCGCCAAGCACTTCGTCGCGCCAGAAAAGCGGTCCGGTTAGCCGCAGCGCCGCCGCGACATCGAGCCGCCAGGCGACCTCAGCGTCATCGATCGCCCGGCTGCGGCAGGTGCCCGGATAGACCGGCCCATCGGGTCCGCTGGCCGTGGCCGCCGCGGCGATCTCCGCCCGGGTGCAACGGCAGGGATAGAGCAGGCCCATCGCACGCAGCCGATCCGCCGCTGCGGCATAGCTGGCCAGACGCTGCGATTGCGCCGGAGTCTCCTCCCACTCCAGCCCGAGCCAGGCGAGGTCGTCGCGGAAGGCCCGCGCCAGGTCCGGGCGCGATCGTTCGCCGTCGATATCCTCAATGCGCAGCACGAAACGACCGCCGTCGGCTCTGGCCCGGTCGTGCGCCACGATCGCCGAAAAGGCGTGGCCCAGGTGCAGCGGCCCGTTGGGGCTGGGGGCGAAGCGAGTGACGACCATGGCCGCCGCTTCCTACCAAGCCTGTGCAACCACGGCAAAACGGCTGGGGATTGCAACGCTGTCACAGACTTGACGCAAAGAATCGCAAATGCTCCCATCACTTGCATCGGGAGGCCGGGGACGTGTTCAACGCCGAACTGATCGAGCGCACCGCGCAGTTCCGCAGTCCGGAAGGCGATCCGACGCGCAAGCTGGCGAGCTGCCCGGCGCTGGTGCTCAACGCCGATTACACCCCGCTGTCGTATTACCCGCTCAGCCTGTGGCCGTGGCAGACCGCGATCAAGGCGGTGTTCCTCGAACGCGTCGACATCGTCGCCAGCTACGAGCGCGAGGTCCATTCGCCCTCGCTCGACATGAAAGTGCCCTCGGTCATCGCGCTTCGGCAATACGTCAAGCCGAGCGAGTTTCCGGCCTTCACTCGCTTCAACCTGTTCCTGCGTGATCGCTTCGCCTGCCAGTACTGCGGCAGCCCGCAGCAGCTGACTTTCGACCATGTCGTGCCGCGCCGGCTCGGCGGCAAGACGACCTGGGAAAACATCATCACCGCCTGCGCCCCGTGCAACATGAAGAAGGGCGGCCGCACCCCGCGTCAAGCCAGGATGGCGCCGCTGATCGAACCGATCAGGCCGACCAGCTGGCAGCTGATCCAGCACGGCAAGCGCTTTCCGCCGGGCTACCTGCACGAAACCTGGCGCGACTGGCTCTATTGGGACATCGAACTGCTCGAATAGGCTCCGGGAAGGCCCCGTTTTCCCTTTGCCACGCCCGCAGCGCGCACTACGGCAGTTGCAGGCGTAACCACGCAAGCAGGGGATGACTGTGGCCGACGAGACCACCGACAGTTTCAACGCGCGCGAGGCGCTGTTTTACCACGAGACCATCCGGCCGGGTAAGATCGAAATCATCGCCTCGAAGCCGATGGCGACCCAGCGCGATCTCAGCCTGGCCTATTCGCCCGGCGTGGCGGTGCCGGTGCAGGCGATTGCGGACGATCCCGCCAACGCCGCGCGCTACACCGCGCGCTCGAACCTCGTCGCGGTGATTTCGAACGGCACGGCGATTCTCGGGATGGGCAATTTAGGTGCGCTTGCCAGCAAGCCGGTGATGGAAGGCAAGGCGGTGCTGTTCAAGCGCTTCGCCGACGTCGATTCGATCGATATCGAGCTCGCCACCGAGGATCCGGAGGCGTTCATCAACGCCGTCGCGCTGATGGAGCCCACGTTCGGCGGCATCAATCTCGAAGACATCAAGGCGCCCGAGTGCTTCGTGATCGAGCAGGCGCTGCGTGAACGGATGAAGATTCCGGTCATGCACGATGACCAGCACGGCACGGCGATCATTTCGGCCGCCGGGCTGCTCAATGCCTGCTACCTGACCGGGCGCGAGCTCAAGGACGTCAAGATGGTGGTCAACGGCGCCGGCGCTTCGGCGATCGCCTGCACCGCGCTGATCAAGGCGATCGGGGTGCCGCACGACAATGTCACGATGTGCGACCGTTCGGGCGTGATCTATCGCGGCCGCGACAACGTCGACCAATGGAAAAGCGCGCATGCCATCGATACCGAGGCGCGCACGCTGGAAGAGGCGCTGGTCGGTGCCGACATCTTCCTCGGCCTGTCCGCCAAGGGGGCGCTGAAACCCGATTGGGTGGCGCGGATGGCCGAACAGCCGATCATCTTTGCGATGGCCAATCCCGATCCCGAAATCACGCCCGACGATGCCCGCGCGGTGCGGCCCGATGCGATCATCGCCACCGGCCGTTCGGACTATCCCAACCAGGTCAACAACGTGCTCGGTTTCCCGTTCATCTTCCGCGGCGCGCTCGACGTGCAAGCGACCGCGATCAACGAGGAAATGAAGATCGCCGCGGCGCGCGCCATCGCCGAGCTGGCGCGCCAGCCGGTGCCCGAGGAAGTGGCCGCGGCATACGGCAAGAGCCACCAGTTCGGGCGTGACTACATTATCCCGGCGCCGTTCGATCCGCGGCTGATGGAAGTCGTCTCCTCGGCCGTGGCCAAGGCGGCGATGGATTCGGGCGTGGCGCAAAAGCCGATCGAGGATTTCGACGCCTATCGCCACCAGCTCAAGAGCCGGCTCAACCCCACCACCTCGGTGCTGACGACCGTCTATAACGAGGTCAAGAACAACCCAAAGCGGGTGATCTTTGCGGAAGGCGAGGAGGAAGTCGTGCTGCGCGCGGCGATCCAGTATCGCGATTTCGGTTATGGCACGCCGGTGCTGGTGGGGCGCACCCAGGCGGTGCGCGACAAGCTGGCCGAACTCGGCGTCGACCATCCCAACGCCTTCGAAATCCAGAATTCGGCCGATTCCGAGCTGATCCCGCAAATGGTCGCCTATCTCTACGGCCGGCTGCAGCGCAAAGGCTATACCGAGCGTGACGTGCGGCGGATGGTCAACCAGGATCGCAACACTTTCGCCACGCTGCTGCTGGCGCTGGGCCATGGCGATGCGATGATTTCGGGCGTCACCCGCACCTTCGCCCAGTCTATCCGCGAGATCAGGCGCGTGCTCGATCCCAAGCCCGGCCAGGTGCCGTTCGGCATTCACCTGATGATCGGCAAGAATTACACCGTGTTCCTCGCCGACACCACGATCAACGAGCGGCCGAGCGCGCATGAATTGGCGCATATCGCCAAGGAAACCGCCGCCGTGGCGCGGCGGCTGGGGCACGAACCGCGCGTCGCGTTCCTCAGCTATTCGACTTTCGGCAACCCGCCGGGGCAATGGCTCGACAACATCCGCGACGCCGTCCACCTGCTCGATTCAGAGGATCCCGGGTTCGAATACGAAGGCGAAATGGCGCCCGACGCGGCGCTCAATGAACGGGTGATGGAACTCTACCCGTTCAGCCGTCTGTCGGGCCCGGCCAATGTCCTCGTCATGCCGGGGCTGCAATCGGCCAACCTGTCGGCCAAGCTGCTGCGCGAACTGGCCGGCAACGCCACTATCGGGCCGATGTTGATCGGGATGGAAAAGCCGGTGCAGATCGCCGCGATGACCTCGACCGCGCCCGATGTGCTGACCCTGGCGGTGCTCGCCGCGGCGGGCGTGGTGGGTTAGCCCCAGGCCGAATAGACGCCGTAGGCGCTGGTCAGCGTCAGCACGATCCCGACCAGGATCAGCATCTGTTTGGCCGGAAAATGCTTGGCCGCCCAGGCGCCGAGCGGGGCGGCGAGCAAGCCGCCGATCAGCAGGCCGAGCGTGGCGCCAGCCAGGTCGGCGAAGCCCAGGTGATAGATGAAAGCCGCCGAGATCGTCACGGTGAGGAAGAATTCCGACGCGCTGACCGTGCCGACCACCTTGCGCGGATCGGCGCCCTGGATCAGCAGGTTGGAGGTGACGACCGGTCCCCAGCCGCCGCCGCCAGCCGCATCCAAGAACCCGCCGACAAGGCCGAGTGGCGCAACCAGTTTCGCCCGTTGAAGCTTGGGCGGATACATCAGTCCGCGCCACAGCAGGTAGAGGCCGATCGCGGTCAGGTAGAGCAGCACGAACGGCTTCACCAGCGCACCATCGATGTTCGACACCAGGTAAGCGCCGGCAAATCCGCCGATCATGCCCGGGATCACCAGCCGGGCGAACAGCCATCCATCGATGTTGCGGTGGAGCAGATGGCTGATGCCGGAAACGCCGGTGGTGAAACATTCGACCACGTGGACGCGCTGCGAGGCGAGGGCGGGCGGCACGCCGAGTACGCCGACCAGGAGCGTGCTCGAGATCACCCCGAACGCCATGCCGAGCGCCCCGTCGACCAGTTGCGCGGCAAAGCCCACGGCGATGAACGGCAGCAGCGCGGCCAGGTCGAAATCACCGAAATGCATGGCCGGTCAGCTCTCCCCTGTGACGACGTGAGGGCTACCGCCGCAATTCTCAACCAAACAGGAAGAGAATCATGGCCGCGTCGAAGCGGGACTTTTCCGCAGGCATTACGGCGGATGTGGGGCAGTCGCGCCGGCCGGTGCCTACCAGGCGATTTCGCTGCCGTCGTAGGATACGAAGCGGTGCTCGGCAGGGTGGGGTGCTTCGAGCAGGTCGGCCATCGCGCCTGTGCTTTGCTCGACCGTGAGCGTGGCGCCGGGGCCACCCATATCGGTCTGCACCCAGCCGGGATTGAGCGACAGCACGGCGATGCCGCGCGCCTTGGCGCCTTGCTCGGACAGGTCGCGGGCGAGCATGTTCTGCGCCGCCTTGCTCATCCGATAGAGCGCATAGCCGCCCGCCGAAGTGCTGATCGACCCCATGCCCGAGGTCATGAAAGCCAGCACGCCGCCATCCTTGAGCTTGGGCAAGAGCTTGGTCGCGGCACTGGCCGGACCGACCGCGTTGGTCATCATCAACTGCCCAACCTCGGCCTCGCTTGCCCCCTCGACCGATTGGTGCGGCGGGCCGATCACTCCGGCATTGACCAGCACCAGATCGAGCGACTTGTCGCCTAGCGGCGCGGCCAATGCGGCGAGGCTGGCATTATCAGTAACGTCGGCGGTGGCGACCTCGATCGCTGCGTCGGCGGCCGCCGCGGCCAGATCGGCGCTGTGGCTGCGCTCGGTCGCGATCACCGCCCAGCCGCGCGCGGCGAGCTGCTGGGCGAGCCCCAGCCCAAGCCCGCGGGATGCGCCCACGATCAGCGCGCGGCGTTCAGTCATACCCATTCTCCTCGAATTCATCGCCGGCCATAGCGGAAATACCAGACTTCATGGCCTTGAGCCCGCGCCTTGGCCTCGTACCGCGTCTCGCTCCATCCGCCGGGTCGCTGTTGCCAGCTGGCCGGGCCGTCGACCTGCCACTCGAATGTGTCGGCATGGCGGCGCATCACCATCAGCGCATGGCGCAGGTAGACCGGGTGGTCGGTGCCGAAGCGGAATTCCCCGCCCGGCCTGAGCTTGGCGGCGATCAGGTTGACCGGCCCATCGTTCATCATCCGCCGCTTGGCATGCCGCGCCTTGGGCCAGGGATCGGGGTGGAGCAGGTAGACGAACGACAGCGCCCCATCGGGCACACGCTGGAGCACCTCGAGCGCATCGCCATGGTGCAGCCGCACATTACCGAGCGGTGGGTGCGCACCATGATCGCCGGACAGGTGCACCAGCGCCTGTGCCACGCCGTTCAAGAACGGCTCGCAGCCGATGAAGCCGTGATCGGGCAACAGGTCGGCCCGCGCCGCCAGATGCTCGCCGCCGCCGAAGCCGATCTCGAAATGGAGCGGGCAATCGTGGCCAAACAGGCGCTCGGCGGTAATCGGGCCCTGCGCCGGCACCGCGATCCGCGGCAGCAGCCCATCGACCAGCGCCTGCTGTCCGGCCCGCAGCGGCTTGCCCTTGGCGCGCCCGTAGAGCCGGTTGAGCGTGGTCGGATCGCCGGGTTTGTGCGCGGTCATGAGGGGATGCGCCTTAGCGCATGCCCCCTGGCGCTCAAGTA
>JANOAH010000075.1:0-1819 GCA_031411075.1 Erythrobacteraceae bacterium
TCACCCACCAGATTGGGAATGCCGCCCATCCGCACGCTCGCTTCGCCCGGATAGAACGCGTCGGCCGCCAGCAGCACCGGGGCGATCTCGAAGGTCTGCTTGTTGCCGTGGACGGCGATCGGGCCGGGGTCGGCCTGGGCCAACGCCGGCGAGGCCGCCATCAGCGCAAGCCCCGTTGCGAACGCCCACCGACCCATCGCACTTCCCCTCTCCGGCGCATACCCTAGCGGCTGCGCGGCGCGGAGCAATGCCGCGGCTCAATCGCGCTTGGCGGAAAATCCGAACAGGTCGGCGTCGGCATCGTGGCCGCCGGTGATCAGGTTGCGCAGCAATTGCGCCGCGATCATCGAGAAAGTGATGCCGTTGCCGCCATACCCCATCGCTGCATAGACCCGGCGCATTCCGGGCACCTGGCCGATCGTCGGCAGGCTGAGCGGAGCCGCGCCGAAGCTGCCGGCCCAGGCCATCGCCGGGGTAGCCTCGATCCCCGGCAGCAGCCGGGCCAGCTTGCGGCTGAGTGTCGCCGCCTTGCCGGCGATCAGCGCATCGCGCGCCTCGGCATCGGCGAACGCTTCGTCCTCGCCGCCGCAGATCACCTCGCCGCGCGGCCCGGCGCGCACGTAGAGATAGGGATCGCCCGCTTCCCAGATCATCGCCCGTTCGGCCCACAGCGCCCGCGGTTGCGGCCGCGTGGCGATGGCCCAGGTGGAAAGCACGCTGCTGCCCTGCCGCGGCACGCCCTTGGCCAGTTCGTAGCCCGTCGCCAGAACGACATGACCGGCGCGCACTTCGGGACCGCCCACCGTGCCGAGCGTGACCCCGTTGGCGCCCGCCTCGATCGCGCTGACATCGACCGGCGCGTAAAGCCGGGCACCGCGCGCCAGCGCCGCGGCCAGAAACCCCGCGGTCAGCTGGCGCGGATCGCAGGTGAAATTTGCGCGGCTGACCAGCGCATGGCGGCGGCGGATGCCAAAGCGGTCAGCCAGCGCCGCCGGGCCGAGATGCTCGACCTCGAACCCGGCCTGGCGCCGCAACTCCGCCTCGCGCTCGAGCCCCGCCCCATCGAGAATATTTCCGTCGAGATACAGCGTCGGCACCCTGGCTTGCCCGGCGCGCACCCCCAGCCGCTCGGCACGCTCACGCAGCGCCGCCACCGCCAGCCGCCCGCGCCGCCAGATCCGCGTCGCGCGTTCCTGCCCGATTCGTCCGGCGATCGTGCCGAGCGGCGTGTCGGGTTCATAGAGGACCATCGCGGTCGACGCGGGCGTCGAGCCCAGGATCGGCCCGCGCCGATCGAGGATTGCGACCTGCAGCCCCGCTTCGCTCAGCGCCTCGGCGATCAGGGCGCCTGAAATGCCGGCGCCGACCACCGCCACATCGCAGCGTAGCGAGCGGCGCAGCGGCTGCGTCGGCAACGCCGGCAGCGCGCGGCCATCCCATGGCGTCCGGCCGGTGCGCAAATCGCGAAGCTGGGTGATCGATCCCGCCACTGCCCCGCCAACGCCCGAACCACGCGCCCGATCCTGACGGCGCGGCGTTTCGGCCAGCGCACGGCCCTCAATCGACCGGTTCGAGCGAAGGCCAGGCGCGCGGGGTGTTGATCGGCAGGGTCGGAAAGAACGCGTTGATCGCCTGAATCTCGCCGCCGCCGATCTTGAACGCTTCGTACGTCACCAAAGCCTTGCCGGGGCCATAGCTATCGGTCCAGCCGAAGTTCATCCAGAGCAGCACCACGCCCTTGTCCTCATCGACCGCGGCGACGCTCTTGAGCAGGCTCGGGTGGACCATGATGCGCTGAGTGTAGAGGCCGCAGTCGCTG
>JANOAH010000076.1:0-4019 GCA_031411075.1 Erythrobacteraceae bacterium
GACGTCGTGGTGCTGACCAATCTGACCGACGATTTCCAGGCCATGCGCACCGCGCAGCTGCGCGATCACGGGATCGACTTGCGCGTGTTCACCAACCAGGGCCCGAAAGGCGCGGCGCTCAAGCGCATCGTCGATGAATACGCGCCGAGCCGGTTCGCGTTCGTCGACGATCTGGCCCAGCATCACAGCTCGGCCGCCGAAGTCGTGCCCGAGACTATCCGGCTGCATTTCTGCGGCGAGCCGCTGATTGCCGGGCTGATCCCCTGCGCGCACCAAGCGGGACACGCCGATGCCCGGATCGATAGCTGGGCCGAGGCCTTGCCCTGGCTGCAGCAACAATTGCATGGAGACGCGCGATGAGCATTGCCGAACGATTGGCCGAATTGGGCCTTGAACTGCCGCAAGCCGCGGCGCCCGTCGCCGCCTATGTGCCGGTGGTGGTCGACGGCCGCCGGGCTTACGTTTCGGGGCAGTTGCCGTTCGTCGAGGGCAAGCTCGTCACCGGGCGGCTGGGCGAGGACGTGTCGCTCGAAGACGGGTACCGCGCGGCGCGGGCCTGCGGGTTGATGCTTCTGGCGCAGCTTCAGGCGGCGCTGGGTTCGCTCGACCGGATCGAGCAGGTGATCAAGCTCGGCGCGTTCGTCAATTCGCACCGCGCGTTCACTGATCAGCCCAAGGTGGCGAACGGCGCCTCCGAACTGATGGCTGAGGTCTTCGGCGAGGCGGGCAAGCACGCGCGCAGCGCGGTCGGCGTGCCGGTGCTGCCGCTGGGCGCGGCGGTCGAAGTCGATGCCATCGTCGCCATCCGCGACTGATCCGGCGCGGGCCGGCTGGCTGCGCGGCGCGATCTACGCGCACCGCGGCTGGCATGGCGACGGACGGATCGAGAATTCGCCGAGCGCCTTTCGCGCCGCAATCGCAGCGGGCCTCGGCATCGAATGCGACGTTCAGGTCAGCGCCGATGGCGCGGCGATGGTGTTCCACGATTGGGAGCTTGAGCGGCTAACCCCCGAGCGCGGCCTGGTGCGCCAGCGTCCGTCGGCTGAGCTGGAGACGATGCGGCTGGGCGGCGGCGACGATCCGATCTGGCGCCTCGAAGCGCTGCTCGGGGCGGTCGGCGGCGCGGTGCCGCTGCTGATCGAGCTCAAGTCGAAGCGCGACGTGCCGTACGCGCCGCTGTGCCGGGCCGTAAAGGGGGCGCTGGCGGGTTATCGCGGCCCGGTGGCAGCGATGAGCTTCGATCCGCGCATGGTGCGCTGGTTCGCCCGCAACGCGCCGGCCACGGTGCGCGGGCTGGTGGTGAGCGAGCGCGAGGCGACCTTGCTGCAGCGCCACTACGCGCTGAGGCGCGCCCGGCCCCACTTTCTCGCTTACGACGTGCGCGATCTGCCGAGCCGGTTTGCCACCGCGCAGCGGGCGCGCGGGCTGCCCTTGCTGACCTGGACCGTCAGCGACCACGCCCGGCTCGCTATGGCGCGCGCCCATGCCGATGCGCCGATTGCCGAAGCCGAAGGGCTGGCGGCGGCGCTCGGCCGTCCCTAGCTTGGCCTCATGACCGACGGCGATCTGACAGTCCGCATCGCGACTTCGGTTGGCGAGGTGGCCGCGCCCGAGTGGGACGCGCTGGCCGGGCCGGTCAATCCGTTCATGCGCCACGCGTTCCTCACCGCGCTGGAAGAGTCGGGCAGCGTCGGCCCCGGCACCGGGTGGAGCGCGGCGCCGCTGCTGCTCGAAGATGCGCGCGGCCACCTGCTCGGCGCCGTCCCCGCCTATCTCAAGGATCACAGCCAGGGCGAATATGTGTTCGATCACAGCTGGGCCGACGCCTGGCATCGCGCCGGCGGGAATTACTATCCCAAGCTGCAGATCGCCGCGCCGTTCACGCCGGCCACCGGGCCCCGGCTGTTGCTAAGCGATCCCGCCTATGCGGCGCCACTGCTCGGCGCGGTCGAGCAGGTGTGCCGGCGGCATGTCCTCTCGTCGGCGCACGCGACGTTCGTCGAGCCGGCGCAGCACGCGCTGTTTGCCGCGGCCGGCTGGCTCGAGCGCAGCGACATCCAGTTTCACTGGCTCAACCGGGGGTATGCCAGCTTCGATGCGTTCCTCGCCGCGCTGTCGTCGCGCAAGCGCAAGGTGATCCGCAAGGAACGCGCTGCGGCCAACGAGGGCGTGGAGATCCGCGCTTTCTCCGGCCCCGACCTGCGGCCCGAGCACTGGGACGCGTTCTGGCATTTTTACCAGGATACCGGCGCACGCAAGTGGGGCAGCCCGTACCTCACCCGGGCGGCGTTCGACCTGATCGGTGAGCGGCTGGGCGAGGCGGTGCTGCTGGTCCTGGCCTTCGAGGGTGCGCGGCCGATCGCCGGCGCGCTCAATTTCATCGGTGGGGAGGCGCTTTACGGGCGTTATTGGGGCTGCCGGGTCGACAAGCCGTTCCTGCATTTCGAGCTATGTTATTATCGCGCCATCGACGCGGCGATCGAACTTGGGCTCTCGCGCGTGGAGGCCGGGGCGCAAGGGGGGCACAAGCTGGCCCGGGGGTACGAGCCGGTGCGGACCACGTCGTTCCACTACATCGCCGATCCGGGCTTTCGCGCCGCGGTGGCCGATTTTCTCGACCGCGAACGCCGCGGCGTGGCGCAGGATCAGATGCTATTGGGTGAGCGAACCCCGTTCAGACGCGACTAGGCGGCGCGGCGGCTACCTTCGGCCAGCCACTGGCGCGCGCGGCGCTGGGCTTCGGCGATTTCGCGTGCAGTCATTTCTTCGGAAATGTCCGCCCGGCACATCTGTGCTTCGGCGTGGCCGCCGACTGCTGCCAGATTGAACCACTTGTGCGCTTCGATCAGGTCGCACGAAACGCCGTGGCTCGCTGTCGAGAAGGCAACGCCCAAGTCAAAGTAGGCATCGGTATCGCCATTGACGGCAGCTGCGAGGCAGTTGGCCACGAGCAGATCGGCATTGTCAAAATCGAGCGGTATCGCGTTGGCGAAAGTGCCTTTTTCGGTCCAGGCAGTATCCATGTTCTCTTACCCCTTCAGCGCCGGCAAAGTCCCCTGTTGAACGCCGACAACTGCAAGCTGGTCCAACGTGGTAAACAACCGGTTAATGCCAGGACGAAAAATGTTGGGTCAGCGCAAATGGTTGATCGCACGGGCGCTTGCATAAAATACGTGACCGGGCCGGATTGCCGCTTGTGCGTGTTCCGGCCCCTGCTATACGCCCGGCAGCCTTGGGACGCTGACGGTCGCCGGAAATGTTCGGGACAACAGGGCGCACACGGTCGGGAATGGCCTGTTGCGGAGTTTACGATGCCAATCGGATTTGCCGACGAGATAGATGTTCTGGCCAAAGCCAAGCGGGCAATCGGAGGGAGCTATATTCCCAACGAGGGCGAACCCTATATGGTCGAGCAACAGCTCGACTATTTTCGCCGTCTGTTGTTTGAATGGAAAAAGTCAATTCTTGACGCTGCAGCGGACACGCTTCAGCAGCTTCAGGACGGCCCGATCCGCGAACCTGATCTCAACGACCGGGCTTCCAGCGAAACCGACTGGGGCATCGAACTTCGAACCCGCGACCGCCAGCGCAAGCTGATCGCCAAGATTGATTCTGCGCTACGCCGGATCGAGGAGGGCGAATATGGCTATTGCGAGGTCTCAGGCGAGCCAATCGGTCTCGGCAGGCTGATTGCCCGCCCGATCGCAACGATGACGGTAGAGGCGCAGGAAGCGCACGAGCGCCGTGAGAAAGTTTCCCGCGACGATTAAGGCTGGGCAACGCGCCTGAACCGAGGAATTGTCAGGCCTTGGCGCGGCAAAAAATGAATCCATTTTAAGGCTTTGTTTGTCAAAGCCGTTTATCATTGCCTCACAGCGACGTTATTACAATCGGACGCAACCGGTGAGTAGCCCCTCGCCGAAGCCTCTGAAGGAATGCAGACCAGGCAAATGGACGACGAAGAGCAAAGGCACATCGCTCGCGACAGCCTGTTCGTCATGGCCGACCTGCGGCTGGAC
>JANOAH010000077.1:0-2045 GCA_031411075.1 Erythrobacteraceae bacterium
GCCTTCACCCGCGATCCGGCGACCGGCGAGCGCGCCTATTACGGCGAATGGCTGGTCAATGCGCAAGGCGAGGACGTTGTCGCCGGCATCCGCACGCCGCAGTACCTGACCAAGGACGCGCGCGAAAAGGCCGGGGCCAAGCCGCTATCGATGGAAGAGGCGATGCCGGCTGCCTATGGCGAGCTCGCTGCCGTGTTCGACCTGCTCGAAAAGCATTACCGCGACATGCAGGACATCGAGTTCACCGTCGAGCGCGGGCACTTGTGGATGCTCCAGACCCGGTCGGGCAAGCGCACCGCCAAGGCTGCGCTGCGCATGGCAGTGGAGATGGTCGAGGAAGGCCTGATCGATGAGAAGACGGCAATCTGCCGCATCGATCCGATGGCGCTCGACCAGTTGCTGCACCCGACGCTTGATCCCTCCGCCCCGCGCGACGTGCTGGGGAAGGGCCTTCCGGCGAGCCCCGGCGCGGCCTCGGGCGCGATCGTGCTCGATGCCGATACGGCGGAAAAGCGCGCCGAACGCGGCGATGCGGTGATCCTTGTGCGGGTCGAGACCAGCCCCGAGGACATTCACGGCATGCACGCGGCGCGCGGCATCCTGACTGCGCGCGGCGGCATGACCAGCCACGCCGCAGTCGTGGCGCGCGGCATGGGGCGCCCTTGCGTTTCGGGGGCGAGTTGCGTGTCGATCGACATGGCGAGCCGCACGCTGAAGATCGGCGGACGTGACCTTGCCGAGGGTGATGTTATCACGCTTGATGGCTCGACCGGGCAGATCATGGCAGGCAAGGTCCCGACCATCGAGCCCGAGCTCGTAGGCCACTTTGGCGTACTGATGGAATGGGCTGACCGGCACCGCCGCATGAAAGTGCGTACCAATGCCGAGACGCCTGATGACTGCCGCACCGCGCGGGGCTTTGGTGCGGAGGGCGTTGGCCTGTGCCGCACCGAGCACATGTTCTTCGAGGAAAGCCGCATTTCCGCCGTGCGCCAGATGATCCTCGCCGAGGACGAGACCGGCCGCCGCGCCGCGCTGGCCAAGCTGCTTCCCGAACAGCGCGCTGACTTCCATTCGATCTTCGAGGTCATGGCCGGCCTGCCGGTGACCGTGCGCCTGCTCGATCCGCCGCTGCACGAATTCCTGCCGCACGCCGATGCCGAGTTCGAGGAGCTTTCCGAGGCCATCGGTATCGGTGTTCCCACGCTGAAGCGCCGCGCCGGGGAGCTGCATGAATTCAACCCGATGCTTGGCCATCGCGGCTGCCGTCTGGGAATTACCTTCCCCGAAATCTACGAAATGCAGGTCCGCGCGCTGTTCGAAGCCGCCTGCGACGTTGCGCAAACCGGCGATGCACCGGTGCCCGAAGTGATGATCCCGCTGGTCGCCACGCGCAAGGAACTCGAGATACTGAAAGCGCTGGTCGACCGCACCGCCGCGCAGGTCTTCGAGGAGAAGGGCCGCACGATCTCGTACCATGTCGGCACGATGATCGAACTGCCCCGCGCCGCGCTGATGGCTGGCGAAATCGCCGAAGTGGGCGAGTTTTTCTCGTTCGGCACCAACGACCTGACGCAGACGACGTTGGGCCTCAGCCGCGACGATTCGGCGAAGTTCCTGTCGGCCTATGTCGAACAGGGCATCTTCGCGCGCGATCCGTTTGTCAGCCTCGACATCGAGGGCGTCGGCCAACTGGTTGGGCTCGCCGCCGAACGCGGTCGGGCGACGCGCCCGGACATCAAGCTCGGCATCTGCGGTGAACATGGCGGTGATCCGGCAAGCATCGCGTTCTGCGAGGAACAGGGCTTGGACTACGTGTCGGCCTCACCGTACCGCGTGCCGATTGCCCGGCTGGCGGCGGCTCAGGCGGCGATCAACGCCAACCGCTGAGGGTGAGGATTTCAAAGGTCTCGGTAACGCGGCCTTCGTCGTCCGCCAGTGCGGTGAACGCGTCGCGGGCCCGGCGCAGCGCGGCTCGGTCCAGCCGGGGGCCGCGATCGGCGAGGACATTGCCGAGGCCCTGCGCCCGAAGGTCTGCGACGAGG
>JANOAH010000078.1:0-8101 GCA_031411075.1 Erythrobacteraceae bacterium
TCGCCAGGCATTGCACCAGGCCGACGCCGAGCGCCTGGCGCAGGCTGACCTGCGCCACACCGCCGCCCTGGGTCGGCGCGGCGAAGCGTTCGACCACCAGGATGGCGATCCCGCCGACGATCAGCGCCCAGGCGACTACCGCGGCGCTTTCCAGCAACGCGTCGATCCGGTCGCCCAGCGCGAGCCCGATCACCACCGCCGGGACAAACGCCACCAGCAAGTTGCGCACGAACGCCACGGCTTGCGCCTGCCAGCGCAAGAGGCCCGTGAACGCATCCCAGAAGGTGCGCCAATAGAGCACCACCACCGCCAGGATCGCGCCCGGCTGGATGGCGATGTTGAACACCGACCATTTGTCGGCGTCGTAGCCGAGCAGCTCGGTGGCGAGGATAAGGTGCCCGGTCGAGGAGACCGGCAGGAATTCGGTCAGCCCTTCGACGATGCCGAGCAGGATGGCGGTGAGGTAGAGGCCCATGCGGGGTGCTTGAAGAACCGGCGGGCGGTCGAGTCAACCGCCCGCCGCGCGGCCCTCACCAAATATGCACCCGCTCCGCCGGCGGCAGGTATAGCGCATCGTCGGGCGTGACGTTGAAGGCGCGGTACCAGGCGTCGATATTGCGGACCACGCCGTTGACGCGAAAAATGTCGGGCGCGTGCGGATCGGTCAGCATCAGGTTACGCATCAGCTGTTCGGTCCACTTGCTGCGATGCGCTTGGGCGTAGCTGAGGAAAAAGCGCTGATCGCCGGTCAACCCGTCGATCACCGGCGCATCGCGGCCATCCAGCGACAGGTGATAGGCGCGGTAGGCCATCTCGAGCCCGGCCAGATCGCCGATGTTCTCGCCCAGCGACAGGTTGCCGTTGACGCAGGTCTGGCCGTCGTCGAGCGGACAGAACTTGTCGTACTGGCCAGCCAGGCGCGCCGTGAGGCGATCGAAGGCGCGGCGATCGGCATCGGTCCACCAATTGCGCAGCGACCCGGTGGCATCGTATTTCGACCCCTGATCGTCGAACCCGTGGCCCATTTCATGGCCGATGGTCGCGCCGATGGCGCCATAGTTGACCGCCGGATCGGCGCTGATGTTGAAATTGGGCGGCTGCAGGTAACCGGCCGGGAAGGTGATCGAATTGAAGCTGGGCGAATACGAGGCGTTGACCGTCTGCGGGCCATAGGGCCATTCGGCCCGGTCCACCGGCCGATCGATCCGGTCGAGATCGTAATCGTAGTTCCACGCGGACGCCGCCATCGCATTGGCGAGCGGATCGTCGGCCGCGATCGCCAGCCCCTCGTAGGTCTTGAAGGTAGCGGGATAGCCGATACGCGGATCGAACGCGGCCAGCTTGGCTTGGGCCTGCGTTTTGGTGGCGGCGCCCATCCACCGGCTGTCTTCGATGTTGAGCGCCATGGCCCGGCGCAGGTTCTCGACCAGATCGACCATCGCCGCCTTGTTCGCGGCCGGAAAATAGCGCTCGACATAGCTCGCGCCGAGCAGTTCGCCGACCTGCCCTTCGACCGTGGCGATGGCCCGCTTCCAGCGCGGCTGCTGTTCCTGCCGGCCGGATATCAGCCGGTCGAACATGGCGAAGCGCGCGTCGTCGATTTCCTTGGGCAGGACGGCGGCGTATCCGCTGACGAATTGCGCCGCCAGATAGGCCTTCAGCGTCGCCAGCGGGGTTTCGCTGACCAGCCGCATCATCGCCGGCAGCCCGCCACCCATTTGCGCCAGTTGAGCCGGCGTCAGCCCGAGCGTGGCGATTTCTTCGGTCGTGGGCGGCAATTGCGGCGCCAGGAAGGTTGTCCGATTGTCGACGTGGCGAGCGGCGAGGATCGCTTCGATCGGAAACCCCGGGACCAGGCGTTCGAGCTCGGCGGCAGTGAGGACGTTGTAGGTGAGATCGGCATTGCGCATCATTACCGGGGCCCATTCAACCTCGGCCACCAGGTATTCGAACGCATAGACCGCCTCGGCCGCCGCCCGCGGATTGTCGTAGCCGGCCTTGCCGAGGAGCAGGGTAAGATAGTCGCGATAGGCGGTCTGGATCGCGACCGCGCGGGGTGAGCTGTCGAGGTAGTACTCGCGGCCCGGCAGGCCCATACCGTTGAAGCCGATCGTCACGGCGTACTTGTTGGGATCGAGGTCATCGACCGTGATGCCGGGGCTGATCAGCGCGGGATAACCCGGCGTCGCCGTCAGGCTGAGCAGGCTGGAAAGATTGGGCGCGTCCCAGATCCGATGCAGGTAGGGCATCGCGGGCGCCATCCCGCGCGCTTCGATCGCGTCGGTGTCCATGAAAGCGGCGTAGGCATCGGCGACGCGGCGTTCGTTGCTGCCGGGCGCCGGATTGGCGGCGATCAGCGAGGTGACCAGCCGGCGCATGTTGGCGCGGGTATCGTCGCGCATGATCGCGACCACGCCCATCGAAGTGTACTGCGGCGGGATCGGGTTCACGGCGAAGAACTTGCCATTCACATAAGCGAAGAAGTCGTCGCCCGGATCGACCGCGGAATCGATCTGCGTGAGGTCGATGCCCCAGGCGCCGGTGACGATTTCAGGAAGATCGCGCGGTTCTTCTTGCGCGGTGGCGGGCCAGGCGGCGACCAGCGCGGCAAGCGACGCGCCGAGGGCGAAAATGGATTTGGTCATGTCGGGGCAACCCTTGGTGTTAGCAATGCAGTTTCACGCGATACCGGGTTGGAAACCGCTCTGCAATCGCGCTCACGCCGCAGCGATGTCGTCGAACTGCAGCGCCGCCAGCCGCGCATAGAGCCCGCCGGCCGCGTTGAGCTTCTTGTGCGTGCCCTGTTCGACGATCCGCCCGCCGTCCAGCACCACGATCCGGTCCGCCGCGCGCACGGTGGCGAGGCGGTGGGCGATGACCAGCGTGGTGCGCCCTTCCATCAGCCGCTCGAGCGCCTGCTGAACCAGCCGCTCGCTTTCGGCATCGAGCGCGCTGGTCGCTTCGTCGAGCAGCAGGATCGGCGCATCACGCAGGAGGGCGCGGGCGATCGCCACGCGCTGGCGCTGCCCACCCGAGAGCCGCGCCCCGCCTTCGCCCAGAAAGGTGTCGAGCCGTTGCGGCAGCGCCTTGAGGAAGCTTTCGGCGTTGGCCGCGCGCGCCGCGTCCCAGATCGCGTCCTCGCTTGCGTCCCAGCAACCATAGCGCAAGTTGTCGCGCGCGCTGGCGGCGAACAGCGTGCCTTCCTGGGGCACCAGCGCCAGGCGCCGGCGCACCTCGCCCGGATCGACTTGCGTGAGCGGCACGCCGTCGAGACGGATGGTGCCGACTTGCGGATCGTAGAACCGTTCGGCGAGCTGGAACACGGTCGACTTGCCGGCGCCCGACGGGCCGACGATCGCTACCGTCTCGCCCGGCTCGATGGTCAGGTCGAAGTCGGCCAGCGCGGCGGTCTCGGGCCGGGTCGGATAACGGAAGGTGACGTTCTGGAACGCCAGCGCGCCGCGCGGCGGTTCGGGCAGGGCCAGCGGCCGGGCCGGCATGGCAATGTCGGGCTGGGCCTTGAGCAATTCGTTGAGCCGGCTGGCCGCGCCGGCGCCTCGCAGCAGGTCGCCATAGACTTCGGTCAATGAGCCGAGCGCGCCCGCCACCATCACCCCGGTCAGCACGAACGCAGCGATCGTGCCGCCCGACAGCGTCCCTTCGGCCACCTGGATCGCCCCGCGCCACAATAGCGCGGTGACCGCGCCGAAGATCACCGTGATGACGATCCCGGTCATCACCGAACGCAGCACGATCCGCCGCCGCGCGCTGGCGAAGGTATCCTCGACCGCCTCGGCAAAGCGGCCGGCCTCGCGCGTTTCCTGGTTGAAGCCCTGGACGATCTTCATCGCGCCCAGCACTTCGGCCACGCGCGAACCGATAGTCGCCACCCGATCCTGACTTTCGCGCGAGACCGTGCGCAGCCGCCGGCCGAACCAGACGATCGGCAGCAGCACCAGCGGCACCCCGATCACCAAGAGCGCGGTCAGCGCCGGGGCGAGGTAAAGCAGGTAGCCGATCCCGCCCAGCGCCATCAGCGCGTTCCTCAGCGCCACCGAGATGGTGGTGCCGACGACCTGTTCGATCTGCGCGGTGTCGGCGGTCATCCGGCTGGCGATCTCGCTTGGTGCGTTCTCCTCGAAGAACCCGGGCGACAGGCGCAGGAGGTTGCGCTGCACGGCGAGGCGGATGTCGGCGACCACCCGTTCGCCCAGCCACGAGACGAAGTAGAACCGGGACGCGGTGCCCAGCGCCAGGACCACCACGATCAGGAACAGGTAGCGGAACCAGCGCCCGATCTCGGCCGGATCGGTGCCGGCGACGAAGCCGCGGTCGATGATCAGGCGGAAGGCGGAAGGGATCGCCAGCGTCGCCGCCGCGGTGACGATCAGCGCCACCAGCGCCAGCGCGACTTTGCCCGGATAGTTCGCCGCGGCGGCGAAGATCATCCTGAGCGGCCCCAGCGAGGCGGCAGGTTCGACGTCGGGCTTGGTCGGGCGGCGGGCCATGGCGCGCGGGGGTTAGACTATCGCTACCAAGGATTGAAGCGCCCTTCTCCCCTCCCGCTTGCGGGAGGGGGACAAAGGAGGGGACGGGAAAGAATGGCGCGTTGCAACATTGTTCCTATCTTGGTCTAACGCCGGCCGACATCAGGGAATCGCCGCTTGCTCTACGACGCTTACGAGCTGCAGAAATCGTTGTGGAACAGCGCCAGCAACTGGGCCGCCATCGGCGCCCAGCTGCTCAGCAACCCGGCGCTGCCGATGGGCTATTTCGGGACCGGCCCGATCATGGCCAGCGCGCTCAAGGTGTTCGCCAATTTCTACGAGGAGCACGGCAAGCCGGCGTTCAATCTCCCGAGCGTGACGGTGGACGGCAAGGCGCACAAGCTGGCCGAAGACGTGGTGTTCGAAAAACCATTCGGATCGCTGCGCCATTTCCGCCGCGCCGGCCTGCCCAAGCACGCCCCGCGGCTCTTGATCGTCGCGCCGATGAGCGGCCACTACGCGACGCTTCTGCGCGGCACGGTGGCGCGGATGGCCGAACAGCACGAGGTGTGGATCACCGATTGGGCCGACGCCAAAATGGTGCCGACCGCGGCCGGGCACTTCGACCTCGACGACTATATCGACTACCTGATCGATTTCCTGCGCTTCATCGGCACCGACGACAAGCGCGGCCGCACCCACGTGATCGCGGTGTGCCAGCCGTCGGTGCCGGCGTTCGCCGCCACCGCGGTGATGGGCGCCGCCAAGGATCCGTGCCGCCCGGCCTCGCTGACGATGATGGGCGGCCCGGTCGATACCCGCGCCAGCCCTACCTCGGTCAACGATGTGGCGGTGCGCCGCCCGCTCGGCTGGTTTGCCAGCAATGTCGTGGCCACGGTGCCGCTCAATTATCCCGGCGCCGGGCGGCAGGTCTATCCGGGCTTCCTGCAGCTGGCCGGGTTCCTGTCGATGAACCTGCAGAGCCACCTGATCAGCCATTACGAGATGTTCAAGCACCTGACCCGGGGCGATCAGGAAAGCGCCGCGGGGACCAAGCGATTCTACGACGAATACCTGTCGGTCTGCGACATGACCGCGGACTTCTATCTGCAGACGATCGAGCACGTGTTCCAGCGCCACTCACTGCCCAAGGGCGAGTTCGTCCATCGCGGCAAGCCGATCGATCCCGACGCAATCCGCGACACCGCACTGCTCGCCATCGAGGGGGAGCGCGACGACATTTCCGGCATCGGCCAGACCCGCGCCGCGCTCGACCTGGCGGAACATCTGCCCGAAGCGAAGAAGCAATATTTCCTGGCGCCCGATGTCGGCCATTACGGCATTTTCAACGGCAGTAAGTGGCGCGACCGGATTGCGCCGGTGGTCGACGCGTGGATCGCCGCTAACCGCTAGACCGCGGTCGGAACAGGCTGCGCAGCACCTTGCGCGCCAGGAGCAGCAGCCCCACCGCAGCGATCAAAAGCACTGCGGCGATACCCGCCGCCGCATAAGGATATTCGTACGCCGCCCACAGCAAGCCGGCAGTGGCGACATCCTCACCCGCCGAAACAACCGCGTTGCTGAACGGTTCGGGGCTGGCATTGACCACCGCCCGCGCCCCCGCCTTGCCGCCATGCGCCAAAAGCGCGCCGCCGCCGCCGAGCAGGAACGCCACCACCTGCATCGCCGGATCGGCCGGATCGACGATCGCCAGCGCCAACAGCGCCCCGCCGACCGGGCGGATCAGGGTGTGGACGGTGTCCCACACGCTGTCGAGCCAGGCGATCTTGTCGGCGAAGAATTCGCACAGCGCGCCGAACCCGGCCACGCCCAGGACCCACGGATTGGCCAGCACCTGCAGCCCGGCGAGGTGTTCGGGCAGCGGGACCAGCCCGCTGCGCATCGCAATCCCGGTAGCGAGCACGACAAGGTACAGCCGCCAGCCGGCGAGCAGGCTCATGCTGGCGGCGAGGCCGAGGATTTCGACGATCCCGAAGGGCGATCCGTCCATCGCCCAAGTCTACGCCCAATCAACCGCTTGCGGGAAGTGGATTCGCTTGTTCGTGCCGCTTGAACCGTGCCTTCACCGCGACGGCCTGGGTGCGGCGGACATAGCTCCACAGCGCGCATTGCATGCCTACCAGCATGAAGATGAACGGCTGGAAGGCGATGCCGACGAACAGCGAGCCCACGAGGTACACGACTTGCGCCTGCTGCAGCGCTGTGGCGAGCCCCCATTGCCAGCTGGCGCGCCCATCCTCCTGCCGCGCGAAGCGCCAGCGGATCCGCTCCATCTGCCACACCCCGGCGCCCTGAAGCAGCAACCACATGATCAGGCCCGGCCAGCCCTGTTCGCCGAGCATTTCGAAGTACGAGCTGTGATAGGCGCGCGCCTGATCGGTGACCGGCGTGCTGACGATGGTGACGTTATTGCCTTCGCCCACCGCCTTGGTGGTGTTGTAGGTGACGCTGTTGCCGAGATAGGCATCGAACCCGCCGCCGAGCGGCCGGTCCTTGACGTAGTCGAGCGTCCATTTCCATACCTGCACCCGGGTCGAGGCCGACTGATCGCCCTGGTACTGGGTGATCGTGCCCATCCGGTCAGTGAAGCTGGCCGGCAGGAACGGCACCGCGGCCAGCAGCGCCAGCGCACCGGCGCCGGCCCAGACCACCTTGTAACGCACCGAGCGAAGCATCAGGGCGCCGAGCACCGCCGCGCAGACAAGGCCTGTTCTGGCCCCGGTGCCGATCGGCATCAGCAGGCAGGCGAAAATCAGCCCGCCGACAAACCCGTAAACCCGCCAGTCGGGCCGGAACACCGTGCCGTGCCGCGCCAGCCAAAGCGCCAAGGGGATCGTGGCGATCGCCGCGGTCGACAGGATCGAGCCTTCGTAAAGCCCGGTGTTGTTGTTGACGAGCAGTGCCAGCTCGCCATAGCCGCCGCCGCCGAACACGGTCTTTATCCCGCCGTTGATCACGATCGTGGCAATGCCCAGCACCATGATCAGCGCCGCTGCCTCGATCCTGAGCCGCGTGCGCAGCGTCAGCGGCAGGAACGCGGCGAACAGCAGCGCCTTCCACACCCAGGCCCATTTGACCGCCGCTTCGACCGGGTATTGAGCCGAAAACGTGGTCATCCCGCAATAGGCCAGCAGCACCAGGATCAGCCCCTGGCGCCAGGTCACCCGGCTGCCTTGCTTGCTGTCGAGTAGCAAGTATCCGGCGAACGCGGCGACGAACGCGATCAGCGACACCGGGACCGACTGGATCACGCCCCAGCCGATCTTTTGCGGTGCTACGGTATCGATGTAGATATAGGCCAGCACCCACACGAACGGCCGCCTGAGGCCGAGCGCGAGGATCACGGCGATGAAGCCGAGGAAGGCGACGTCAAGCATCGCCGGCCTCGGTTGCGGCGGGCAGCAGCGGCTTGTGCCACGGCTTGCCCGCAGTGGCGGCGCCGCCCTCGGCATCGAGTTCGTCGCGCGCCAGCAGGCGCAGCAGCGCCAGCAGGATCAGCCCATGCGTGAGCGCGAGGGTGAAAATATCGATCATTGGCAGTGGGCCATAGCGCCGCGCGGTTGACGCGCCGTTAAGGTTGTCGTGGCACAGCC